>JBEGSY010000077.1:0-18764 GCA_041179725.1 Actinomycetota bacterium | reverse complement strand
GCAGCCTTCTTTGCTACAGCCTTCTTAGCAGCTGGCTTCTTAGCAGCAGTTGCCTTCTTAGGAGCAGCCTTCTTAGCAGCTGGCTTCTTCTTTGCTGGGGCAGCTTTCTTAACTACCTTCTTTGTTGCGGTCTTGACGGCCATGGTCGCCTTTCTTTCGAGAGCGGTTGCGGTTTTTGCTACTTGTTTTTGTGTTTCCTGCAGGATGTCTTCAGCTTCCGCTTTAACATCTTCTGCAATTGCCTCAACGGTGTTCTGCACGCCCTTAGCGTTTGCATTCCATACCTTCTTGGCACGATCGAAAATGGTCAATCTGAACTCCTCTAACGTGTTATTGCAGATATTTGAAACACTAGCGGAATTAGAGATAAAAGTAATGACACGCCGTAATTAGAAAAATAATTAATTATTTGCGCGACGGCGTTTAAGGATGAGATTTAACTCTTCCGCAGCCAATTTTTTCTCATCGGCAGATACTCGAGCTGACTCAAACGAAACAATTTCGGCAAGTTTTGAAGTATCAATCGAACCCACCTGGCGATTTAGAAGCGACTCAGGTAACGCAGTATCGCTCCAAGCTCGTTCATCGAAAAGCTCGTCAGGCTTTGCATCGATCAGGGCTGATTCCCTTATTAAATAAGCCATGCGGCGGCGCTGCGCCTCAAGCTCTGCACTAGTCAATTGCGGTCTGCGTTGCATTTTTTTACCACCTGAACGCAACACAGAAACCATTAGCGTCAGAGCGGCAAGTGAAATTGCGCTAACCGTGAGTGACATTAAGTTGGTGAACGATGCAGCAATGCCGTACACAACTCCGACGAGTGATGCAACTGCAAGTACGAAAAAAAGCACTCGAAAAACGAGAATATTTTTATTTCTAATTACTAAATTCGACACGCCGTTAGCGTCATTTTTTGTAATTTTTGAGCCCCGGACAACAGAGTTTCTACTTTTGGTCGAATGTTTGTTTTCGGCAGAATTTCGGTTTCCACGGTTTGGCAGGTAGATCAAAAACCAGAGAGCGACGACAATCAGGAGCATCCATCCGCCGTCTAAAAAGTTCACTCCTCAAAGATATTTGAAGTGGAACTCAAGAGCCGATATTTCAGTCGGCGTGTTTAATGCTTTTTGTTCCGAAAGGGTAATTTGTCGGTGGTACCTCACCACGTAGCCAGCGATTTAAGACTCCGCTTCTCACCTCTTCGTAAGTTAAAGCAAAGATGTAGTGGTCTCGCCAATCGTTGTTTATGTGAATGTAACGTTCTTTCAAACCCTCGTACCTGAAACCTAGTTTTTGCACCACACGCAAACTTGAATTATTCTCCGGACGAATATCTATTTCAACTCGATGAAGACCAACAACATTAAACATGTAATCAGTTACCAAAGCTACAGCTGTTGTTGTAATCGACCTTCCTGCATAACCTGGCGCAATCCAATAACCGATCGAGCAAGAAGAAACAGAACCGAAAAGAATATTTGAAACATTAAGCTGTCCAACAATTTCGCCGTTGATTTCAATTACAAACGGCAAGCCAGATTGGTTATCCATTTGTTTTAGTAAACCGCGAACTTGAGCGCGAATATCAAAATTCGTTGGCCCTTCTGGATTAGTTGCCTCCCATGGCTTCAACCATTCTCGATTGCCATAAATTAATTTCTCAAGAGCTTTTGCATCCTTAATTCGAACGATACGAAGACGCACATCGTTATGGGTTAGCGCAAAAGATAGGGGCACGAGGTTAGATTAGTGGCATGACTACGGTGGCAGACGACAAGGCGGCACTGAGGCGGGAACTACGCCAAGCGAGGGCCGAGCGATCGACGAATCCTGATGAGTCCGCGCGGCTATCTCAACAGCTTGGTCAGTTTTGCCTGGACAACAAGCTTCGAACCGTTGCAGCCTACTTTCCTATTACTGGAGAGCCTGACATCCGAGATTTCCTCCATTGGGCGCTGGAAAACAACGTAAAAATTCTGCTGCCTATCGTTGCCGGAGAAAAACTTAACTGGGTCCATTTCGACGGCAAGACCGAACTTGGCGAACTGGGTTTTGAAGAAGGCACGGGAAAGCCTGCTGCGCTGAATTCAGTTGATGCCGCTTTCGTTCCCGCGCTGGCCGTGGACTTTTCTGGAAATCGCCTTGGAAAGGGAAAAGGCTTTTACGATAAGGCCTTGGCCGGCAGTAAATTGAAGACCATCGCGGTAATTTTCGATGAAGAGATACTTATGCAACTTCCGTCAGAAGCGCACGATCAGAAAGTTACTGCTGCGATTAGCGCGAGCAAAGTACTTTGGTTTAACCGTTAGTAATGCGGAGGGACATCGCGACGTAAATCACGGTCGTTGCTGGTCGGGCGATCTCCCCAAGCCATGTCTGTATCCTCGAACGCCCGATCCTGGTCAAACAACTCTTGTGGACGCTTAGAAAGTTGGATACCCAGATCTTCTGCGATTCGATGAGCTACGGCCTGCGGATCCGCGAAGAGATCGAAACTGTGAACGCGGATATATTTCCAACCCATTGCTCGCAAGAGTGTTGGCCGTAATCTGAGTTTTTCTGACCAAGACTCACCGCGCAGAGCCCAGTCCGGAACTATGACCGCATTTTTTCCACCATAAGCAACCACCACCGGAAGTCGTTCAGCGAAACTAGTGTCTACGCGAATGCCAAGACGCTTCAGGCGCTTGGCCAAGTCTGAGAGCATCGGGTCGCCATCGTGGTCACCTGGCACGTGCCCGCCGTCCTCAGCCGACGATAACAACGTCTTTAGCAAATGCGTACCGGCGCCAAGGCCATCCGCTGGAATAACTTCCGCGGTGATGCAGCTGACGATTGTGATTTGCTTGCGTGCGCTAACCAGTGTGTTAGCCAGGTATCGACGCCCCTGCGACCCACTCAGCTGACCAAAACTACTGGACACTCCGCCGCCAGGTGTAAGACCAAAACCAACGGTAAAAATAATCCGATCAGCAATGCGATGCGCAAGGTCGGCGATACTGACCACTTCAAACTTTTCGGCTCCGTGAGCTTCAAAAAAAGCAGCCAAATCAGGTTTCGTTTTGAGTTCTTTTAGTAGAGCCGCGCGAATGCGATCTGCGTGCACCGCCGAGGCCGATGCCACCACTAGCGATTGCTGCGGATGCCAAAGCGCATGATTGAGCACGAGGTCAACCACTCGCCGAACCTCTGCCTCTGGGCTTTCGGTGGCACCATCAATCGTTGAAGTTGCTTTTGCACCTTCGGTAATTACTTCGATGCTGTGTGACTTTTTTCCTTCGAATTCTTCTGGCGTTGGTTCAAATACAATTCGGTTTTGATAAAACTCACGGTTAATCAGTGATCCGAGAGTTTGGCCCGAATTTCTATAACTTACTCGCAATGTTTCGAATCCAAAACGTTGCTTAGCCACCTGATAGATAGAACTTGATTCAATCTTGTTTCCCAAAGACCGCAGTCGATTTTCGACTTCAAAACCTTCTGGTGCGGCAATCGCATCGTCTCCGAATACGATCATTTGATTTGCACGTCGCAAGACCGAAAGATTTTCCGCGGTGGTACTGACAGCTCCATCCATTATTACCGCAACATCAAATTTCTGAGTGGTCAGCACAGTCGGAGCCACATACGGCGAAAGTAGAACGGCGGGTGCGACCGACGAAACCAAGGATCCAGCGAAATGGTGCACTTGCGCAAGGTTAACGTCTCGGGCCTTAAGCATCTCTTTTAAAGCGGCAGTGGATTTAGGGTCACTTGCAATCGCCGAGCGCCAGCGCTCAGCCAAGGTGTGGGCTATTGCCTTTGCCCCCGAGGCGACTACCGCAGAGTCGCTCGCAGAGAAAGCTGCTTCCAGGGCATCAAGTTGCTCAGCACTATACGAGAGAAGTGTCGGGTCTCGTTGCACCAGAACCTCAAGCAAGCTCTGCCACCATGCCAAATCGAATTCAGCCGCAACCTGTTCTCGCTTCACGTGCAAGCGCGCAAAATCGCGCCTGATTGCCTTGAGCCCCAAATTCTCGACTTGGGATGCAAGCAAGGCTCGCTCCCCAAAATTACTCAAGGCGTCCGTGTCTTGCACAAGAGAGTCGAGCTTGGTGCGGAGATTTTCGAGCGGGAGACGGATCAAGGCAGTTGGATTGGATTCCTGATCCAGGTGTTTTTCTAAGTTTTCTAAATCAGCAACAAATGCTTGATAAACAACTTGAACTTCGGCTAAACCTAGTGGCACCTGAGGTGCAGTAACCGCATAGCTAAGGGTGTGCCACTGTTCCCGTTGCGCCTGTATTTGTCTCAGCGCCTCGTTTATGTCTTGTACATGCATTCCAGGGCGAATATATTCCTTGGCAAGTTTCCTAAGGCGTCGTCGATTTCCGCCCGACATCTCTCCACGACCAACTCCAGTCTCTTTCCGCGTTGCGGTGGCGGTGATTAGGTCGGTTAATGGGCGATCAAATACGTCTGGAACGAAACGATCAAGAGTGTCTCGAATTCCTAGAAATAACTTGAGGTATTTACCCCAGTCTTCAACAGAGGTGGCTGGCTTGAACTTGACTCGGTCCGTGAATTCATTCATTTGTTGCTGAAGTGAGTCAAATTCTTGTTCACGCAATCGTTTTGCCAACTGAACACCGGCTGTAACTTCTAAAGGTGATTCAAACTTTGCCTGAAACCAAGCCGAATCCTGAGGACCATATTTGAAATCACCAAGTTCTTCGAGTCTCTGAAGCAATTCAATTGCAGCGTCTGATTTCTTTAGTTCGCTCAACCGACTTACCTCGATACGTGCGCTGGTCGATGGTGCGTGGGGCATCGCGCTTAGCTTGGCTAACTTACTTAGCGCAGCACCGATCGAAATTCCAAACTCCTGATCATCGCGATCAAGTGCTGCATAGTAAGACTCAATATCTACTACCGTGCCAGATCTGCCTTGCTGCTCAATCGTGACGTCAACCGGTTCAGCTTTTTCATGCCGAGATATTGCTGAGACGAGATCGATCCATGTCGCCGAGCTTCGAATACCAAGGCCACCGAGTCCAAGAGACGAAAATCGATCGGCTAACTCGTTGAGTGTTTGCCTACGACCCGCAGCGACAACCACGCTCTTTCCCTGCTCCACCAAGGCCGCAATCAGGTTTACCGCGGTTTGGGTGTAGCCACAGCCGGGTAAGGTTTCGACTGCGAACGACTGGCCGAGTAGGCCCCTGGAGACAATCCGTTTTTGCGTTTCATCCGCATCGGCAACCAAAGTAAACGATTGCTGATCGATTACAGCAAGGCTTTCGCGTTTATTACCATCAGCCAATGCGGTGATCAGTGAATTACTTTCGCGCACAAAATCGTGACCCAATTCGAGAGGTGCGAAAACGTAATTGGTAATTACTAAAATCTTTTGAAGGTCAAGTTGGGCACGACCCGAAACAATCTCAGCCAAGTAGTTGAGAACTGAAACAGGAAGCAAGTCCGTTGACTTTTGTGCACGCGAAAGTATTTCGCCTACATCGATTTGAACACCGTAGCAATTTTTAAATGCATCAATCAAAGCTGGATTCACTCTAGGTAACCCAGCAAGTTCAATCTCGTAGTCATCGCCTTTGTGTATCAAATGCATCGGCCAGCAAAGAATTGGAACCTGCAAGTCAAATCCATCAGCTTGAAGATTTACCAAACCACCAAGTAAACCAAGCGCATCGATGCCAAAATTCAGAGAAATCTTTTCGGCCTTGGTCTTGATACGACGCGCCGCGTTTAGAGCCGAAGAAAAGGCCAGTGGGTCGCGCACCAAGTTAGAAAGAGTAGTACTGCGCCCCGTGGTTAATTGTGAAAATCCACCCGGATGGGATTGGGTCAGATCAATTTGACCGTAAGAACTGCGCTCAAAATTGAGCAAGGGATTGGTAACCCCGATGGCCTCGATTTCTGACTGCCAGGCATCCCAAACAGCCGCGGGCACACCGCTAGCAAAGGTTTCGGACTCAGACACGAGACAAGCCTAAATCTGAGCCCCTCCAGAGCCTTGGAGGCTGGGTTAAACTCGACAGACGCCCCCGTAGCTCAGTGGATAGAGCAGAGGTTTCCTAAACCTTGTGCGTAGGTTCGATTCCTATCGGGGGCACTGTTCCATGAAGTCGAGAGCCTGCTCAACTAGCTGGTCAATCTGTTCCTGCGGTAAACCCATCCAGGCGTGGTTGCCGCCTTGAACGATGACAAATGCATGATGAACGCCGTATTTTTCAAGCTTCTCTAGGAGCACGTGAGCCTGCTGTATCGGAACCATCGTGTCAGCATCACCATGAACCACAAGCGTTGGCGGCGAATTTTCGGTTATGTAATTTACCGGGCTGGCCTTGTCTAACCAGGCTCGATCTTTCCAGCGCATCGAGCCAAGATTGAAGTACTCGGGTGGATATCTAAACAATTCAGGTACTGATTCATCCGTACCATCCATTGGTCTAACAATTGTTGTCAGTTCAGTAGCGCCGTACCAATTCACAAAACCTGAAACTTTCAGATTTGGTATTTTCTCAGCGCCGCTTTCTCCTTCGAAAAAAGGATCTCCGAAAGTATTTGCAACTAAGCCGGCAAGGTGGGCTCCCGCAGAACTTCCCCAAAGAAAAATTCTTGAGCTATCCAAATTTAGGTCGTCGGCAAATTTAGCCAGCCAGCGAATGGCAGCATGTGCATCATTTACAGCAGCCGGGAAACTTTGCTCAAATCCGAGCCGATAATCTATGCGCGCAATTGCAAAGCCACGCTTAATAGCTTTATCAACATATTCAGATTTCTCTATCCAAGGTGCTTCTTCTTTTCTGCTGCCACCGACATATCCACCTCCGTGAATCCAAACAATAACTGGAGCAGGGGCTTCAGTTTTTGGTACGTAGAGTTCCAGCTCTAGGGGCCGGAAACCACCTTCAATCAAATAGCTAACATCGAATCGAGATAGTCCAGAATCAGTGAGGACAGGTTTGGGGATTTGTCCGTGAGTTGGAGGCATCCACGCAGGCTCTTGAGGCATAGAAAATTATCTCACTAAGCAACAAGCGAAATATAGCTTTCCCATTCTGGTTCAAGTCGCTCAGCGCCACGTACCATCCAATGATTTCCAGAGGGCATCTTTGGCTTTGAATTCAAGTTCCATCCGATTTCCGCAAGAGTCTTGTCACCTTTTTTGTTATTGCACTTCAGGCAACAGGCAACCAGATTTTCCCAGCTGTCGGCGCCGCCACGTGATTTTGGCTGAACGTGATCAACGGTGTTGGCAGATTTAGAGCAATAGGCACAGCGGTGATTATCTCTTCTGAGCACACCGCGACGAGATACGGGAATCATCCGGCTTCCAGGAATGCGGACATAACGTTGCAACAGGATGACGCTTGGTAGCTCAAACTCACCATGAGCGCTGTGAAGTTTGAGTTCATCGCTCTGTTCAAGCACGGTTGCCTTCTGATTGAGCACCAGCATCAGCGCTCTTCGAAACGAAACCACCGCGAGTGGTTCGTAACCTGCATTAAGGACCAGTGTCTTCATAAATTCCTTTCGTTAACTCACACGGCTTGTGAGTCTTCGTGGCACAGCGGGAAATAAAAAACGCGCCATCAAAAGATGACGCGTGTTTAGTTACCCAGAGGTTGACAGTGGTGAAATCTCCGGCAGCCATGAGTTATTTGCTTGGCGGGCAAACTTCTCAATGCCATAACTTCCTCCTGACAACCAAACTGTTGCTAAGGCTTAGGTTATGGGAAAAGCCTTCGAGGCAGGGTAACCCAGGGTGTCGTGTTGGTAACGATTTAGTTAGTAGCAAGGCGCACAAAGTGCACGTTACTGGTGAAGATTGGAGCCAACTTCACTACGTCACCACGACGAGGTGCGTGGTAGAAGTTACCGTTACCGGCATAAATTCCGTCGTGACTCATGTCGTTGAAAATCACCAGGTCACCCGGTTGTGCATCTTCCGGCTTGATCAAAATTCCCATGCGTCGCTGCGCGTGCACCGAGTGAGGAAGCGCCAAACCGAACTGAGCAAAGACAAAGGCAACGTAACCCGAGCAGTCGAAGCCAGCAGGAGTCTCGCCACCAAAAACATATGGGGTGCCAACATATTTGGCGGCAACTTTTAGAATGGTCGCCCCATCCAAAGTTGAGTATGGAGGGTTGTCTAGGTAATCAGCCGCGGTTGGTCCTGTGTAACTGCGGTAAGAGTTAAGTGTTGCCTCGCGCTGAATTTCATTAGCCTTGGCATCTTCATATTGACCGCGCACAAACTTCACAGTGTTTACTGCCGCAACCGTTAAATTCTGTGTGTCTTCAGCATTTGCTGTGGCCTGAGCGCTGGTTGTCGTAAAGCGAGCCATCGCAGCAACATCTGGGTTAAATGCATATGCGGGTAAGGAGAAGGTTGCGAAAAGACCAGATGCAATCGACATGGTTGCCAGGTTGATGGCCTTGCGACGGATAACGATCGACTTCTTTACTTTCTTAGGAATTAGAAAGCTAGATGAGGTCTCTGGTGAATTTTGGTTGAAATATTCGGCATCAAGTTTTGCTGCCTTTTTAGCTGCTCGTTTTTGAGCGCGAGTGAGTCTCGCTTTTTCTGCTTCACGCACTGAGCGGCGACTGCGCAGCTCGAAAGACTCAAGAACGTTGATTTCTACGTCTGCGCGGTGCCTGCCGTTGCCTAGTTTGGCCAAGAGAGTTCTCCGATCGGTTTACAGGTCGGGGCATCCACTAATCACAATTTTACCCTCGAGCAGAGGTCTGAAACTACCTGAAGGCAGGTTTTCAGGGTTTTTGGAGACTTTACGAGGCCATTACAAAGAGGTGTGCCGCCATTTCACGGCTAAAAACCAAGCCAGTAGCGGATTTATCCGCTGTAACGGTGACTGTAGTAGGGCCAAAATCGGCCGTAATTTTGGCACCTGGGACGAGTCCCAACTGCCGCATTTCGGCTAATTGCTCCGGAAATACCTGAAGTGGCTCCCCGATTCGAGCCAAACTGTAATGCTTACCCTCGGTCTCGCCGACCAGTTCGGCAACCGAAATTACTCCGTCACGGAATTCTTGGTTCGACTTATGACCCAGCTCGGCTAATCCCGGAATCGGATTGCCATATGGGGAACGGTCAGGGGTGTCCAATAGTGCCAAAATTTTGCGCTCAACCTGCTCGCTCATTACGTGCTCCCAGCGACAAGCCTCTTCGTGTACAAACTCCCATTCGAGCCCGATTACGTCTGCTAGCAGACGCTCGGCCAGACGATGCTTACGCATCACCCCGATGGCTTCTCGTCGACCCTGCTCCGTGAGTTGTAGGTGTCTATCTGGAGAAACCACAACTAAACCAAGTCGTTCCATTCGAGCCACTGTTTGCGAAACGGTCGGACCAGCATGATCTAGTCGCTCAGCAATGCGTGCACGAAGTGGCACCTGTCCTTCTTCTTCGAGTTCAAGGATGGTGCGCAGATACATCTCAGTGGTGTCAATGAGATCGTCGTGGTGTTCCATGCCTCCAAGATTACCCGCCTCCCCTGCTCGGTAGAATTATGAAATGTCTGAAATCAAAATCCCAGCAGAATTCATCCCAGCCGACGGCCGATTTGGCTGTGGTCCATCAAGACTTCGACCAGCTCAAATCGCTGCCTTCGTATCCGAAGGTGCAAAGCTCATGGGAACTTCACACCGTCAGGCACCGGTTAAAAACTTGGTTAAGCGTGTGCAAGAGGGACTAATGGATTTGTTCCACAACCCTGAAGGCTACGAAATTGTCCTAGGCAACGGTGGTTCGACAGCATTCTGGGATGCCGCAGCATTCTCGCTAGTCGAGAACAAGGCACAGACTTTGGTGCACGGAGAATTTGGTAATAAATTTGCCTCTGCACTCACCAATCCATGGCTGCAGGCTCCGACTGTAATAAATGGTCAGCCCGGTACTCGCTTGGAGCTAACTGCTGAAGCCGGCGTTGATTCATACGCATACCCTCAGAACGAAACGTCTACCGGTGTTGTTGCGCCTGTTACTCGCGTTGCCGGTGCTGACGCAGGATCGCTGATGTTCACCGATGCGACTTCTGCCGCTGGTGGTATCGACTTCGATGCAAAAGAAACCGATGTTTATTACTTCGCTCCGCAGAAAAACTTTGCGTCTGATGGTGGGCTTTGGTTTGCACTCATGTCACCCGCTGCCGTCGAACGTGCAGAAAAAATTCACGCGAGCGATCGATACATTCCAGAGTTCTTGAGTGTCAAAACTGCAATCGATAACTCACGTTTGAACCAGACATTGAACACTCCTGCAATTTCAACCTTGTTCTTACTGGCTGATCAAATTGACTGGATGAACGCGAATGGAGGCTTAGCCTGGGCTGATGCCCGCACTAAGGCTGCCTCCGGCCACCTCTACCAGTGGGCAGATGCGTCGGCTTTCGCAACACCATTCGTGAGCAACCCAGAGCACCGCTCGCAAGTTGTTGTGACCATCGACTTCAATGACAACGTTGATGCAGCTGCAATCGCAAAGGTGTTGCGAGCTAATGGAATTGTGGACACCGACCCGTATCGCAAGTTGGGAAGAAATCAATTACGTGTTGCTACATTCACAGCGACTGACTTAGCTGATGTTCAAAAACTAACCGGCGCAATTGATTACGTAGTGTCCCAGCTCGGTTAATTATGAAGTTCTACATCAAAGACACTGAGCGAAAGCCAGATCCAGAACCCGCCAAGGTGAATGCCAAACTGGCAATCAAGGTTGGTCTTGTGCTCTGGGTTCTAGCTCTTGTCTTTCTTGTATTTCAAGCGACCCAATCGGCGACGCAAAAATCTTGGTGGCTTTTTACCTGTGTCGTCGGCATTATCCTCGGCGTCTACGCTCTCATCCACGAGAGCCGTCGACGTTAAATCTTCGCCGGAGTCTTCGTCGCTAACCTCTTGCTCAATCGAAGTTTCATCTTCGACCTCAGCTTCAGCTGCCTCTGCGGCTTCGGCCGCAGCTTGAGCTTCAAGTTCGGCTTGCAGCGCCTTGTAGTCTGCGAGTCGCTCCGACCAAGGCACCCAATTGGGTGCCAAGAGAGCATTTTCGCCGGGCATCAAATTAACTTCGCTGACGCTAGTGTCTTCACCGTCTGAAAAAATCGAAACCGAAAAATGCCAACCGACGTAACCCTTTAGCTTTGATTCGAAGAGAAAAGTGCTTACGTTTTCGCCTTCGTCGATGACCGAAACAAAGTCGCCGACTGATTGGGAATTGGCAAAGTCAACCGCAGCCTTGCGGGCTCGGTTTTGTAAATCTTCTTGGTTAGACATCCAGTTCGTCTGCCAGCTTGCGAAGCAGGGTGGCTATCTTCTTACCCTGTGCAGGCTCTGGGTGCTTGCCACGCTTCAGTCCGCCACCGATGCCATCAAGCAGACGGATCAGGTCTTCAACAATGATTGACATTTCGTCGGCAGGCTTACGAGAGCGCGAAACTAGGCTTACCGGCGCCTCAAGAATGCGAAGCGACATGGCTTGCGCCCCACGCTTGCCATCTACGATTGAGAACTCAACACGGCTTCCAGGCTTGATAGAGGTAGTGCCCGCAGGAAGTGCGGTGGCGTGCAAGAAAACTTCCGAGCCTTCGTCTGATGCGATAAACCCGAAGCCCTTGTCTTCGTCGTAAAACTTAACTTTGCCGGTAGGCATTTGAACCTCTTTCAATAACTCTCCTATTTTACGTGGCAAACCCTGCGGAGACTAGGGCTAGCTCCTGCCCTTAGGCTTTAAGGATGGCTAAAAATGAATCGAATCCATCGCGACTTGAAAACATCCTCGCTTTTATGGCGGCTGGCGTGATTGGACTTTCGCTGGTGACCATGCTGGCAGCTCTACTAACCCGACTTTTCAACGTGAACCCTTGGCCGATCCTCACTCAGATCCCGCTCATTGGCTTGCCATTCGGTTTTGTAATCATCTTGGTCCTGCTGTTTGTCAGCATGCGCCGACGCTCACGCGAAAACAAATAGTCAATGTCTGACCAACTTCAGATTGCCGGCGCCCTAAGGCGCATGGATGATCTGACACTGGTCAATCTGGCAAAAATCCGTTCGATTAACACGGCCCACCTTCGTGATTTCTTTGACTATGCCGACGCCTTGAGTACGGCAAAATCAGCAGCCTCCGCAATCGCTTCCTTGAGCAATCGTCAGCTTGATGCGCTTGCCGATATCGCAGCCGAGAAAACTGCACCACCAACCGTTGCGGCAGAACTAGTCGAACTGGCGCTCGTGGAGAAAACCAAATCTGAGTATCGAATTTTTGCCTACGCTATTCAGGCGCTTCAAGAATTGGAAAAATCTAAAGCTGCCACACGGCTCTCCCCGGTAGAGCAAATTCTGCCAAGCACAATGTCGGAAATTGATCGAGATGCGCACTTGGCAATTTTTGAAATAATCCAGGCTCTCACCGAGTTAGTCTTCGACCTCGAGCAGCGCTACATTCGCGAAGTGGGTAAACGCGGCGTTGGCCTTCCTGACATCAAGCGTCTCGCGAATCACCTACGAAAAACTAATGACTACGCGAAGCAGGTTTTCGAAATCGCACTTTGGTGCAACCTGGCTACAGTCACGAATGGAAGATGGCAGCTTGGTGGCACTTACGAGTCGTGGTTGAAGTGGTCAGACGCCAAACGCTGGGCACATTTGGCGTCAAACTGGCTCGAATTACTCGGCAAGCCGGGAGCTCGCGAACTAACTACTATTCCTGTGGGTAGTTCACTCAGCCAAACTCTTCGACTCGGTTACCGATTTGCTGACTTATCGGTCGACTCAAGACTCAACCGGCTGAGCCAAATAGCCGAAACCATCGGACTGGTTTCGAGTGACCACGCTACAAGCTGGTTTAACGCCGTAATCGCTGGCGAATTGACCGCGGCGGAGAAACTCGTTGTTGCTGGCCTGCCAACACCAACCAAGAAGCTAATAATCCAAGCGGATTTGACGCTAATCGCGCCGGGGCCACTTCCAACCGAACTGGAAATCAGGCTTCGCAAAATCGCAGACACCGAACAAATCGGAATGGCCAGTAGCTACCGACTTTCAGCGCTCTCGGTAAGTCATGGGCTGGAAACTGGTATGAAGGCATCCGAGATTCGTTCACTACTGACTGAACTTTCCGACCGCGATTTACCGCAACCGGTGGACTACCTGCTTCGCGAAGCGGAGCAGCGGTTTGGCAGGTTGCGAGTCAGTGAGGTAGCTCAAAAAGGTCACACCATGGTGACCTCCGAGGACAACATTCTTCTCGCGGAAATTCAGAACAACCAAAAGTTAAAGCCACTAGCGTTGCATTTCAGCGAAAAGGGTGATCTGCACTCCCGATTTGACATGGAATTGGTTTACTTCACGCTTCGAGATGCTGGATATGTCGCCGTTCGAGTCGATGGCAATAACAAAGTAATTTCTCCGATGGAAACAATTGAACGAGCGCATATTGCTGGAAGCACAAATTTGATCAGTGCCGACATTCAACGTCTGCGCGAACAGGATGCAAAACTCGGTAGTGAACCAGATGATGACGACCTGCTTCGTCAGATCCAATTAGCGATAAAAAATAAAGCAACAGCACAAGTGGTTGTTAAGTCATCAAGCGGTGAAGCGATTGAATACCTCATCCAACCGGTTGGCCTCGCCAATGGCCGCCTTCGAGCCAAAGATCGCAAAGCCGATGTCGAACGCACACTCCCACTGGCATCGATAACCAGCATCATTCTTAAATAGGCTATAAGGATGACTAACGGACCACTGATTGTGCAGAGCGATAAAACCGCGCTGCTCGAAGTGGACCACCCACAAGCTTCGGACGCCCGTCACGAACTCGCAATATTTGCCGAACTTGAACGTGCCCCTGAACACATTCACACTTACCGAATCACCAAACTCGGACTATGGAATGCGAGAGCAGCAGGTCACGACAGTAATTTCGTGCTCGACGTGCTTGACCGCTACGCGAAATTTGCAGTACCAACTTCAGTGCGCACCGACATTGCCGAAACTATGGGTCGCTATGGCCGATTGGTGATCAAGCGGGACGACGAAGGCGAACTAGAGCTGATTTCGAACGAGCCGGCGGTTTTGGTCGAAGCCACAAAACATCGCAAAATAGCTGAGTTGCTTGGCGGTCGCATCAGTGAAAACTGTTTCAGGATTCAACCTTGGGCTCGCGGCCAGGTCAAGCAAGAGCTTCTCAAACTAGGTTGGCCAGCCGAAGATCTAGCCGGATATGCCGAGGGTACTCCGCACGAGATAGACCTTAGTGCCACGGACCCGAAGCACGGTGCTTGGTCAATCCGCGATTACCAGGTCAAGGCGGTAGACAAGTTTTGGGAGGGCGGCTCCGGGGTTGTCGTGCTCCCATGTGGAGCCGGTAAAACCATCGTTGGTGCAGCCGCTATGGCAGTGGCAAAAACCAACACCCTCATCTTGGTGACGAATACCGTAAGTGCACGCCAATGGAAAAATGAATTGATTCGACGCACTACTCTCACCGAAGATGAAATCGGTGAATACAGCGGATCAATTAAAGAAATCAAACCTGTCACAATTGCGACTTATCAGATTTTGACTACCAAGAAAAAGAGTGAGTACGCCCACCTATCTTTGCTCAATGCAAACGATTGGGGGCTGATTGTTTACGACGAAGTGCATCTACTTCCGGCGCCGATTTTCAAGATGACTGCAGAGCTTCAAGCGAAACGTCGACTCGGATTGACAGCGACTCTCGTTCGTGAAGATGGCAAAGAAGGCGACGTCTTTTCGCTCATCGGACCTAAACGATTCGATGCCCCTTGGAAAGAAATCGAATCGCAAGGCTACATCGCACCGGCCGAATGCTTTGAGATTCGAATCGACCTTCCAGAAGAAGAACGTCTCAACTATGCAATGGCAAACCAGGATGAGCGCTATCGAATTGCAGCGACCAGCACCACCAAGATTCCAGTCATCCAGCAACTGCTTAAGAAACACTCGGGTGAACCAACTCTGATTATCGGTCAGTACATCGATCAGCTTCACACCATCGCAGATGCACTGGACATGCCACTTATCACCGGCGAGACTCCCGTTTCCGAGCGCGAGCGACTTTTCGAGCAGTTCCGAAATGGCGAAGTCAAGACGCTCGTGGTTTCTAAAGTCGCCAACTTCTCGGTTGACCTGCCAGAGGCATCGGTTGCCATTCAGATTTCCGGGTCGTATGGATCGCGCCAGGAGGAAGCTCAACGCCTCGGCCGACTTATGCGACCAAAGGCTGACGGCCGTGCTGCCAGCTTCTACACTCTTATTTCACGGGACACTGTGGATCAAGACTTTGCCCAAAACCGTCAGCGATTCCTCGCCGAACAGGGCTATAGCTACACAATTCTTGACTCTCACAGCCTGTGAGAAACAACAGACACCATCCAGTTGGTTCCCAGACTTCTCCCAGCCAATATGCGAAAACTAAAGGCATGGAAAACATCAAGGTACTCGTCGTAGACGACGAACCAAGCATTCGTGACCTACTCTCCCGCCAGCTTCGATTTGCTGGCTTCAGCGTTGCCGCCGTTGGCAACGGAAACGACGCGGTAATAGCCGCCGAAAAATCATCACCGGACATCATCCTTCTCGACGTCATGCTTCCGGACATGAATGGCTTCAGCGTGACCAAAGCGATTCGCGCTAAGGGTATCGATGTGCCAGTGCTCTTTTTGAGTGCACGCGATGAAGAAGCTGATCGCGTCACCGGACTTACCGTTGGTGGAGATGACTACGTCACCAAGCCTTTCGGTCTAGATGAAGTTGTTGCGCGAATTCATGCCATCTTGCGTCGCTCGAAGAAAAACGAAGCCGAGCCTTCAACCATCGAAGTTGGCGAAATCAAGATTGATGAAGATGCGCATGATGTATTTGTAAACGGTGAAGTGGTAGAACTATCTCCGACCGAATACAAGCTTCTGCGCTTCTTGATGTCTAACCCAAACCGTGTCCTCTCAAAAGAGCAAATCATCGATCACGTTTGGCACTACGACTTCAATGGCGAAATGGGAATTGTAGAGTCTTACATTTCATACCTACGTAAGAAACTCGATCCAGTAACCACTGAGCCACTGATTCGCACAAAGCGCGGAGTTGGTTACATGTACGTGGCTAACAATCTCAAGAAATAGTCTTAGCAAGTGAACAAAAAACTAGCAGCCGCCTGGTCGCGCATATCCTTGCGCACCAAGCTCACCAGCATGTCGGTGGCACTAATTGGTGTTCTGCTAGTTGTTTCAAGCGTTGGTACTATTTCGCTGCTACGCACCTACCTGCAGCAAAACACTGACACGCTGTTAACCGCTACCGCGGCATCACTTTCAAGGGAAAATCCGCTAACACTAGAGGCACGCTTGGCAACCAGACAGGTGATTCTGCCTCGATTGCCAAGTGATTACTACATCGCATTTCTAGCTACAGATGGCACGTTGCTTCTGGGTTTGGTGTCCTCGGCAAATGCAGATCAAGACGTGCCAAACCTGACCAACTTCACCTTGCCGGCAGTGGTCTCCACCAAGGGACAGCCGTTTGAAATACCTGTGTCTGGCCGAACCACTGCAGACTCACTTGGTGATTGGCGAATGATTGCCATGCCTCTGGTTGGACTAACCGGGTCGGTTGTGGTTGCGCTTCCGGATCGAACCAACGCTGGCCTGATTCAGCAGTACGGACTCATTGGAACAGGATTCGGCATTCTGCTTTTGGTGGTCAGTGCGATTGCGATATGGCTAACCATAAGTTCCGCTCTCAGACCATTGCGCGAAGTTGAACGCACGGCTGCAGCAGTAACCGAAGGTGACACCAGTCAGCGACTCATTGAGCACAGCCCAAATACCGAACTCGGCAAATTGAGCACCTCACTCAACACCATGTTGTCGAGCATCGACACCGCAATGGCCTCGCGCAACAAAACTCTTGATCAAATGCGTCGATTTGTTGCCGATGCCAGCCACGAGTTGCGAACCCCGCTAGTAACTCTTCGAGGCTACGCGGAGTTATATCGAATTGGAGCACTCAAGGGCAAAGCTGACGTGACAGACGCCATGGAGCGCATCGAGAGTGAAGCAATTCGCATGAGCGAACTGGTGGAGAACCTACTCGCGCTGGCACGCATGGATGAAGCAACACCGCTGGAAAAGTCGGAAGTCAATTTGACCGAACTAGCCAAAGTTTCGGCCCACGATGCCAGGGTAAATGCGCAAAATATTTCTTTTGAAGTTACCGACCTCGATGGCAACGAACTGGATGATGCGGTCTATGGTCTTGTTGACCAAAACAGCTTCCGACAGGTGCTAACTAATTTGTTGGCAAATGCATCAAGATTCTCCAAGCCAAAGTCGAGCATCGAAATTGCTCTTGGCAATACGCCAACCCACACAGTGTTCGAGGTGCGGGACCACGGCGAAGGCATACCAAAAGCACTGCGCGACAAAGTATTCGAGCGCTTTTATCGTGCCGACAATTCTCGCAATCGAGAAACCGGTGGCTCGGGCCTTGGCCTGTCGATTGTGAAAACGATCGTCGAGCGACACGGTGGAGCCATCATGGCGCTAGAAACTGCTGGCGGCGGCGCAACTTTCCGCGTGGAACTGCCGCTCAAGTAAATACTTTCCACAGATTTTGCTGGGCTGCTCAGCGAAACGCTCGAGCATCGCACCATTGAGCCATGACTCAATTTCAAGTAGATAGCGAGCAAGTTCTCGCCGCCAATTCAGCAATCCAATCCAGCATCACTCGAGTGCAAAGCGAGATCGAAACACTGCACTCTCAACTAACCGGGCTACAAGATTCTTGGCGCGGACTAGCCGCGAATCAGTTTCAGGAGCTCTCGGTGCGTTGGCATACCACCGCAACCACCGTGCAACATCAACTTGGTGAACTCGGCAGAGCACTTGCCACCGCCGCCCACCAATACGAAGAAATTGAACGAGCAAATCTAGGCTTGTTCACCTAAACCAGCAATAAAAAAACGGGCCACCAATTCGGTGACCCGTTTTTTGTTTAACTTCTTAGAAGTCCATTCCACCCTGAGGTGCAGCAGCTGGTGCAGCAGGCTCTGGCTTGTCGGCAACCACAGCTTCGGTGGTTAGGAATAGACCTGCGATTGATGCAGCGTTCTGCAGTGCTGAACGAGTCACCTTCACTGGGTCGTTGATGCCAGCAGCCATCATGTCTACGTATTCGCCGGTTGCAGCGTTTAGACCGTGACCAACTGGAAGGTGAGTAACCTTCTCAGCCACAACACCAGGCTCAAGACCCGCGTTTAGCGCAATCTGCTTTAGCGGAGCAGCAACTGCAACGCGAACGATGTTCGCACCGGTCGCCTCATCTCCCTGAAGATTTAGCTTCTCGAATGCAACCTTGCTTGCCTGTAGCAGAGCAACTCCACCACCGGCAACGATGCCTTCTTCAACAGCAGCCTTTGCGTTGCGAACTGCATCCTCGATACGGTGCTTGCGCTCCTTAAGTTCAACCTCGGTAGCAGCACCTGCCTTAATTACAGCCACACCGCCGGCAAGCTTTGCCAAGCGCTCCTGTAGTTTCTCGCGGTCGTAGTCAGAGTCAGACTTCTCCATCTCGCGACGGATCTGCTCAACGCGGCCGGTGATCTCCTCAGGAGTACCAGCGCCTTCAACAATGGTGGTCTCGTCCTTGGTGATTACCACCTTGCGAGCGCGACCCAAAAGATCGATGGTTGCGTTCTCTAGCTTTAGACCAACTTCTTCAGC
>JBEGSY010000076.1:0-2523 GCA_041179725.1 Actinomycetota bacterium | reverse complement strand
GGTGGCCTTGCACTGCAAATTGGCTTCGGCGCAGGCCTTGCCTTCGGGGCTCAAGTAGTAGTCCTGCCCTAAACTTAAACTCGGTCAAATAACCAATAAGGAGAAACAAATGGCACTTTCACAGAACGAAGTACTTGCAGGTCTTGCAGAGATCGTTAACGAAGAGACCGGTATCGCTACCGAGGCTGTTCAGCTAGAGAAGTCATTCACCGACGACCTAGACATCGACTCAATCTCAATGATGACCATCGTTGTCAACGCTGAAGACAAGTTCGGCGTAAAGATCCCTGACGAAGAAGTAAAGAACCTAATCACCGTTGGTGACGCAGTTAACTTCATCGTTGCTGCTCAGTAATTAGGCGAAGGCTGAAAAAATTGTCTACAAAAATCGTTATCACCGGAATTGGCGCTACTACGCCTCTCGGTGGTGACGCGCGTTCAACCTGGCAGGCATTGCTTGCCGGAGAGTCGGGTATTTCGACTCTCGAACAGGAATGGATAGCGCGGTATGAGATTCCCGTTACCTTCGCCGGTCAGGCAAAAGTCAAAGCCACGGATGTTTTAACCCCGCAGGAGGCCAAGCGCCTCGATCCATCAAGCCAGTTTGCGTTGATCGCGGCACGCGAGGCTTGGGCTGACGCTGGTTCACCAGACGTCGAGCCTGAGCGTCTCGCGGTTGAATTCGCCACCGGCATTGGTGGCGTCTGGACCTTGCTCGACGCTTATGACACTTTGAAAGAAAAGGGTCCTCGCCGAGTGATGCCAATGACCGTGCCAATGCTGATGCCAAATGGCCCAGCTGCAGCAATCGGCATGGAGATTTCAGCACGCGGTGGCGTGCGCACTGCCGTTTCAGCATGTGCTTCTAGCACCGAGGCAATCGCCAACGCTCTTAACCGCCTGCTAACCGGTGAGGTCGACATTGTCGTTGCCGGTGGTTCTGAGGCAGCAATTCACCCAATGCCAATTGCGGCATTCGCATCTATGCACGCACTTTCAAAGCGAAACGATGACCCTACAAAGGCATCACGTCCTTATGACGTAGATCGCGATGGCTTTGTCATGGGTGAAGGTGGTGGCGCATTGGTCATTGAGACTGAGGCACACGCTAAAGCTCGCGGCGCAAAGATTTATGCCGAACTAGTTGGTGGCGCTGTTACCTCAGATGCGTATCACATCACTGCACCAGACCCTGAGGGCAGCGGTGCAGCACGTGCTGTTTTGGCCGCACTAAAGCAGGCTGACGCAAAACTTGAAGACGTCATTCACATCAACGCCCATGCAACTAGTACCCCGGTTGGTGACATTGCAGAATACAACGCGCTTCGCCGCGTATTTGGCGACCACCTAGACAAGGTTGCGATCTCTGCAACCAAGTCTTCTACCGGTCACCTTTTGGGAGGCGCTGGCGCTATCGAGGCTATCTTCACTATTCTTGCTTTGAACGAGCGAACCGCTCCCCCAACAATCAACCTAGATAGTCAGGACCCTGAGATTCCTCTTGACGTAGTTACCTCACCAAGAAAGCTTCCAGATGGGCCAATTCTTGCAATGAGCAACTCGTTTGGTTTCGGTGGCCACAACGCCGTGATCGTATTTAGAAGCTACGAAGGCTAGGACGCTTATTGAAAATCCCCCTGGCGCGGCCAGGGGGATTTTCTTTTGAACCAAATAACTATGCCTTGATCCACTCGCGTGACACTGCGTATCGATCAACTATTTCAGGAATCGGATCTACGCCGATGCCAGGACCTGTTGGAACAGAAATGTGACCATCGACCAAAACGAACGGCTCGGTAGTGTCTGTTTCGAAGTAACGAGACGAAGCCGAGGTGTCACCCGGTAGCGTGAAACCAGGCATTGCTGCAAGAGCTAGGTTGGCTGCACGTCCGATTCCGGTCTCGAGCATGCCGCCGCACCAAACCGGAATTCCGGCAGCAACGGATACGTCGTGAATCTTCTTCGACTCGAGGTAACCACCCACGCGTGAGGGTTTAATGTTGATGATTTCAGCCGCTCCAAGTTCGATCGCATCTCGAGCGATGTCAGCCGAAATGATGGTTTCATCCAAGCAAACTGGAGTTTCAATGTAGTCAGCCAGTTTGGCATGACCCAACATGTCTTCTTCATTAATTGGTTGCTCGATGAGAAGTAGGTTGAATTCATCCAAGCGCTTCAATAGATCGAAGTCGTTGCGAGTGTAGGCGGTGTTTGCGTCTACCTGCAACAGCAAGTCAGGGCCAAACGTCTCGCGAACCAGCTTGACCGGCTCGTAATCCCACCCTGGCTCGATCTTCAGTTTGATTCGCACATAACCCTGATCCAGGTAACTTTGAACGTATTCCATTAGTTCGTCAAGTGAGTCCATAATTCCCACCGAAACACCTGCAGGAACGCGATCTTTGGTCGCACCAAGGTACGAAGCAAATGAGGTGTTGGTCGAGCGCAACTGGGCATCAAGCAAGGATGTCTCGATGGCAGCCTTCGCCATTCGGTGCCCTTTGATCCACTCTAGGGTTGGAG
>JBEGSY010000075.1:0-7441 GCA_041179725.1 Actinomycetota bacterium | reverse complement strand
CTCACCGCAGGCTCATTTATCTGGGTGCACGGACGCTTAGTTCACGACGAGCGCGTAAAGCTCGGCGGACTAGAGATTCAGCTCGACGACATAGAGATCGTCACCCTTGCCGACCCAATCAGTCCGATTGCCGACGACACCTCAATCGACAAGCGCCTCGACTGGCGCTTCCTCGACCTTCGTCGCACCGAGATGAACTTGGTGTTCCAGATTCAAACCACAATCGAGCAGGCTTGGCGCGAATGGTGGACTGCGAACAACTTCATCGAGATCCACTCACCTAAGTTGATGGCAAGTGCATCAGAGTCAAACGCTGAGCTCTTCAAGCTCGAATACTTCGAGACCAACGCTTACCTTGCGCAGTCACCACAGTTTTACAAGCAGATGGCTATGATGGCTGGCTTCGGTCGCATCTTCGAAATTGGCCCAGTATTCCGAGCCGACCCATCTTTCACTTCACGTCACGCCACCGAGTTCATCTCTGTCGACATGGAAGTTTCGTGGATCGATTCGCACGAAGACATCATGGCGCTGCAGGAAGAACTGCTTCACGTTGCGATCAAGGCAGTTGCCGAAAAGCACGGCGAAGAAATCAAGAAGCATTTCGACGTTGACGTAGTGGTACCGAGCATTCCGTTCCCACGCATCTCACTTGCCGACGCAATCGATGTCATCAAGGAACGTGGACACGAAGTCCTTCGCGGGGGCGACCTAGACCCAGAGGGCGAGCGCCAGATTGCTGCTCACGTGCAGGAGAAGTTCGGCCACGAATTCGTTTTCGTCACCGACTACCCAGCTACCGTTCGCCCGTTCTACCACATGCGCCACGAGGACAACCCAGCACTAACCAAGAGCTACGACCTCATCTGGCGTGGCACCGAGATCACCACCGGCGCTCAGCGTGAACACCGTCTCGATGTCCTCATCGAGCAGGTAAAGCAGAAGGGTCTCGAGCCAGAAGGCCTACAGACGTACCTCGACTTCTTCAAGTACGGAGCACCAGCACACGGCGGTTTCGGAATGGGTCTAATTCGCGTTTTGATGTTGCTGCTTCACCAGCCAAACATCCGCGAAGTTGGTTACTTGTTCCGCGGACCAAACCGTCTCGAACCTTAATAAAGAAAATCCCTCGGTAAATCCGAGGGATTTTTACTTTGACCAATTTTCTAGTTTCAACTCTTTAATTTTTGAATAATGTTTTTCGTTGTTCGAAACTAGGGTTGTTTTCAAACTGAGGGCGTGTCCGGCAATAAGGGTGTCGAGCTCTCCAATTGGCTTACCAATTTTTCGCAATAGATTTGAAAGTCTTCCTGATTCAAATGCATCTACGCTTGTGAATTCAACGACTAGTACATCATCCAAGAACTCAGTAATAAGCAGTTCTTTTTCCTTGTTTTTACAATTCATAAGTCCTTCAACCAACTCATGGTAAGTCATAGATGAAATAGCCCAATTTCCAATATTTGCTTTCATTTTGGCCAAAACTTTTTTATTTCCATTTATCGCATAACTTGCGATGTCTGTGTCGACTAGGAACTTCATTATTCGGCAATCAAATCTTTGATCGATTGGCGCATTTCTCGAGGTTCATGATTTCTTTCAAACATCCAATCATCATCGCCAATTGGCCCTAGGCGTTCTTGTAGTTCAAAAAACTTTGCTAGGCGGTTTGGCTTCTCTTTTCTAAGAGTGATGGAGCCAGTTTTCTCATCGACGACTAGGTAAACGCACGCACCTGTAATTTCCAGACTTGCGGGAAGACGAATTGCGTTGCTGCCACCATTCTTAAATACTTTGCACTCGAGCACAGTTTCCATAATGCCTCCAAATGTCTATATAAAAAGTATAGACAAACTGGGTGACATTATTTGAAGCGTTTTAGGGTGGTGTGGGTCTTTGCGGCCCACTCGTGCTTCTTGCCAAGGCGGCCGAGGATAACAAGAAGGATTGGAAACCAGAAGGTCTTGAGGATCCAACGGATCAGTGGCATCAGTTCACCTGGTTCTCTAGGGCATCGCGAAGTCTTACTGGGTCAATTCTCCAGTAGTTGTGAACCTTGTCGTTGATCAGAAGCACCGGGATTTCTTCGCTGTATTTGGCAGAGAGCGCCTCGTCCTCGAGGATGTTAATTTCATCGAGTTGAACCTGAACCGAGGCGTTGACTCCTGTGTGAGCCGACTTGAATCCGGCGACCACGGTGTTCACCACTAGTCGGGCATCGTCGCAAAGATGGCAGCCCGGCTTACCAATTAACGTAAGGTTTACCAGCTGGGTCATGCCTCCAGAATAAGCCCAGTTTGCCCGCAACTAGACTTGAGCGGTGCCAAAGCCAAAGAAAGTCGAGAAAATCGAAGCCGCGTTCTTCGATGTAGACAACACGATTCTTCGCGGTTCGTCATCTTTTCTTTTTGGTAAAGCTGCGTTCAAGCGCAAGTTTTTTAGTCGCCGCGATTTTTGGAATTTCGCTTGGCACCAGGCTCGCTTTATCGCTCGTGGTGAATCTGCAAAGACCATGAACGAAATCAAGGATCGCGCACTCGGCCTAATTGCAAATCACCGCGTCGAAGAATTGGCCTCACTCACCGACGAGGTTTATGACGATCACATTCGTCCAAAACTTTGGCCAGAAACTGTTCGTTTGGCGCAAGCCCACATCGCGGCCGGTCGCGAAGTCTGGTTAATCACCGCTACCCCCGTTGAAATCGCAGAAGTAATTGCTCACCGCCTTGGACTCACCGGCGGACTCGGAACAGTTGTGGAACGTAAAGATGGAATTCTCACCGGCAAGTTGGTTGGTGAACCACTCCATGGTCGGGCTAAGTACAAAGCCATGAAAAAGCTTGCCAAGGAACGCAACATCAGTTTGAAGCGCAGCTATGCATACTCCGATTCACACAATGATCTGCCGATGCTCACCCACGTTGGTAATCCAGTAGTGATTAATCCAGACAAAATTCTCAAGACTCATGCAGTTGCTGCCGACTGGGAAATCCTGGATTTCAAAAAGCGCGAACTGAGAGCCAACAAGTCGGCTTAAATGCAAAACCCGCCGGTTACCCGACGGGACTGCAAAGTTTCTACTTCTTATTGCGACGCTGGTGGCGTGTCTTGCGAAGCAGCTTGCGGTGCTTCTTCTTTGACATACGCTTGCGGCGCTTCTTGATTACTGAACCCATGAAGACCTCACAACTCGATTTGAATGGCTGACCGCCAGACAAACCAGCGAACAAAACAGACTCTTATCCTACCCGCCAACCGGCCATACACTCAAAGTGTGACTCAAAAGCTCCCATACACACTGGTCTCCAAGCAAGGCGAGTTCGAAATTCGCCAATACCCAGCCCACCTTTTGGTGCAGGTGAGTGAGCCGGGAGATTTCTTCAAGGCGGGCAATCGAGCGTTTCAGCCACTGTTCAACTACATAACCGGCAGCAATACAGGCAACCAAAAGATCGCCATGACCGCCCCGGTATTGCAAGAAGTAGTTGGCGAGGATGCCAACCTGGTGAGTTTTGTAATGCCGAAAGACTTCGATATCGAAACTATTCCAGCGCCAAACAGTCAACGAGTTGCAATCGTGCAGATAGACGAACATTTCGCGGCAGCCATCAAGTTTTCGGGTAGTTGGAATTCCCAGCGTTTCGAAGATAAAGGTAAAGAATTGTTAGCAGCGGTTAAAAGCGCTGGACTCGTAACCATCGGTTCGCTCTATTGGGCTAGGTTCGACCCACCGTTCAAACCGGGTTTTATGAAGCACAACGAAGTACTAGTAAAAATCGAAGAACCTAACAAAGGACATAAATGAAGATCGATCCATTCCTACGCAAACTGCTCGCAGAGTTTCTTGGCGTTACCTTATTTTTGACTGCAATCATTGGTGCAGTTAACGGCGGCTTAGCAACCAAGACCGCTGCACTTGCCGCAGTTCTTGCTCTTGCAGTCTTGGTAACTGGACCAATTTCTGGTGGTCACCTAAACCCTGCAGTTTCAATCTACTTTTATTCACGCAAAGAAATTTCAATCAAGGAGCTACTTGGCTATATCGTTGCTCAGGTTCTTGGTGGTTTGTTCGGTGCATGGATTGGTCTCACCATCTGGAACAAGGCTGTAGTTGTAACTAGCGGAAACGCATCAGCCGGTGCAATCCTTGGTGAACTATTTGCAACCGGTGGACTGGTTTGGTTGATCGGTCGTCTCGCAACAACAAAGAACGGTCACCTAATTCCTGCAGCAGTTGGACTTTGGGTTTTCGCAGTTGCTTCTGCAACTCCAACCGGTGGACAGGCAAACCCAGCAGTTAGCATCGCACTGTTGCTAAACGGTCAGGGTGGCGCAGCAACTGCTCAGCTAATTCTTGCTCAGCTAGCCGGTATGTTGATCGCGTCTGTGTTCATCACCGTATTCGCAGACAAGGTTGCTGCAAAGAAGGCTGAGGCTGCGGCAGAGGCTCCAAAGGCAGTGGCTAAGAAGGCGCCTGCTAAGAAGGCAGCTACAACCAAGAAGAAGTAAAAAGACTTAAGAAGTCGAGCGGGTGGCCAATGGTCACCCGCTTAACTTTTTGTTTACCTTGAGTGGCTATGGTTTTGTTATGACTTACAAGGCATCGGTACTTTTTGTTTGTGTCCACAACGCTGGCCGTTCTCAGATGGCAGCGGGCTTTCTCAAGGAATTCGCTGGCGACCGCATCGAAGTTCGCTCCGCTGGCACCGCCCCTGGCGACAAAGTTAACCCTTCAGCAGTTGAGGCAATGGCCGAGCTCGGCATCGACATTTCGGCAAACTTTCCGAAAAAGTTAACCGACGAGGCGGTCAAGGATTCCGACTACGTAATCACCATGGGCTGTGGTGACACCTGCCCGTTCTTCCCTGGCAAGACTTACCTGGATTGGGTACTAGAAGACCCTGCCGGACAAGGCGTTGAAGCGGTTCGACCAATTCGCGATGCCGTGCGCAAGCACGTGGAAGAACTAATTGCCGAAATCGACGCTAAGTTTTAGCGCTTAACTTTCGACTTAACTTCTTTTACGACTGTCTCAACGCGATCGGTAACTTCATCGGTTGCAGTCTTCTTGGTGTCTGCAAGTACGCGACCCAGCAGCTTAGCAAGGCCGTTTACGTCCTTCACCTTTGACTTTGGATCAATCTTCTTGCTCAACCAAGTTGAACCTTGATTCAAAAGGTCTTCTGCTTTCTCGCCAAGTTCATCGGCGCGCAGTTCAAGTTCTGCACCGAGCTTTGCTCCGGCAACCTTTGCTGCCCAAACTCCTAGTGGCTTGATGCCGGCAGGGTTGATTGAATAAACCGCAGTCTTGGCACGTGACGCCTTTACCAATTGCGCAGTCTTCAAAACTGCAAGGTGCTTATTAACTGTGGCAAGAGTTTCGCCGGTTGACTTGACCAGTTCAGCAGCAGTCTGATCTGCCTTTGCCAACGACTCAAGAATTTCGCGACGCTTTACATCTGAGATTGCTACGAAGATGTCTGACATTTCTTTCCTTTGTTTGATTACTTGCCGGCTGCGATTTCGTGTGAACGCTTGAGGGCAGCATCGGTTGCCTCAGCGAAGACCGTGGCCAATTCGGCCTGTTCGATGCGGGCAATTGCCTGCATGGTGGTGCCGTTCGGGCTGGTTACCTGGCGACGAAGTTCCTCAGGCGTTTTACCCGAAGCCACAAGAAGCTCGATGGCACCTAGGAAGGTTTCATTGACCAACAACTTGGCTTCAGCATCGCTGAATCCCTGGTGCACTGCGGCTGCCGTCAACTGCTCAACCAGATAGAAAACATATGCCGGGCCAGACCCTGAGATTGTGCCAAGCGCATCAATGCGGTTTTCGTTTAGCAACAGAGTTTTACCAACCGTGCCAAAAAGTTCTTCTGCGATTTTCACCTGTGCATCAGTTGCTCTTGATCCCTTGGCCAATCCGGTTAGTGCGCGGCCAACAATTGCAGGAGTGTTCGGCATCGACCGAATAACTGCGACGCTTTCTGGCAATGCTGCTTCCATGGCATCCGTAGTAATTCCGGCAGCTACAGAAATAACCAGCGCTCCAGCTTTGATGTTTGCTGAAACTTCCTTAAGAACTTCGACCACGTATGCCGGCTTGGTGGCAATCAGAATTACGTCGGCGTCCTCAACCACTTCGCGGTTTGCCTCTGCGTTCACTTCGAGAGCAATCGCCTTGACACCGTGATCGTGGTTTAGGCGATTTGCGCTTGACACAGACTTTGTGCTCACAGAAATCTTGCTGGCATCAAAGTCGCTGGCAATCATCCCGGCAAGAATTGCCGAACCCATTGAGCCTGTGCCCAAGATTGCAACGCGCATTGTCTTCACACTGTAAGTCTAGGGAACGGATTTGTCTTCGGCTCGGGGTAGTTTTGATGCATGGCTGTGAAAACCTCTTATTCCTGCACCGAGTGCGGCTGGGCTTCGGTGAAGTGGGTCGGGCAATGTGGCGAATGCCAAGCCTGGGACACCATGAGAGAGGGAACAGCCGGCGGCGGCAAGGGTTTAGGTTCTGTGAAGTCAGTCAAGGCCTCGGTCATCGTTGCCTCGAGTGCAGCCAAACCTATTACCCAGATCAGCACCGAATCGGTAGCTAGCCGCAGCACCAAGGTGGCCGAGTTTGACCGCGTCCTGGGCGGAGGGCTAGTGCCTGGAGCCGTGGTTCTGCTCAGCGGAGAGCCTGGCGTTGGTAAGTCCACCCTGCTGCTCGAGGTGGCTGCCAAGACCGCCCAAACTGGAGCGAAAGTGCTTTATGTTTCTGGCGAAGAATCGGTTGGGCAGATTCGCCTTCGCGCCGAGCGCACTGGAGCCCTAAGCGACAACCTGTATTTAGCCAGTGAAACCGACCTTGCCAACGTGCTGGGTCAGGTTGAGTCGGTTCAGCCAGAGCTTCTAGTAGTCGACTCCGTGCAAACCATCGCTCACGCCGAAATTGATGGTGCCGCTGGTATGCCATCTCAAATCCGAGAAGTCGCCACCAACCTGATTCGTCTCGCAAAAGAAAATAATCTGCCAGTTATTTTGGTTGGTCACGTTACCAAGGATGGCAACATCGCCGGTCCACGTGCTCTCGAACATCTTGTCGATGTGGTTTGTCACTTTGAAGGCGATCGTCAAACGTCACTACGTTTTGTTCGCAGTTTGAAAAACCGTTTCGGTCCAACCGATGAAGTCGGCTGCTTCGAAATGACTGGCGATGGAATTCGCGAAGTTGCAGATCCTTCTAGCTTGTTTTTGTCGCGTGGTGATACTCCCGTCTCTGGTACTTGCGTAACCGTTGCCGTCGAAGGCAAACGCGCATTAATTGCAGAGGTGCAAGCACTCGTAGTAAAAACATCTTCACCAAACCCAAGGCGCGTTACCAACGGTGTCGACTCTTCGCGCGTCGCGATGTTGCTCGCGGTACTGGAGCGTCGCGCAGGATTGCGCTTGGG
>JBEGSY010000074.1:0-14934 GCA_041179725.1 Actinomycetota bacterium | reverse complement strand
CCGCCTAAGAAGTACCAGGACATTTACCCAATCAACTTCGATAACGACCGCGACGGTATTTACCTAGAGGTATTGAGGGTGGTCAAGCACTGGATTGCCCTGGGTGTGCGCGTCTTTCGCGTGGATAACCCTCACACCAAACCGGTGAATTTCTGGGAATGGCTAATTGGCGAGATAAATGCCGAATTCCCTGATGTGATCTTCTTGGCAGAAGCCTTCACCCGCCCAGCCATGATGCACCAGCTTGGCAAGTCCGGGTTTCAGCAGAGTTACACCTATTACACCTGGCGTAACAGCAAATCAGAACTCGAGGCCTACCTCAATGAACTGGCACACGAGTCAGCAGACTTCTTCCGTCCTAACCTTTGGGTAAGCACACCGGATATTCTCACTGAGTACTTGCAGTTCGGCGGGCCAGCTGGACACAAGATTCGAGCTCTGATCGCTGCCATGGCTGGAGCAAGTTGGGGTATGTATGCCGGATACGAATTGGTCGAAGCCGTTGCGCGCCCTGGCGCAGAAGAACATATCGATAGCGAAAAGTACGAATATAAACCGCGCGATTGGAAGGCCACCGAAAAGAGCGGGCGTTCAATCGCTCCTTTTATCACCAAGCTCAATGATATTCGCAACGAGCACGCGGCAGTTCGTCAGCTTCGCAATTTAGAAATTCATTACAGTGACGACTCTTCGATTTTAGTTTTCACCAAACATCTAGCAGCCGAGCACACGTCAGATGGAAAACCGGAAACCATCATCGTAGTGGTCAACACTGATCCGCACGCGATTCGTGAAACCACGGTTCACCTAGACGTGGGTCGTGCTGGTATTCACGCCGATGAGTTTGAAGTTGTCGACTTGCTTACCAACAAGAAGTTCGACTGGACCGCACACAATTTTGTGCGCATCGATCCTCGTGACGTAC
This sequence comes from Actinomycetota bacterium, assembly GCA_041179725.1. GTDB lineage: Bacteria > Actinomycetota > Actinomycetes > Actinomycetales > Microbacteriaceae > Rhodoluna. Next base: position 14,009 of record JBEGSY010000074.1, on the reverse strand, counting down.
CCGGTCACATTTTCAAAGTAACCAAAATTAAGTAGGGAACGAAATGGCATTCGGAAAAAAAGTAGAACTACCACTGCCTGAAATCGATGCGGATACTTTATGGAAAGTTTCAACTGGCAGCCATCACAATCCTCACTCGGTGCTTGGCGCTCACCCTCATGGTGATTCTTGGATTGTGCGCACACTCAAACCGACAGCGGCGAAGGTTGTTGCCGAACTAGACGGCGGAATTGAATTTGAACTCGAACATCTTTCAAATGGCATTTGGCAGGGGCTCGTCAAAACCAAGAAGACACCTGATTACCGAATCGTTGCTACCTACGAGGATGGAAACCACTGGCGGGTTGATGACCCGTACCACTACCTACCGACCGTAGGTGAACTCGATCTCCACCTGATTGGTGAGGGGCGTCACGAGGAACTCTGGAAGGCACTTGGATCTCAGGTGCGCAATATTGGCACCTCTGAAGGCACCGGCTTTGCCGTTTGGGCACCAAATGCGCAGGCGGTGCGCGTAGTCGGCGATTTCAACAATTGGAACGGCACCAGCCACAGCATGCGCGTCATGGGTGGAAATGGTGTTTGGGAAATCTACATCCCAGGCATCGGCGCTGGCACCAAGTACAAATACGAGATTCTGACCAAGTGGGGTCAGTGGGTCACCAAGATTGATCCGCTAGCTCGTCACACCGAAACACCACCAGCAACCGCCTCTATTGTCACTGAGACAAATCACAAGTGGGACGACGACAAGTGGATTAAAGCTCGCAGTAAGCGCGACGCCCTAAAGGCTCCAATGTCTATTTACGAGCTGCATGTTGGTTCTTGGCGTAAGGATCTCAACTACCGCACTCTCGCCGATGAACTAATTCCATACATTAAGCAACTCGGCTTCACACATGTTGAGTTCATGCCAGTTGCCGAACACCCCTTTGCTCCATCATGGGGATATCAGGTCACCGGCTACTTTGCACCAACCTCTCGATTCGGTAGTCCAGATGATTTGAAATACCTAATTGAACGGCTACACAAGGCTGACATCGGCGTGATCATGGACTGGGTGCCAGCGCACTTCCCTAAGGATGACTGGGCGCTTGCTCGATTCGATGGCGAGCCGCTTTACGAGCATGCAGATCCGCGTCGTGGTGAGCACCCTGACTGGGGAACGTTTATTTTTGACTTTGGTCGAAAAGAAGTTAAAAACTTCTTGGTTGCCAATGCGCTTTATTGGCTTGAGGAATTCCACTTCGATGGACTTCGAGTTGATGCGGTGGCATCAATGCTTTACCTGGACTACTCTCGCGAAGGCGATAACTGGCTTCCGAACATTCACGGTGGACGCGAAAACCTCGATGCAATTGCGTTTATGCAAGAAACTAATGCGACCGCTTACCGTCGCAACCCTGGCGTAATGATGATTGCCGAAGAGTCAACCAGCTGGGGTGGAGTCAGCTCTCCTACCGATGGTGGCGGATTGGGATACGGCTTTAAGTGGAACATGGGTTGGATGAACGACACTCTTCGTTACATCGAGAAGGATCCTGCTCACCGTAAGTACCACCACGGAGAGCTAACCTTCTCGATGTTGTATGCCTACGACGAGAAATTCATCCTGCCGATTAGCCATGATGAAGTGGTACATGGCAAAGGCTCGCTCCTAAGCAAGATGCCTGGCGACCGCTGGCAGCAGTTGGCAAACGTCCGCGCTTACCTATCCTTTATGTGGGCTCACCCTGGCAAGCAGCTATTGTTCATGGGAAGTGAATTTGGCCAACAGTCTGAGTGGAATCAAGAGCACGGACTTGAGTGGTGGATTCTGGAACAACCATCACACCAGGCGCTAAGCAACTTAGTTAGCACCCTAAACCGTTTGTACCTTGAGAATCCGGCTATGTGGGAACTAGACCATGATCACCGCGGATTCACATGGATCGATGGCGGAGCGGCAGATGCCAACGTACTTACCTTTATCCGTTGGGACGAAAAGGGCAATCCGATTGCGGTAGCCATCAACTTTGCCGGTCACCCGCACCACGACTGGAATCTTGGACTTCCAAAGAAGGGTGACTGGATTGAAATCCTAAATACTGACGCCCATGAATTTGGTGGTTCTGGTTTGGGCAACATGGGCAAAGTTACAGCAGACGGCGAAGGCACACACGGCCAGCCACACTCTGCACGAATTACGATTCCGCCACTGGGTGCGGTTTGGTTCAAGCCAGCAAAGTAGTACTAGAAAAGCATTGAGGTTAGGCGAGCACGAGCTGCCATAACAGCAGGGTCTGCCTTGCCGACAATCTCAAAGTACTTAAGTAAACGATCTTTCATCTGCTGTTGCTCTTCTTTTGAGACATCTTGGTAATTAGTTAGTAGTGCATCGAATCCGACCGCAAAATCACCAATCGCAATCAGCGCATCGGCAAAAACCATTAGTTCATCAAAATTTTGTGGTGAGTTATCTAGAACTTTTTCAAAATCCAAACCGTCGACGCGAAGTAAAAGTTCGGTTTGAGCTAAACCGGCGGCAGCCAGCTGATCGGCTGGGCTTTCTCGCAAAATCTGCTGGTAAAGCTCTAATGCTTTTTGGTTATCTCCGGCGTTTAGTGCGTCGGCAGCCTCTTGGTGGTGTTTTGGTAGACGTGGTGCTGTGCTTACCGCTTGTGCACTTTCATTCAAGGCAATGCGCTCAGTTACCCCATTACCCACTGCAACTTCTAAGAGTTTGTTAATCACCAGCGTTATTTGTTCTAGTTCAACATTTCCATTGAATAGCGGGAATGGCTGCCCCTTCAGTACTGCAATTACAGTGCCGGCTTGCTGCACTGAGAATGCCTCGGCAACTCTCGCATGAGCTTGAACATCGATACGTCCAAGCAAAAAAGCGCCGTTTGCTTCGATTGCAAGTTGGCTCAACTTTTGGCTCAAAGCAACGCTGTCTTCTTGTGATGAATAGAAATCAATCACCAACGGAACTCTGATAGATATTTCAAGATAGGTACGCAGATTGGCTTCAGTAATTTCTGCAACCAAAGAAGGAAGCTCCAAAGAAACCGGAGCATCGCTTGAAGGTGCGGTTTCGTCCTTCTTAGTTAATGTTGAAAGGTCCATCGCCCCGCGTAATCGTGAATTTAAGTCCTCAACCATCAAAGACTCCGAACGCTAATCAAACCTTGGGTAGCACCAATCAACTTGATCTTGGATTTTTCATCCACCGGTGGCACGAAGAAGAGCAGCATGTCGCCATAGGTGGACTGCACTCCTCGAGTCGAACCGTTGGCTCCGAGCAAAATCGCTTCCTGGCCGCTCACGCCCACTGCGCTGTTCGCCTTCTTTGGCTTGATTGTGTAGACATCAGTCTGATAAACAGCAACTAGAGCCCCGCCATTACTGGTTGCTAATGAGACCACGTTATTGTCGCCGAGCTTGTGCGTATATGAAATGTTTGCGGTGCTCAATTGCGTTGCCTGAGCCTTTTGCGCTTGACTTACCTGCTTATAGAACTCGTTGTCTAAGTCGAACAAAGGTGCACTTAGGCTAGCCGCACCCCGGTTTAGCACATCACCGAATGTGGTTGGGATGTTCTTCGGCTGCACCTTGAGGAACAGTGACCCAGAATCCACCGGAATCGCTCCGATGTCTGCGGCTGGAACAGCTGGAATTTTCGCGCCAGGCATTAGGCGCGAAGTGAACCAAACCTTGTAATTGCTGCGCGGAGCATCCTGCTGAAGCACCAGCATCTGCGGGAGTGCCGCTTCTCCATCCTGGTCAGTAACCACCATGAGCTGGCGAGGCCACACCGTAGTGGCAGCAGGCAAGCTGAACTTGATTGGCTTACCAACGATTTGTGGAAGCGCAGCGATGCGCTTGTTCTTTACTCGGAGCTGGTAATTGACGTCGCGCACTTGCAGTGCCGGGCCAGCGAAACGCTCTACGAGGATTCGTTTGTCATTCGCATTATCTGCGTCGTTAACCACAATGGCTACATCGCTAATAATTCGGTTAATTTGCGAGCTAAGCAGTGAAACCTGATCAACCTGTGTGGAAGTTGGTGTCGGTGTGGCTAAAGAAGTAGCTGGGGTGCAACCAGTCAACAGCGACAGCGTCAACCCGGTGGAGGTAATTGCGACAAAACCTCGTGCCGATCTGCGACCACGCTTCGGAACTATTATCGTGCTTCGATAGCGATACTTAGGCGGCTTGGGAGCCTTTGGAGTTTTACGCCTTGGTCCACGATTAATTCTCATTCGACGATATGTGAGAAAAGTGAGAATTGCAGCAACGAGAAGAAGTGCTAAGCCAATCCAAATCAGGACGGTTGAGACCGTGAAATCCAATGGTACAGTCCAAAGAATTTCAATTGTGGTTGGAGCAGCCGCAACACCATCACTGGCAACCAATGCGGCTCCTTCATGAGAAATAGTAGTCACCAAACTCGCCGACTGCGGTGCAGCATTTTCTCCACGCCATAAATCGGATTTTGTTGGATTGACCGAGGCCTCATAGCCGGGAGTGAAAGTATTGGTCAGTTGTTTAGATTTCTGGTCAGCCCCAATCACCAGACTTGGTGACTTTCCAACGAACGCGACGATGTCCGACTCTCGTCCACTGGCGACAAACGCTGGTCCTTCATTTTTCGCCGTAATTTTTGGGACCCCCGGGTGCATACTGAGGACAGCATTTGGGATCACCACATAGGGTGCCTTCTGTTTGAATGTGACCGAGGCTGTGTATTCACTTGGTGGAGCAAACACCGTGCGCTCGGCCAACCCAAGCAGAATCAAGGCTGAGGACAGGATAAAGAGCACAGCGGCAATCACGAAGCGCATGCAAAATCCAATCAGGCTAAACTTGGGGCAGGCATAAATGCCTGTGGATAAGTCTACCCAAGTGGCTAGGAGCCAAGTTTTGAGCGGTGAAGAGACCGAATTCCCTTTGGTGATGAGGGGTTACGACCGTGAATTGGTCGACGACGCCCTACGTGACCTTCGACGTGAACTACTACAACTGAGTGGTCAAAATGCTCAGCTTGCTGCCGAATTGCGTGAAACCTCAAACCGCATGATTGCGGCCGAGAAAGAACTCGAAGAGGTGGGCGAGCCGAGTTACGCAGGGGTTGGTGCCAAAGCTGCTCTAATTCTTTCAACCTCTGAAGAGCAGGCCAAGCGCTTGGTACTCGATGCCGAAACCGAAGCTTCAATTACCAAAAAGAACCTAAACGAAGAGCTTGAAGAGCAACGTCGTGAGGCAAAGGGTTATTACGATTCTCTAGTTTCTGAGGCCCAGCGACGCGCTGATCGCATAATCAATGCGGCAACCGTTGAATACGATGCAGCAATCCAAGATGCCAAAAACAAAGCTGCAGAGATTGTTGATGAGGCTGTTCGTGAAGCTGGTGCTATCCGTGGCTCAATTGCAACTGAAGTTGCAAAACTGCGCGCAACCGCAAAACGCGAGATAGAAAATCAAAAAGCTAAGGTCGAACGCGATCTAGCTGAAAAGAAGCTAATTGCATCGCGAGAAACCAACAACAGCGTGGATATGTTTAGGGCTCTTTCCCTAGTTTCTGATCAGGCTCGAATCGACCTAGAACTCGAACTGACTGCACGTCGTGCAGAGGCGGAGCAAACTTACTTACGCAAGCACCAAGAAGCTGTCGCGGCTACACAGCGCTATCTGGATGACGCCAACGCACAGCTTGCGCTCGCAATCACTCGCGCCAATGCTGCTCGTCTTGAGGCTGAAACCCTTGAAGCTGCTGCCCGTCAAATCAACAAGAAGTTGACCGATGAGACTCGCGTCAAGGTGGATGCCATGATTGCTGCTGCCGACGCTGAATCACGCGACATCGTGCGCAATGCAAACGCAAAAGCCGCGGAAGACATTCGCGAAGCCGAAGCCAAGCTTCGCAGGCTTGAAGTTGAGCGAGATGCAGTTTCGCAGTATGTCCAGAACCTAAAGTCGGTATTCGAGCGACTTCAGGCTAATCTGAATATCAGCTAGCCAAAGGGGAATAATGTCCAATCAAGTTAAGGTGTCAAACGCCTTCCAGATTGGCCTTCTCGGCGGGCTGGGCGTGTTATCTGCACTGGTAATTGGCAGCATGGTCACAACGATTGCCAACATCATTACCTATGTTTTCGCGTCGATTTTTATCGCCCTTGGACTTGATCCTGTGGTTCGATTCTTAGGTCGTCGCAAGATCAAACGCCCACTGGCTATCACGATTGTTGTGGTGGCAGTTCTAGGTATTTTCGGAACCTTGATTTGGTCACTGGCTCCTACCCTAGTAAGTCAAACCGCGCACTTTATTCGACAGGCCCCCGGCCTGCTAAAGGGCATCACTGAACTTGACTGGATAATTCGTCTCGATAACCAGTTTGGAGGTGCCATCAAGAACGGACTAACTAGTTTTGGAGCGTTCCTTGGCGATTCCGCTAACTGGCCCACCATGCTGGGTGGTTTGGTTCAAGTTGGACTAAGTATTTTCAACGGATTCTTTGCCGGATTAGTCATAGTGGTGCTGTCGATTTACTTCATGGCTTCACTGGAATCGTTTAAAAACTGGCTATACAAACTGATCAGCAAATCACGACGACCACAATTTGTAACAATTTCGGAGCAGATTTTTAACTCCGTTGGCCGTTACGTAATGGGGCAAATCACCATTGCACTTATCAACGCTTTCTTAGCGTTCATAATGATGACGATTGTCGGAATTCCTTTTTCACTTCTTTTGGCATTCGTAGCTTTCCTACTCGCGCTTATTCCGCTGGTGGGTTCGGTGAGCTCAGCAATACTGATATCGCTAGTGGCACTGTCTATTTCGCCAGTGCACGCTCTAATCGCCATAATCTACTGTGTTGTGTACATGCAGGTTGAAGCGTACCTGATCAGCCCAAGAATCATGCAACGTGCAGTTGATGTTCCAGGAGCTGTTGTAGTAGTTGGAGCACTTATCGGCGGAACTTTGCTTGGCGTGCTTGGAGCTCTCGTCGCAATTCCGGTAGCAGCGTCAATCATCCTGATTCTTCGTCAGGTTTGGATTCCAAGGCAAGAAACGGTTTAGCCGTTCCAAACTTCCGGCAGCGGATACGCTGCGGAATGAACTACTTTCACTATTTCATCAAGCACTCGCTTAGTTGCAGCCTCGCCAACCCAAAGATGCTTGGCCCCTTCCACGGCAATAACCTCTGCGTGCGGAACGATAGCGAACTTTTCTCGAGCCTCAACCGGCTGCAAATAGTCATCTAGCTCTGGAACAATTGCGATTAGTTTTTTGGGGCTGTTCGCCCAACGTGCAAGCTCAGCCTCTGTAGTCCTGCGCAAGGGAGGCGAAAGTAGAATCGCACCCTTCACAGGCTCGTCTATTGCGTATTTGAGGGCAAGTTCGGTACCGAAGCTCCAACCCACCACCCAAACATTAGGCAGATTGCGACTGCGGACAAAATCTAGCGCTGCACGAAGATCGGCTTCTTCAGTGACTCCATCGCCAAATTCACCGTCGCTCTTTCCGTGTGGCGACTCGGTGCCTCGAGTGTTAAAACGAAAAATCGCCAAATCGGCCAGCGCTGGAAGTCGATTCGCAGCCTTTCGATAAACGTGACTGTCCATGAAACCACCGTGGGTAGGCAGCGGGTGGCACATAACTAAAGTAGCTACCGGAGGTTTAATCACCGGGGTCGCAAGTTCTGCTACCAGATTCAGTCCATCACTTGTGTGCAGCACCACGGCTTCACGGATACTCGGTAGCTCAGTTGAGGATTTGATTTCAAGGTTCAAAGTAACGGCCCCTGAAACGAGGTCCAACAATGATTGTGGAAATGCCTACGCGTTCCAACATCTCGATGTGCATCCCATGCGACAGTGTGTGCGGTTCCCTTGTTTATAGTCAGGTTGCAGTGCGGGCAGACCCAGGTTTTGCCATCGTCGGCGTTTGTACCTGCCGTGCTTTGCACAACATAGTCGACACCGTTTTTAGTAACGGTTCGTCGAATGCCGATACGAACTGCGTCTAGATTAAGTTCAGTACTCTCCTGAGACTCTTTTCGTGAGCGCTTAGGTCGATTACTGCGTGGCATTAGTACCAGCCGAACTTATTCGAGTGCGCCAGAGCACCGCATGGAGCACCGAAGCGACTCTTAATGTATTTCAAACCCCAATTAATTTGTGTTTGCGGGTTGGTTAGCCAGTCCGCTCCCTCGGATGCCATCTTGGTACCAGGCAGGGATTGAGGAATTCCGTAAGCTCCAGAGCTCTTGTTGGTCGCATTTACACGCCAATTTGATTCGCGTTCCCAAAGAATGACTAGGCAGGAGTACTGATCTGAATCCCAGCCCATTTCTAGAACTTTCCTTAGCGCATACTCCTTAGAAGTGCCAGGCGATGGAAGTTCCGCGGTCTTCACAAATAGTGCATCCTTGCCGGTGAGGATATTGAAGCCGCCTCGAGCAAAGGAAATTGTCTGGGTTGAGGCTAGACCGTAGCTTTGTTCCTCGTCAGCTGAGTTTGGGTCATAAACCGAAATGGTTTCCGCGCTTGCCATGGTGCCCGAATAAGGATCGACAATCGAGACCAGCGCGAATGCGCTTACTGCAGCAAAGCCCCAACCGGCTCGAATTGTTCGCCTAGCCAAGTGCGGCAACATGCTGCTTACTTTGCCATCAAAGAAGCGATGAAGCGCCGGGAATAGACGAGCACCAAGCGGCAAGCGCTCTACAGCATGTCTACCCATTGATAACCTCGTAAGTTCGCCAAATTGGCCCAAAAACCAAGTCTAACCTTGGCTTTTTCCACGCGCCAGAGGCGTTATGGCAACTTGAAACCTGGGCAGGTGGATAGAACGTTCGACATTGCGGCTTTTTCAGTTGCCGTCACCCAGAACCTGTATTTTCGCTTCACGGCTATCTGTCGTGCGACATAGGCACAACGATATGCCGCTCTCGGAAGCCAATTTGCTGCATCTTTGTCGCTTTTAGATTGATTGGTTGGTCCGTCAACAGCCAGTAGCTCAAGCGGATCATTGGCGAATTGAACTCTTTGTGCGTAACTAAGCTTCTGAGCACCCGTTGACCAAGCGTTGGAAAGTGCAACGACGTGATCAATCTGCACCGCCATTGAGGTCTTTACTCCCCTGACAAAGTTGATAGATCTTCCTGTGTATGGATCGTTGAGTGTTCCAGATTGAACGATGCAGTTTTCTCCGCTTCGCATAACTATGTTCTTCAGGTCGCGCTTGAGAATGTAGTTTCGAGTATCGCAATATCCAATGTCACCCCAGCCGTCACCAAATTGCTCCCGAGCATATCCAGAATGCGAGGCCAAAGTCTTGACGGGTAAAACTTTCAGTGCTGCTGCGGCAGTTACAGAAGCTGCTTCAACGGGAGCGACCGTAAGAACTAATGAGCTAGCTATTGCGCTCGATATGAAGAACCTGCACCACGCGGTCAATAAACGCGTCAACTTGGTTTTCTGCATAGCCGCCCCTTTGTGCGGAGAATACAATTCTGCGCACCTCTGCCATCTTCAACTTTTCTTCGTTAACCAAATGTTCCAAAATCAAATTGCAAAGCTTGTCTACTTGGCGTTTGTTATAGCCTCGCACTGGCCAACTGACCCTGTCGAAACGCTTGCATCTTGGCCTACTTGACCGGGTAATCAATATTTCTCGGAGCCTAATTTTGTGATCTGACACGGCGTCGGCTCCACGAGTTTCTATTTTTCGCTTTATCTCTCGCTCGGCTAGTGCATCTTCAATGCGATCGAGAGCCGTGTCGACAGCCTCAACCTGATAACCGGAACGCACTAGATCAAATTCTGTTTCGCGAATTCTCTCAGAGGTCAGGAGATGCCCTACTGGGTTTTCATACTGGGCTCGAGCCATTTCAATGAAGGCATCGACCTGAGCCTTGTCGTATCCGACACGACGTCCACTGACGGTTGGTAGCTGCGTATTCACTGGTTAATTCTCTCAAAAGAAAATGGTGACCAGCAGGTATGTGACCAGCGCCGAAGGCAAGATTGAGTCCAGACGATCCATAATCCCACCGTGGCCTGGCAGCAGTGAGCTCATGTCTTTGACCCCAAGATCTCGCTTAATCATCGATTCAGCAAGGTCTCCGAATACTGCTGAAAGCGTAAGCGCGGCAGCAATAATCACACCCCACCACCACTCGATGTGCAGCCAAAAAACCGCACTGGCAATTGCCGCAGCCAAACCACCGGTAATCGAAGCAAAGAGTCCCTCGATGGTCTTTTTTGGGCTAACCCCCGGAGCGAGTTTGTGTCTACCCAGTTTTCTTCCGACTAAATATCCAAAAGTGTCAATCATGGCCACAGTCAGTACGAACGTGAGCACCCACCACTGACCATCTTCCGGACGACGAAGTAGCAGCACTGCGAAAGAGCAAGTGAGTGGCAGATAGATGACCACCAGCGCTGCTGCTGCAAAGTCTCGAAGAGTGTGCTGGAGTCTTTGCATTGGAGCCTCGCGTCGCTCCCAAAGTAAGTGAACCGTTCTCCAGAGAACTAATGCCGCAACAATGCCAATCGAGGTAAGCCACTGCCACTCCTGCCCGCCAAAATAAGTCGCAGGCATAATCAGCACCGAACCAACCACCGCTGGTACTCGAGGCACATACCAACCGCGAATTCGCAAGGCAGAAGAAAGCTCCCAAGCTCCAGCACCGCAGGCTGCAGCGGCTAGTGCCATGAATAAGAATCCATTGAAGGTGAGAATGGTCACCAAGAAAACGCCACCAAGCAAAAGACCGACCGAAATCGACTTGGAGAGACTGCGTCCCTCAGGCTTGGCTGTGCTCAATTAAACCTCTAGCAGTTCGGCTTCTTTGCGCTTAAGCGCTTCGTCGATCGCGTCGATGTGGGTCTTGGTATACGCGTCGAGTTCCTTTTCGGCGCGTGCAATATCATCATCGCCAGCAAGTCCATCTTTTTTCGCCGCGGCAAGTTCATCGTTGCCCTTGCGTCGAATGTTGCGCACTGAAACACGAGCGTCTTCAGCCTTAGTCTTGGCCAACTTCACATATTCCTTGCGGCGTTCTTCTGTGAGGTCAGGCAAGGTAACGCGAATCATATTGCCATCGTTCTGTGGATTGGCATCCAGGTTTGGCATCTCGCGAAGCGCAGCTTCTACAGCCTTCAGCGCTCCCTTGTCGTAGGGAGTGATCACAATCGTGCGGGCCTCAGGGTTTGCAATCTGACCAAGCTGCGATAGTGGGGTTGGAGTTCCGTAGTAATCAACCATCACCTTTTGAAACAACTGTGGGTTCGCTCGACCGCTGCGAATCTCTGAGAAACGCTCCTTGGCAGACTCAACTGCCTTACCCATGCTCTCCTGGGTGCTCGCCAAAATTTCTGAAATCATGATTCTCCTGTTACGCGGTTACGAAAGTACCGATTTTCTTACCCTTGATGGCATCGGTAACATTACCCTTGCCCTGCATTCCGAATACTCGCATAGGCATCTTGTTGTCCATGCACAAACTAAACGCAGTTGCGTCAACGACCTTGAGTCCCTTTACCAATGCATCCTGGTAAGTAATTGATTCAAGCTTCTTTGCGCTCGCGTCTTTCTTTGGATCTGCCGAGTAGACGCCGTCAACGCCGTTCTTGGCAACCAATACTTCGTCAGCACCGATTTCGAGAGCGCGCTGCGCTGCGACCGTATCGGTTGAGAAATATGGCAATCCTGCGCCGGCACCGAAGATTACAACGCGACCTTTTTCTAAGTGGCGAATTGCACGGAGTGGAATGTACTGCTCGGTAACCTGCGCCATAGAGATCGCGCTCTGCACGCGAACGTCCACTCCGGCTTGCTCCAAGAAATCTTGCAGCGCTAGCGCGTTCATAACAGTGCCCAACATACCCATGTAGTCAGCACGAGAACGTTCCATTCCACGCTGCGATAACTCTGCTCCGCGGAAGAAGTTTCCACCACCAACCACGATTGCAACTTCGGCGTGCTTTGCACCTTCTGCAATTTCGCGGGCCATCTCGGCCACGATGTCTGGGTTCACTCCAAGGGTGCCACCACCGAAAGCCTCACCTGAAAGCTTGAGCAGTACTCTGCGCTTTTTACTTGGCAATCTGGCCTCCCGGTCGCGTGTTTTGCTCTTTCTATCCTAGGCGGATAGCAAAAAAGGCCCGACCAATTGGCCGGGCCTTTCTCGTACTTTTATTAGGCTCCAACGCGGAAGCGAACAAACGCCTTCGCTGAAAGACCTGAGGTCTCTAGAACCTTGCCAACAGACTGCTTGTTGTCCTTAGCGAAGTCCTGCTCGAGTAGAACGTTCTCCTTGAAGAAACCGTTTACGCGACCTTCGATGATCTTTGGAAGTGCAGCCTCTGGCTTACCCTCGTTGCGAGCGGTCTCCTCGGCGATACGACGCTCGGTTGCAACAACCTCTGCGTCGATGTCTTCGCGTGAAAGAGCGGTCGGTGAGAATGCAGCGATGTGCACTGAAACATCGTGAGCGGTGTCTGCGTCGCTACCTGAGTAAGCAAGAAGAACACCAACCTGAGGAGGTAAGTCCTTGCTGGTGCGGTGCATGTACGCGTCAACGTTGTCACCCTCGACTACTGCAATGCGGCGAAGTTCAACCTTCTCGCCCATGATCGCAGCTTCGTCGTTGATAACTTCTTCAACAGACTTGCCACCAAGGTTAGCTGCAAGCGCTGCAGTTAGATCCTTAGCGTTTGCTGCCTGAATTGCATCTGCAACTGAGTCAGCAAGTGCAACGAACTTCTCTGCCTTAGCAACGAAGTCAGTCTCACAAGCTAGTTCGATTAGGTAACCGGTGCCGCCTGAAACACGTGCAACAACCAAACCATTGCTGGTGGTGCGGCCTTCGCGCTTTGCAACTCCCTTAAGTCCCTTTAGTCGTAGAACCTCAAGAGCCTTGTTGACGTCGCCGTTAGCCTCGTCAAGTGCACCCTTGCAGTCCATCATTCCGGCGCCTGACTTCTCGCGAAGCGCCTTTACATCTGCGGCTGTGTAGTTTGCCATCGTTACTTTACCTCTTCTGAAGAAACGGTCTCTACTGCTGCGGCCTCTGCTGGCGCTGCGGTCTGCTCTAGCAGCTCGCGCTCCCACTCGGCTAGTGGCTCTGCAGCCTCTTCTGGCTTTGAGTGACGGGCAATTAGACCTTCAGCAACTGCATCCGCGATAACGCGAGTAAGCAACTGAACTGAACGGATTGCGTCGTCGTTTCCTGGGATACCGATGGTGACCTCATCTGGGTCACAGTTGGTGTCAAGAATTCCGATTACTGGGATACCAAGCTTCTTAGCTTCGGTAATTGCAAGGTGTTCCTTGTTGGTGTCAACAACCCAGATCGCTGATGGAGTCTTTGAGATGTTGCGGATACCACCAAGTGACTTCTCTAGCTTGTCCTTCTCGCGACGAAGAATAAGAAGTTCTTTCTTGGTAAGACCGGTCTTGGTAGCACCTGAGAAGTCCATGACCTCTAGTTCCTTTAGACGTGCAAGACGCTTCTGGATGGTGCCGAAGTTTGTAAGTAGTCCACCCAACCAACGTTGGTTGATGTAAGGCTGACCAACGCGAAGAGCCTGCTCAGCAATTGCTTCCTGTGCTTGCTTCTTGGTTCCAACGAACAAGATAGATCCACCGTGTGCAACGGTTTCCTTGACGAATTCGTATGCCTTGTCGATGTGGGTCAATGACTTCTGAAGGTCAATGATGTAGATGCCTGAACGGTCGGTCAAAATGAAGCGACGCATCTTTGGGTTCCAGCGACGAGTCTGGTGTCCGAAGTGAACACCTGAGTCGAGGAGCTGGCGTACTGTTACGACTGCCATAGCAGTTTCTCCTTATTTCAGTTAATTGTTCTGAGCGGTTGCTCATCACACCTGGTGCCGCATCGAATTCCGACTACCGAAGTAGCCACTGTTGAATTCGTATGTGATCGACACGCGAAGTCGGCACAGCAAAACCAAGGTCTCAAAAGAGGTTTGATTTAGCGGATGCCGCTAGG
>JBEGSY010000073.1:0-4139 GCA_041179725.1 Actinomycetota bacterium | reverse complement strand
ATGATTCTTACGCGGGCACTTATTTCATTTGCTGGCCAAAAATCCTGCGACATTTCAACTCACTTACTCTGCAGTTTCACTGAACTTGTGAACTACAAGTTCACCTTCAGTGCAATAGGTTCCGATTACTCGACCGGTGAAAGAGCATGCAACTTCGGCAGCTAAGAAGCGACCATCGAATTCTGCAACCATTTGTTTTTCACCGTTGGTGTTAACAAAGCCTAGACGAATGAAGTCACACGACTGTCCGTCAATATTGAAATTTTGTCCGCTCGGAACAAATTCCATATACAAAGTTGTTTTAGCCGCAGCATAAAAATTCACAGCCTCGACCTCATGAACCACACGAGAGAGCGAACTTCGAGCAATCAACTTTCCATTTGCAATTTCGATGTCATAGTGAGAAACCTCGTCATAGCGAATAGAAATTCCGCCGATGCCACTCACCGAAACCTCGGCCTTCACGATTCCATCGTGACGACGCAAACGCTTACCCACGAAAGCTGGGCGAAGCTCACTCATAGAGTTGCCCTCACCCTTGATGTGCAAACCGTCTGCTTCCAAACTCGAAACCGATGAAGGCAATCGGCGAATGCCAACCCAGTCTGGGCGAAGCGATGAGTCGTTGAAATTATCGACAAATTCCGGAGCCGCAACCACATCGTTCAGATGTACCGGTTCGGCAACCGGCCAGCCGTCCTCCCAGGTGATTCTTGAGACGAAAGTTTCACGACCCAGTGAAGAGAATGCTCGAGTCTGACCGCGAGTGCGCATGCCGAGTAGCACCATGGCCCAGCTGCCATCCTTGAGCTGCACCAGGTCGCCGTGACCGGTGTTTTGCACTGGGCGAATGGTTGAGCGGGCACTGAGGAATGGGTTTTTTGGTCCACTCTCAAAAGGTCCGGTGAGCGACTTGCTGCGAGCAACGCTTTCGCCATGTCCACGCTCGGTGCCACCTTCGGCAATAAAGAGGTAGAAGTAATCGTCCACCTTGTAGATGTGCGGAGCTTCAGGGAACATGCCACCAACGCCAGACCAAATGCTGCGCGGTTCTTCAAGTAGTTGACCTGTAGTCAGGTCAATCTTGGCTTGCTGAATGCCGAGGTGCTTGCCGAATTCTTTTCCGGTCAGCTGTAAACCAGAAAATGTTGCGTAGCAGTCTCCGTTTTCATCCCAAAAAATATCTGGATCGATTCCCGAGATGTTAGTGACAGTGCCATCGCTCCATGGTCCGGCTGGATTAGTAGCTGAGAACACCAAAGTGCCACGACCCATTGCATCGGTCACCACAACATAGAAGACACCGTCGTGATGACGAATAGTTGGAGCCCAGGCTCCTCCGTTGGTTGGAATGTCCGCCGATGCCAACTGGTGCTCAGTTGTCACCACGTGTCCGATGGTTTCCCAGTGGATCATGTCTTTCGAATGGTAAATCGGCAGACCAGGCAAATACTCAAAGGTCGAAGTACACACGTAGTAGTAATCACCAACGCGCACCACAGACGGGTCTGGGTTGAAACCAGGAATTAGGGGATTAGGCAGCAATGACAATTGGTGTTTCCGATCTTGAAGATGGCATTCAGTTAGATACCACCATAACCAACTAAATTAGGAGTAATGATTGCTTTCCTTCCCGGCTTGTTCTCCGGTCTATCTTTGATCATTGCGATTGGCGCACAAAACGCATTCATTATTCGCCAGGCACTTACTCGCAAGCACGTATTTCTAATTGTGACTTTCGCCGCACTCGCAGATGCACTCCTTATCGCCGCCGGAACAGCAGGGCTAGGCGCCATTATTCAAGCGGCCCCCGTGGCACTCGAGGTTATCCGCTGGTTCGGTGTTGCCTATCTGCTTTGGTTTGCATTCAACTCTGCGCGCAGTGCATTCAAGGGGGAGACCCTTGATGCCAAAGGTGTAGCCGAGAACAGTGCGAAGAAAGCTCTAATCGCAATTGCCGGACTGACTTTCTTAAACCCACACGTCTATCTAGATACTGTAATTTTCTTGGGGGCACTCGGCAACCAGTTCAGCGCAGACAAGTGGTACTTCGCGGCGGGAGCAATGACCGGAAGTTTCATCTGGTTCTTCACAGTTGGTTACGGAGCCAAATCGCTAAGCCGATTTATGTCAAAGCCGATCTTCTGGAAAGTACTCGACTTGGTGATTGCAGCAATCATGATTGCGATTGCCGCACTTCTAGCTTTCTTTAGATTTTAGGTTTTTTAGCTGGTCGTAAACATTTTTACGATGACCAATTCGCACAACGAGAATCACAAGTTCCTGGTCAATGATTTCGTAGACCACACGGTAATCGCCAATTCTGATTCGCCAATAGTCAAAACCGACAACTCGCTTTGCCTTAGGTGGAAATGGGTTTATGGCTAACAGTTTTATAGCTAGGGCTATGCGGTTTCTTGTTTGGACGTCCAACAGTTTGAACTGTTTGCGGGCACGTTCAGAAAATTTGATTTGAAATTTAGAGCTCGTCAAGATTGATGCCCAATTCTGCGGCGACCTCTTCTAACGTGTAGGTCTTTCCCCCAGCTCGGACTTCTGCAGATGACTTCAGTGCTTCTTGGATGTCATACGAATCTTCAAGAACCTGTAATGCCAGCTTGGCAAGCTCAGCATTCATCAAAACCACGGCCGGACGACCATGATCTGTAAGCAAAATCGGCTCTGATTTTGCTTCTTCGATAGTCTCAGCCCAGTTCTGACGGGCTTTCGTGCTGGCAATTCGGTTCATGTCAAAAATGTACATTATTTACACTTTTACGGCAAGGCCTAAACTGACAACATGATTCGCGAACCCCAGCTCGAAGACCTGCGCAAGAAGCAAAGCTCTAAGTGGCGCCGCTATCCGGCCGATGTGCTGCCACTGCACGTTGCCGAGATGGACTTCGAGATCGCGGAACCTATCGTCGACGTGCTCACCAAGATGGTCAGCGATTCAAACCTCGGTTACCTCGGCCCGGTGCCAGAAGTTGGCGAGGCATTCGCCGGATTCGCCAAGCGTCGATGGGGCTGGTCGGTTGATCCAACCCAGGTAAAGATAGCTACCGATGTTGGAGTGGCAGCGGTCGACATCATGAAGACCGCACTCAACTCTGGCGACAAAGTAGTAATCACTTCGCCGGTTTACTCGAGTTTTTACACCTGGATTCCAGAAGCCAAGTGCGAGGTCGTGGACGTGCCTTTGACCAGTGACTACCGCTTGGATTTGCCTGGCATTGAGGCAGCATTGGTTGCCGGTGCTCGCGCGGTGTTACTTTGCAATCCGCAAAACCCAACCGGCACAGTGCACAGCAAAGACGAATTACAAGAATTGGCTCGAATCGCGAAGAAGTATTCTGCGCTGGTGATCAGTGATGAGATTCACGCGCCACTGACTTTCGATAGCTCGGTGTTTGTGCCATACCTATCACTTGGTGCAGACGCGGAAGCCACCGGCATCACACTGACCTCAAACAGTAAGTCATGGAACACCGCAGGGCTCAAAGCTTCAATGATGGTGACTCAATCTGCTGAGATGTTTGCGCTGCTAAACAAGACCACTCCGGCGAACCACTGGCGCAGCTCGATCCTCGGCGCATTCGCGATGGTAGCTTCATTTAACGCGGGTGAAGCCTGGCTGGATGAAGCGATGCACAAGCTCGATGCCAACCGAAAGTTTTTGCAGCAGGAGCTATACAAGATTCCTGGCGCAAAGTTGTTTATGCCGGAGAGCACTTATCTAGCTTGGGTCGACCTCAGCGAGACTTCGCTCGCGAACAAACCATTCGACAAGATTTACGATGGCGCGAAGGTTGCCTTTGTCAGTGGTGATGAGCACGGCCCTGCATACGGAAACTTTGTGCGCATAAACTTTGCTACCAGCCAGGCGATTATCGTCGAGGCGATCAACCGAATTACCAGAATTCTCTAGACGACTTTAATTTCGCCGCTGCCCAGCATTACCGGCTGGCCATCAAGTTCCATTGCTTCTTGGTCTGTGAAAACTCGCGAGCGAATTATGAAGCGCATCCCTTCTGGAGTTTCCAGCGAGAAACCTCCACCGCGACCAGGAACGGCATCGATGGTGATCGAAGTGTGCTTCCAGTATTCAAACTGTTCTAGTGAAATCCAAACCTGAATCG
>JBEGSY010000072.1:0-7523 GCA_041179725.1 Actinomycetota bacterium | reverse complement strand
GGCTAAACTAACGAAGTTGTACTCAGGAGTCGTCGCATAGCCCGGTCGAGTGCGCCTCACTGCTAATGAGGTAAGGATCTAAAGTCCTTCGGAGGTTCAAATCCTCTCGACTCCGCGAGGTCATCCGCAAGGCGAATCCTTGATTCGACTTGCGAGACCGAGACCGCCAAGCTACTCCTCGCTTAGGTAGACCCTTTCGGGAACCGAAGGCAGCAAGTAGAATGGCAAGGTTGTCTTCGGGCAACAGCCCCTCCAACCAGGGGCAAATGCGTCTGTGGCTCAACGGATAGAGCACCTGACTACGGATCAGGAGGTTGGGGGTTCGAGTCCCTCCAGGCGCACTGAAATGGCGCGGTTCTCACGACCGCGTCATTTTTCATGACTAGGGG
This sequence comes from Actinomycetota bacterium, assembly GCA_041179725.1. Classification (GTDB taxonomy): domain Bacteria; phylum Actinomycetota; class Actinomycetes; order Actinomycetales; family Microbacteriaceae; genus Rhodoluna. The sequence continues at coordinate 7,134 of JBEGSY010000072.1, read as the reverse complement.
CCTTTTTCGATTCCGCCCCTGTTCTGGAATATTTGCCATGACCGTCCTCTGCCAAAAATACTGAAACCCCACCTCTACAGAGCCTTTGAAGATCCAGAAGCTCGCGGCTCTAAGACGTTCGGTGAATCTAGAGTTGGCTTTCGGCAATCTAAACCAGACCGCTATTTCACTTTGACCGAATTGCTCAGGTTTGCAGTTTGACCTTTCACTTAGTTGATCTTTCGTGAAGCACTTCCTTGTGGGGCGCGATTCTAACGAAGGCCCCAAAGGCGGTGATTCGGCTCAGGTGTCACAAATAGAGAACAGGCTTATCACAAGCCGATAACAAAAGGTGTTTTGCGGTGTTTTGCACCTAGCACCGTTGCTAACCTGACGAATAAGTCAAAGGTTTGACTTATTCGAAGTATTTGAGAGGCGGGTATGAAAAAAGCCACGTTGGCAGACATCGCCGCCCGCACCAACGTCTCGATTTCGACGGTCTCGCTTGTGCTTGCAGGCAAGGGCGAAGGGCGCTGCTCCCCAGACTTGATCGAGACCATCCAGGGTGTGGCTCGAGACTTGGGGTACCGAGGCAATCGCTTAGCTAGCGCACTGCGCAGTCAGAAGAGTCGAACAATCGGATTTCTGTCTATAGGAGTAGCCACCAGACCTTATGCTGGCCAGTTAATTTTGGCGGCCCAGCTGGCTGCGAAACGTCGGGGCTACGATTTGCTTTTTGTTGAGGTTGAGAACGAGGCTTCTTCAATTCAGGTGGCTATCGATGAAATGGCAGAGCACCTTGCGGCAGGAATCGTGATTGCAGCCTACTTCCATCATGAAATCGATGCTCCCGATTATTTGCCAAAGGCGACAGTAATGGCGAATTGCTTCACTACTCGCCACAGTGTAGATACTTTTATTCCTGCGGAACGTGAATCTATTTCTCAGGTGCTCGACGAAATTGGCTTGCGTGGCCACAAAAACGTTGCGTTCATTGTGCACAGAACTGATTATCCGGCCGGGACCTTGCGCACCAAGGGCTTCTTAGCTGCAGCAAAAAAGTATGGTTGGCAAAACGCAGACCAAAGAATTTCTCTCACAAGCGACAGCACCGCAGATGAGGGTTATGAAGCAACCAGAAAACTACTTTTAAACGACTCTTCAATCACCGCAGTTGTTGCCTTCAATGATCAACTTGCGATGGGTGTTTATCAAGCGGTCAAGGAACTTGGCCTGCAGGTGCCAGAAGACGTTTCCGTAGCAGGTTTCGACGACCTGCAACTGATTTCCGAGGGTTTACGCCCCGGATTAACCACCGTTCGTCTACCTCACTTTGAGATGGGCGAAATGGCGGTAGAAAAACTCATCGACCTATGCGAGGGCGATGATGAGCTAAGCAAAGCAACACACGAGATTCTTGGTGAGCTAGTTACTCGCGAGTCAATCGCGCAGGTTTACGAACGAGCAACCAGTGTCACCGCGTTGTCTGCAGGCTCAATCAACTAGAAAAGGAAGAGCATGAAGAATACACACAAGTTGCTGGCTGTAGCCGCCATCGGTGCGCTACTACTCAGCGGTTGTTCTGCAACCAGCAGTGGCCCAAAGACTATAACCATGTGGTCACACGCTGCAGGAAACGACCAGGAAATCGCGACCGTGAAAGAAGCAATCGCTGACTTCAATGGTTCGCAAACTGAATACGTTGTGAAGCTTGAAGAGTTCCCACAGGAGTCGTACAACGACTCAATCGCTGCCGCTGCGGCATCGAAGTCTCTTCCATGTCTTATCGACGTTGACGGACCGATCATGCCTAACTGGGCATGGGCCGGATACATGCAGCCAATCACCATCAACAGCGACCTAGAGAACTCTCTAATCGCAGGCGCTAAAGGCTACTACGGCGGCAAGCTCTACTCGGCTGGAGCCTGGGATGCAGCTCTTGGTATGTTGGCTCGCAAGTCTGTTCTAAACGACTTGGGTATCCGCATTCCTACCGTTGACTCACCATGGACCAAGACCGAATTTGATGGAGTCCTAAAGACCATCAAGGCTTCGGGCAAGTTCGACTACGCAATTGACTGGGGTAACGGCTGGACTGGCGAGTGGTTCCCTTACGCATACAGCCCAGTTCTTCAGTCATTCGGTGGCGACCTAATCGACCGCGCAGCCTTCGATAAGGCAGACGGCGTTGTTAACTCAGCAGCCTCTGTTGAGTTCGGCAAGTGGTTCGGAAGCACATTCGCAAACGGTTATGCAAACAAGGCACAGACCGGTGACCGCACTGAGTTCATTGGTGGAACCATTGCACTTCAGTACAACGGTAACTGGGCTGTAAAGGACGCCTACGAAAAGTATGGCGACGACCTTGCGATCTTGCCTCCAGTTGACTTCGGCAACGGACCAAAGATCGGTGCTGCCTCATGGCAGTTCGGTGTTTCGTCAACTTGTGGTGAAGTTGCTGGTGCAAACAAGTTCATCGAGTACATTCTTCAGGACAAGTACATCGTTGCATTTGCTAACCGCATTGGTTTGATTCCTGCAACAGCTACTGCAGCAGAGCAGGTTCCAAACTACGCTACTGGCGGACCATTCTCAGTATTTGTTGACTTCAGCAATAAGTTCGCAGTGAAGCGTCCAGAAACTCCTGCTTACTTGCTCATCTCGAAGGTTTTCGAGAAGGCAGTCGCCGACATTATCAATGGCAAGAGTGCAAAGACCGCACTCGATGGCGCTGCTGATGAGATTGACGCAGACCTAACAGCAAATAACAACTACAAATAAAAAATCGGTGAGGTTGGGGGCGAGGTAACTCGCCCCCAACTGAGCCACTCCCAAAGGCAAAACATGAAGCTTCAATCGCTGGTTAGAAAGAACAAGCCCCACGGCTTCTTCGGCAGTTCAATTCAGTCCCGCTCAAAACGGGCAAGCCTTGCGTTTATTGCCCCCGCAGTTTTCTTGATCGGCCTCTTTTTAGTCGTGCCGGTCATCATGGCTTTCTCACTCGGTTTCACCGATGCAAAACTTGCTTCACCAAAGGCTCCAGCCTTCGTCGGATTCGACAATTTTTCGAAAATCATTTCCCTGGGTCAGGTCACAGTTGATGGCGACCCAAGTAACCCAGATGTGCTGCACGACAACCTTCGTGAGCTAACCCGTCCGTCCTCGGATAGCCAGTATTCAGGAATGGAGGTGCTCACCGAAACGGTGAAGGCAGACGGTTCGGCCGACATCGTATTGGCTGGAGACGCCCTGTTCTGGAAGTCACTCGGCAACACCTTCTACTTCGCAGCTGCCGTGGCCCCGTTCCAAGGCGGTCTGGCACTGCTTCTAGCTCTACTTATCAACGCCCCCATCAAGGGACGCGTGATATTCAGGACCGTTTATTTCCTGCCAGTGGTGACATCCATGGTTGTCGTCTCGATTCTCTGGATATTTATGTACCAGAAGGACGGCTTGGCAAACATTCTGCTGAGCGCTGTCATACCCGGATGGGAACCGCAGGCCATTCTGACGAATCCAGATTTGGCTATGCCGGCGATTATCTTTATGTCTGCCTGGCAAGGCGTTGGCTTCCATATGATCATTTGGTTGTCGGGTCTTCAAACGATTCCCGGCGAGCTATATGAGGCGGCACGCGTCGATGGAGCAACTCGATTACAGCAGTTCAAGCATGTAACTTGGCCAGGACTTCGTACAACGTTCGTGTTCGTTTTGATCATCATTTCAATCCAAGCGATGGGGTTGTTTACTCAGGTTAACGTCATGACAAAAGGCGGACCTCTTGATTCAACTAGAACCCTGGTATTCCACGCCTTCAATGAGGGCTACGAAAAACAAAATGTTGGATATTCATCAGCAATCGCCGTGATATTTTTCATCATTGTGGTTTTGGTTTCAATCATTCAGCGTCGACTAACTCGTGACAAGGACTAAAGCCGTGCACAAGAAAAAATTCCCAATCGGAAAAATTGTCATTTATGCCCTATCGGCTTTCTTCTGCTTTATTTTTGCAGCACCTCTAATGTTTATGATTTCGTCAAGCTTCAAAGATCCGCAGACGATCTTTACCCACGTTCACGACTGGCGAGCCTACTTTCCGGTCGGCGAGGTGAACTTTGATCAATATGTCGGTGTTCTAAATCGGCTACCGCTGTTTGGTTTTCTGTTCAATTCGTTGCTGGTGTCGGCCGTCGTGGTAATTGGTGGTTTGTTTGTGAATAGCATGGCAGCCTTTGCAATTGCACGTCTGCGCTTCCGAGGGCAAAATCTCATTTTGGTCTTCTTGATAGCTACGCTCATCGTTCCTTTTGAGACGATTGCGATGCCACTGTTGGTCTTGGTTAATTCCTTGCCAACAATTACGGCAGCAGATGGTTCGCTGCAATTCACCACCGGTTGGCTGAACAGCTATTTGGTTCAGATTGCTCCGTTTGTGGCATCGGGTTTCACAATCTTCCTATTTGTCCAGTACTTCAAGACCCTTCCAAAAGAGCTTGACGAGGCCGCAATCATTGACGGCGCTGGCTATTGGACGATTTACTGGCGCATCATTGTGCCGCTCGCCGGCCCGGCTTTTGCCACTGCGGCCATCCTCTCATTTCTTTCTATTTGGAACGCGTACCTGTGGCCAGTCATGGTTGTTCAGACTGAAGCGCTTCGTCCGGTTCAGGTAGGCCTTGATTACTTCTGGGGTGCTACCAGTGAAGAGGGCACGGCTTGGGGGCAGATAATGGCCTACTCGACCATCATCACAGTGCCAATTATCATCGTGTTCATCTTGTTCCAACGCGCCTTCGTTGCTTCAGTGGCTTCGTCTGCGGTGAAAGGTTAGTAATGCTAGAACTTCCAGAGAGCTGGGTCTGGGACAGCTGGTACGTCTTTGACGGAGAGAAGCATCACGCTTTTTACCTTCGTGCTTCACGTGCGCTTGGTAATCCTGATCGTCGCCACCGCCAGCCTTACATCGGTCACGCTATTTCAACTGACTTGAAAAACTGGACGGTACTTCAAGATGCAATCGCAATTAGCGATCCTCCTGCCTGGGATTCTTGGACCACATGGACTGGCAGCGTCGTTAAGGGCGATAACGGCAAATGGTGGATGTACTACACGGGCACTTCTCGCGAGGACGGGGGAGACATTCAGCGCGTTGGTGCTGCAACGTCGGACGACTTGCTTACCTGGACCAAGCTGGATGCGAATCCACTAGTCGAGGCCGACGGTGATCGCTACGAATTATTGGACTACAGCAAGTGGCACGATCAAGCTTGGCGTGACCCATGGGTATTCAAGCATGAGGGCAAATGGCACATGCTGATAACAGCCCGCACAATTGAGGGCGAGAAGTTCGGTAGAGGAGTTGCAGCACACGCGACGAGCGACGACATGGTCAACTGGAGAGTTGGCGAGCCAATTACAAAACCAGACACTGGATTTGGCCAGATGGAAGTTTTCCAAGTTGCCGAGATTCACGGCAAGCCAACACTTCTCTGGTGCTGTGGCCCGAGAGAGCTCGACGAGGAAACTCGAGCAAAATATCCACTCGGTGGAATGTTCTCAGTGGTCGGCGAGTCGATGATTGGCCCGTTCGATGTAAGCAAATTCGTCTGGTTCCCACATCCGAGCATCTATGCGGCTCGTGCCGTAAAGCATGGCGACACCTGGTACATGCTTGGCTTTGAGAATGAAACCGATAAGGGCTTTGGTGGACGTATTCTTGATCCAATTCCGCTCAAAATTGAAGGCCACGGACTAGTCCCGGCTTAATTCGGCCAGCCCTGAGCAGAAAGTCACAGCTATAAGCCCACGCAACAGCCTGCTTCTCGCTTAAGCCGGGTTTTTCATTTTTCTTACTCCCGTAGGCTGGTCTCGTGCTTAGACGCCTATTAGTCATTTCTCGCCCAGTGCTGTGGGTAAACACCATCGGCACTTCTGTGATGGGAATGTGGCTCGCGGGCTACCTCTGGGACTGGCGCATCTTGCCAATTCTGATCTGGGTAACCCTGCCGTTCAATCTCTTGATTTACGGCATCAACGACATCTTCGATCAAGAGACAGACAACATCAACGCACGCAAGGGCGGCTACGAAGGCGCTCACATTTCGCCGAGCGAAGTCAAGCCAATCTGGTGGGGCGTAATTCTTACAAACGTTCCGTTTCTCATTTACTTCGCAATTACGCTTCCGTGGCAAGCAACAGCATGGATGCTTGCATACAGTTTGTTCTTCACGTTCTATTCGGCACCGCCGCTGCGATTCAAAGCTCGCCCATATCTAGATAGCTTTTCAAACACCGACTACGCGTTTCCGCTCGCGTTTGTTCCTTTCGCACTCGGCCACGAACCGATTTGGTTGGCAGTCTTTGCACTCATGGCTTGGTCGATTGCAAAGCACGCTTATGACGCGATTCAAGATATTCCTCAAGACTCTGACACCGGAATCGAAACGACTGCAGTTCACCTCGGTGTAAAGAAGACACTGATTTGGTCAGGGTTCTGGTGGGCAGTTTCTACAGTTCTGTTTGCGTTAGTAAACATTCCAGTTGCAATCGTCAACCTGCTTATCGCTGGTTATCTTGTGCTTACCGTTTGGCGTGAACCAACTGCTAAACGTGCGCACGACGTTTACAAATATTCCATCGCGTTTCCTTATGCTGCCGGTGCGGTGGCTGGTGTTCAACTAGTCGCTTCGATTGTTCTCGGCTGGTAACAGTGGCCAAAGTTGTTGTGCTCGGCGCTGGATTATCGGGGCTAGCTAGCGCGGCACTTCTTGCACAAGCTGGCCATGAGGTCACAGTTCTTGAGCGCAATAGTTGGCTTGGCGGCAAGTCTCGAAGAATCGAACTGGCTGGTCAACGCATGGATACCGGCCCAGCCCTGGTCACGTTTCCTGAGGTTTGGCAGCAGTTTCTTGACACCTTCGATTCGCTGGGTTCGGTGAATTCAAAAGATCACGCTGCTCTTGCGTTCACAAAGCTTCGCGAGGTCGGTCGCTATTACTTGCGTGACGAAGTGACCGACTTGCCGGTCAAACCTGGTCATGCGTGGCACGAGGCATGGTCAAGGTTCGCGAATCAACACGATGCACTTACGCCGTCTATTTCTAAACTGCTAACTTCGAGCCCGCTAGACCCGAAGGCGTTTCCGGCACTAATAAA
>JBEGSY010000071.1:0-3026 GCA_041179725.1 Actinomycetota bacterium | reverse complement strand
ACCCGTTCGCCACTAATCCACCGGAGCAAGCTCCAGCTTCATCGTTCGACTTGCATGTGTTAAGCACGCCGCCAGCGTTCGTCCTGAGCCAGGATCAAACTCTCCGTAAAAAATGTTTTCTCACCAGCAAGCTGGCAAGAATTTTTTCGAAAGCGCCGGAAATTGGCGCCTCAGTTTGATCTGACTAAATAGATGTCATTGCTGACAATCTGTCTAATCCAATTTTTTCTCTATAGCTAGTTACAAGTAACTAACCAAGAGGTTCTTGGCATCGACATTGTTTTTGTGCACACTGTTGAGTTCTCAAAGATCGGATGCACCTGCAGATTTTCGCTAAAAAATGCGCAGAGCAACTTCACTAACTTACCAGAAAAATCCGTCATGTCAAAGGCTGACACGCAGAATTTTTGCAATAAGTTTTGATAGTCAAATTCCGCTAAAAATAAGGCTTCTAGGCCTTATCCCCGCGGTTCTGATTATCAGTTTTTTGTTGTACTTGAGCCGGCAACCTAATCAGGTTTTGCCAAACTTTGGGCAACAGATGTCTAGATTACGCATTCATAACAATGCTGTCAAATCGAAATGGGCCTAAATGCCAATATTTTTCGGATATTTTCGAAAAAAGTTGCCAGTTGATGGCTATTTCTTGAAAATGCCGGCCAGGGTCTTCTTGCCGCGACGCAAAACCGCGAATTTACCCTGCAAAAAGTCGTCCAAAACCGCAGCTTCATCCTCGATCTTACGGTTGTTTAGGTAAACCCCGCCTTCTTTGATTGCGCGGCGACCAGCCGAGATGCTGTCGACCAGCCCGGTCTCGACCAAAAGGTTGGCAATAGCTGCGCCAGCTTCAGCGCCGGTGTTCGGCAATTCGCTTAGTGCGGCTTCGAGCGTGACTGCATCGAGTTCGGTCAACTCCCCCTGGCCGAACAGTGCAGCAGATGCTGCGATTGCCGCATTGGCATCTGCCTCAGAGTGAACCAGAGCAGTTACTTCAAAAGCTAAACGCTTCTGTGCGGCACGAAGGTGTGGAGTCTCAGCTGTTTGCGTGGCTAGCTCTTCGATTTCGGCTTTGCTCAAGAACGTGAAAACTTTTAGTCGATCGACAACGTCAGCATCGTCAACGTTTAACCAAAACTGGTAGAACGCGTATGGGCTGGTGAACTCGGCGTCCAACCAAATTGCATTACCTTCTGACTTACCGAATTTTTTGCCATCAGAGTTTGTGATCAAAGGTGTTGCCAGAATGTGCGCACTCTTACCTTCAACCTTGTGAATCAAATCGGTACCACTGGTGAGGTTGCCCCACTGATCGCTTCCGCCAGTTTGCAAAACGCAATCGTATTGACGGAAAAGTTCTAGGAAGTCGTAGCCCTGAAGAATTTGGTAAGAGAACTCGGTGTAACTAATTCCGTGTTCGCTGTTCAAGCGCGCGCTAACTGCATCCTTGCTCAACATTTTTCCCACGCGGAAGTGCTTTCCAATTTCACGAAGAAAATCAATTGCACTCAGTGGAGATGTCCAATCGAGGTTGTTCACCATGCGTGCAGCATTGCTGCCTTCGAAAGATAAAAATCGTGATGCCTGCTTGCCAAGTTTCTCTACCCACTCGGCGACTGTCTCTTTAGTGTTCAATGTTCGTTCCGCGCTTGGACGTGGATCGCCCACCAAACCGGTTGAGCCACCAATCAAGCAAAGCGGTTTGTGCCCGGCAAGTTGTAGGCGACGCATTGTCAAAAGTTGCACGAGGTTACCAAGGTGCAAGCTCGCAGCGGTTGGGTCGAAGCCACAGTAGTAAGTGATCGGCGAACCGGTCAATGCCTTGCGAAGCTCATCTTCGTCGGTTGAAAGCGCGACCAGTCCGCGCCACTTCAGTTCTTCGAGAATGTCTGCAAAAGTTTTGTCGTTCGACTGATTACTGAAACTCACACTTAGTCATTTCTCTTTGGCGCCAACTTGCGAAGCACTGCAATCTGATCAAGCACTCGTGGCAATGCGGTTCCACCGGCACCCTGGCGAGCCTTGATAGAGCCGCCAACGCTAAGCACATCGCGAACATCTGGAGTTAGCATCGGTGAAATTTGTGCCATGTCGGCATCAGGAACTTCATGCAGGTCGAGCCCGTTGCGCTCACAATGTGCGACAAGCTTTCCGGTAATTTCATGAGCATCGCGGAATGGAACCTTCTTCTTTACCAACCATTCAGCAACATCGGTGGCAAGTGAGAAGCCTGCTGGTGCAAGCATTTCCAAACGGTTGCGATTGAACTGCATGGTGGCAACCATGCCGGTAAACGCAGGAAGCAACAAAGTTAGTTGGTCGACTGCGTCAAACACCGGCTCTTTGTCTTCTTGCAAATCGCGGTTGTATGCCAAAGGCAATCCCTTGAGAGTTGCAAGCAATCCCGTGAGGTCACCGATTAGACGACCAGACTTTCCACGTGCAAGTTCTGCGATGTCTGGATTTTTCTTCTGAGGCATGATTGATGAACCAGTTGAGTAAGAATCACTGAGTTTTACGTAATCGAACTCGGCACTCGCCCAAATAATAATTTCTTCGCTGAAACGTGAAAGGTTAATTCCAATCAAAGTTGCGATGAAAGAAAACTCTGCGACCACGTCTCTGCTGGCGGTGGCATCAATTGAGTTTTGAGTTGGTGCGGTTAGCCCAAGTTCTTGGGCAACTAAGTTCGGATCAAGACCAAGAGTGTTTCCCGCGAGCGCGCCAGCACCATACGGTGACAGACTCGCGCGCTTCTTCCAATCGTGCAGACGCTCGAGATCGCGCACCAAGGGCCAAGCGTGCGCTAGCAGGTGGTGAGAAAGCTGTACCGGCTGTGCATGCTGGAAGTGCGTACGACCTGGCATCGCTACCCCAAGGTGCTCTTCTGCACGTGAGACCAAGACCTCGATAAGGTCGACAACCATTCTGTGAAGATTCTCCGCTTGCTCGAGCAAGTAGATGCGGATCAAAGTCGCAATCTGGTCGTTACGTGAACGTCCGGCGCGAACCTTGCCGCCGAGTTCTCC
>JBEGSY010000070.1:0-35911 GCA_041179725.1 Actinomycetota bacterium | reverse complement strand
GCTTCGAGGCGCTGACCAACGATTCGCGAAATACCGTCGTCCTGCATCATCACACCGTAAACAACATCTGCGATTTCCATGGTGCGCTTCTGGTGAGTAACCAAAATCAACTGAGAGTTTTCACGCAGGCTCTCGAGGATGTGCAGCAAGCGAGTTAGGTTGACATCGTCAAGCGCCGCTTCAACCTCGTCCATAATGTAGAACGGTGATGGGCGTGACTTGAAGATTGCCATTAGGAATGCGATTGCACCAAGTGACTTTTCTCCACCAGACAGAAGACTCATGCTCATCCACTGCTTACCGGCAGCCTTTACACGGACTTCAATGCCGGTGTTCAAAATATCTTCTGGTTCGGTGAGTGTCATCTGACCCTGACCACCCGGGAACAGTTGAGGCAAAATCTCTAGGAAGGCAGCCTTGGTGTCTTCGAAAGCCGCATTGAAGATGTCTTGCATCTTCGCGTCTATGTCTTCGATGATGGTCTGCAAGTCTTTACGTGTTTGAGTTAGGTCGGCAAGCTGTTCTGTTAGGAACTTGTGGCGCTGCTCAAGCGCATTAAATTCCTCAAGGGCAAGCGGGTTAACTTTGCCGAGGCGATCAAATAGACGTTCGGCTTCGCGAAGGCGCTTAACTTGCTCCTCACGGTTGAAAGGCTTCTTGCCGCCCTCTACGGTTTCATCATCGATTAGCTGATCCGGTCCGTACTCGGCGAGCAGAATTGACTGCTCAAGTCCGAGTTCATCGCTTGCCTTTGCAACGAGGTTGGCCAGGTTTATGCGCTTGTCGTGATTCTGGAGTTCAAGGTTGTGTACACCCTGCACAAGTTCGCTGTGCTTCATCTGTAGTTCAGCAGTCTCGCCACGAAGTCGGACCAGGTCCTGGTTCTGGTTGTTTCGCTCGTGCTCGGCTTCGTGCAGGCGGACCTTAGCCTCGGCAGCGCTCTCGGTAACCGCGTCCATGAGGATTGGCAGCGAAGCTAGGACTTTGCGGGCAGATTCCAACTGAGCCGCTTGGGCGATGGCTGCGGCTTTGGCACGTTCTATGGCGTCCTGGGCTTCTGAAACCTGAGAGCGGAGAGTCACTGCACGCTCACGCTCAACACGAAGGCGTTCGACAGCGGCACCGAGTTCCACGCGAACGTTTAGTTCACGGGTGCGTTCTTGTTCAAGGTTGTCTGCGAGGGTCTGGCGGTTTTCGTAAGAAACTACCGGGCGCTGCTGCGCTGCAAATTCATCGTGAAGCCAAACGGTTTCGCCAAGCTTTGCTTCGGCTTCGGCGATGCCAGCTTTGGCACCATCGGCAGCTTGGTTCAAACGATTGAATTCTGCTTCTGCTGCTTCAACAGCCACTCGAGCGCGTCCAAGTGCTTCGGCATTCTTAGCGAGTTGCGCATCGTGCTGGTTTAGGTCAGCAAGTGCATCCTTAGCGCTCTGCTTGGCAGCATCTTCGGTGGCACGTGCCTGTGCGAGTTCGCCCTTCGAGCGTTCAAGCGAAGAGTTAACTTCGGAAATTCGAGATTCCGCAGCATCGCGTTCAGCAACTAGCTGAAGCTTCGATGGCTTGCTTTGTGAACCACCACGGATAACTGACTCGGAAAGTACATCTCCATCGAGAGTGATCAAAGTTAGTTTTGCGGTTGATTTGTCACGTGAGTATAGATCGCGAGCTGCATTTAGATCATCAACTATGACTACGTTGCCAAGCAGTGAAAGGATTCCGTTAGGTGCATCCACCACTGATGCTGCAGAACGTGCGCCAGCAACGTTAGGGATCTTTTCCGCAACTCCACGAGCATCCACGTCAGCGACGATTAGTTCTACTCGCCCGCCGTCGCTCTTCTTCAGGTGCTCGATGGCAGCGAGACCCTCCTCACGAGTATCGGCAACCAATGCGTCAGCCAAAGGACCAAGTGCAGCAGCGATCGCATTCTCAAACCCTGCGTCGATCTTCATGTGGGTGGCAACGAGACCGCGAATACCGCGAAGGCCAGCAGCTGCTAGTTCAGTGGCCCCATCTTTTTGCTTCAGAGTTAGGTCGAGTGCGCTTCGCTTTGCTTCGAGTGAGTCACGCTCACGCTCAGCCTGGTGAATCGCATCGCGAACAGTTTCAATATGTGCCTGCGCTTCGCTAACCGCTCGTTGTGCAGCTTCGTAGCGAGCCTCCAGCGATCCGTCACCGGCCTGCTGAGTCTGTAGCTCCGACTCAAGGGTTTGGTATTCGCTGCGAGCGGTGTTTAGACGATCTTGAGCGTCACCCAAAGCGCCCTCTTGTCGCAGCATCTCATTGCGCAATCCGGCTAAGCGCGACTCCGCAACGGTTACCTCGTTGGCAAGTCGAGCTTTTTCAAGGTCAAATTTCGATAGCAAAGTGTTTTGCTCGGCAATTTCGTTGTCGTATTTTTCAAGAATGTCGCGGGCTTCGGCGCGGGCAGCTTCGGCTTCTTTCAACGCGCCTTCTAAGCGTGAAACTACGTTTTCAAATTCACCGATTTGCGCTTCGGCAATCTGCGCTTCGGTGTCGATAGCCGCGAGGTCAAGCTGCGCTCCGCCGGCATCAGCGCGAGAACCAAGTAGCGCAACGCGCTGATTGGCAAGCGTTAGTAGTGAACGAAGTCGTTCACTCAATGCATCGAATTGGTAAGAAATATTTCGTGCACCGTCTAGTTCACCGGAAACTTGTGCGTTTTCAATCGTGCGAATGCGCTCGGTGTTGGTTTCGATCAACTGCTGAATGATGTTGCGTTCAGCCTTGCTGTCTGTTTCGCTCTTTGCAGTGTGTTCGAGCGCGGCATGGAGTTCTGTGATGTCACTTGCAAGCAAACGAGCTTTTGCATCTCGAACATTTGCGGCGATACCCTGCGCTTGTCGTGCAACTTCAGCCTGTTGACCAAGTGGTTTTAACCGACGACGAACTTCACCCGCGAGGTCATTCAAACGAGTGAGGTTGATTTGCATCGCCTCGAGTTTGCGCTCGGTTTTTTCTTTGCGACGGCGGTGCTTCAAAATTCCGGCGGCTTCTTCAATAAAACCGCGACGTTCCATCGGTGAAGCGGTAAAGATTTCGCTCAGCTTGCCCTGACCCACGATCACGTGCATCTCGCGTCCAAGACCCGAGTCGCTTAGAAGTTCTTGAACATCTAGAAGGCGGCAGGCTTCGCCGTTAATCGCGTATTCACTTCCACCATTGCGGAACAAGGTTCGTGAAATAGTGACTTCGGTGTAGTCGATCGGAAGTGCGCCATCCGAGTTATCGATGGTTAGCAGGACTTCAGCACGACCGAGTGGCCCCTTGGTGGCGCTACCTTTAAAGATGACGTCTTCCATCTTTTCGCCTCGGAGCGACTTGGCCCCCTGCTCACCCATTACCCAGGCGATGGCATCGAAGACGTTTGACTTACCGTGACCGTTTTTACCAACGATGGCAATTACGCCAGGCTCGAAATCAAAGGTTGTTGGTTGGGCAAAGGATTTGAATCCTTTGAGGGTGAGGCTTTTCAGATACAAGCTCAGACACCCCTTTAGTTCGATCGGCGGCGAAATTCACGCCTAACCAGACAAAAATACCCTATTCGCGGGGTCGCTTTTGCCAACTGCTTAGGCTCTGGAGCGGGCTTTCTGGCACTTTGGACAGAAGTGTGAACCTCGATTCATCCAGGAATCACGCCGAATTGGGGTTCCGCAACGCGGGCACGGAACATCGGTCATTCCGTATGCATTTAGAGAGACATCAAAATAGCCGCTTTCGCCATTCACGTTCTTGTACTGCTCATCAAACGAGGTGCCGCCTTGAGCCACCGCGGCTTCCAGAATCTGTTTGACCGAAGACATCAGGGCATCAAAAGTTGATCCAGAAATAGAGTTTGCTGGTTGGTCGTAATGCAACTTCGATTGCCAAAGCGCTTCGTCAGCGTAGATATTGCCAACTCCGGAAAGCACTTGCTGATCCAGCAGAACGCGCTTAACTCCAGAAGCTTTCTTCTTGAACTTTTCTTTTACTAAGGCGCTGTCGAAGTTTTCATCAAGTGGATCTCTGGCGATGTGCGCAGCCGACTTTGGAATTAAGTTTTGCCACCACTTGCCCTTGCTGACTCCGGCCGAATATCCTCCGGAGTTGCCATCCAAAGTGTGGACAAGTTCATCAATTGCCAACGAACCAAATATTCGCTGATCAATAAAGCGAAACTCGATTTGTTTTCCCCGCGGCGTTTCGGCATGAATAATCACGCGTGTCAGTTTGTCTTCGGGTGAACCAGGTTTGCGCAACAACATTTGTCCGCTCATGCCCAAGTGCCCAACTAGCGCTAGTGGCTGTTGATTGCCTGCGATCTCAAGCGGCATCCACAAGAATTTTCCGCGACGAACTACACCTAGGATTTTTGCTCCGACCAATGTCTTCACGAAATCCTTTGGTCCGGCGAGGTGACGTTTTAGGCTGCGCGAATCGAGAATCTCAATCGATTTAACGGTTGCGTTAGTGAGTGCCGGAGCCAGGCCGGCGCGAACAGTTTCGACCTCTGGTAATTCAGGCATTAGCGGCGCTTACGTGGCTTCTTAACTTTTGGTACTGCATCAATCAGCGCGTCGAGTGCCTTAACAGCTGCAGCAGTCTCGGCCGATTTCTTGGTGCGGCCTTCTCCGTTACTAATTTCTTCGCCGTTGATTAGCAGCGTGCTGAAGTATTCGCGGTTGTGATCCGGGCCCTCGAAGCGGGTTTTGTAATTAGGCGTGCCTCGACCCAACGCCTGCACGCGCTCCTGCAGTGTGGTCTTTGGGTCACTGTTGGCGCGTAGGTCATCCGGGTTATCGAGCAGCGGGAAAACAAATTTTTCGACTAGACCTCGTGCAGCCTCGTAACCGAGTGAAATGAAAGCGGCACCGAGAATAGCTTCGAATGCATCGGCAAGGAGATTTGGTTTGTTGCGACCATCGGTGGCTAGTTCACCTTTGCCGAGCAAAAGGTAATCGCCAATGCCAAGTGCTCCAGCAATTACCGCGAGCGCGCGTGCAGAAACAACTGCGTTCTTAACTTTGGTCATCTCACCTTCAGGAAGATCGGTGAGAGTTTCATAAATGTGGCTAGTAACGACAAAACCCAACACCGAGTCTCCGAGAAATTCGAGACGTTCGTTGTTGGGTGTATTGCCGTGTTCGTATGAATACGAACGGTGAGTTAGTGCGAGCTTTAGTAAGTCGCGGTCGATGTCAACGCCAAGCTTTGCGCTCAGTTCGTCGAGTTTCATCTGACTAACTCGAAAGTTTTAAGCGTCAGCGACCTTGCGGCCCTTGTACTCCATGAACAATGCGGTGCCGTTTGAGTCGGTAACAACCTTCGCACGGTGAGGAAGGCTGTAAACAACCTTGCCGTTTTCGATGGTCTTAACCAAGGCAATCGGTGCTGCCTTCCACTGCGAGCGGCGTGCGTGAGTGCGGCTGCGGCTGAGGCGTCTCTTTGGTACTGGCATGTCAATCTTCCTTAAGCTTTTTCAGTTCATTCCATCGCGGATCAATCGCGGCTTCGTGAACGTGGTGGGGGTTGTCTGCTAACCGTTCCCCGCAATCCGCGCAAAGACCTAAACAATCTTTTTTACAAATTGGTTGGAATGGGAGGCTTAGAACCACCGCATCTAAGATGACCTGTTCAAGATCGATATTCTCGTCTTCGATACCGAAGTCATCCTCGTTGGTTAAAGAATAGGCGAAAAGCTCTTGGAAATCCACCTCAACCGGGATGGTCACCGGATCTAGACAACGGCTGCATTCGGCTTTGGCGTCAGAAAATACCTCGCCGGTAGCCAAAATTCCCTCGTGAACCGACTCGAAACGGACATCTACGTCCATCTCTTCGCCCTTTGGAATGGCGGCAATGCCGTTACCCATAGCCTCTGGTAAGTCTAGTTCTAAGCGGTGAACCCGCATTTGCCCTGGTTTGTGCATCAAATCGTGCACGTTTACGGCATAGGCCGACTTACTCATTAGTGCTTACCCTTTAGCGCCTTCACGACAGCAGAAGGCACGTACTTATCGACTGAGCCTCCGAGCTCAGCGACTTGCTTGACCAGACTGCTGGATACGAAGCCCTGTGATGGGTCTGCCGGCAGGAATATGGTCTCCACTCCGGCCAAATCGCGGTTGACGCGTGCCATTGGCAATTCGTACTCAAGATCAGCGTTGTTACGAACTCCCTTAATCAATACTGATGCATCGACCTTCTTGCAGTAGTCCACCAGGAGGCCACTATCCATGGTCGCCACGATGACCTTAGCCTGCTTGCTTGAGGGGAATGCCTTGCCGAATCGTGCGGCTTCACTAAAACTTGCCTCAATTAGTGCTACTCGCTCTTCGCTGCTGAAAAACGGAGTCTTTGCCGGATTGTGCACCACAACAATATGCAACTCATCAAACAGGCTGGCAGCTCTGGCAGCGATGTCTAGATGACCGAAGGTGATTGGGTCGAAGCTACCCGGGTAAACAGCAATTTTTGGCATGTCTAAAGGGTATTAGTTTTTAGCCAGGTTGTCTTGGGCGGATTGCTCAATGTCATCCAGTGCCGCAGCCAATAGTTTGTGCTTTTCCAGAGTCGGGTCAGAACCCAAAACTTGCTCCGCTTGCTCACGAGCTTCCTGGATTAGTTCGGCATCCCGAATTACTCGAAGTAACTTCAAACTGTTTCGACCGCCGGATTGGTTACTGCCGAGCACATCTCCCTCGCGACGCAACTCCAAATCAATCTCACTGAGTTTGAAGCCGTCGAGAGTGCTTGCGACGGCACTTACTCTTTCAAGTGCAATGCTTCCCGGTTCTGCTGCTGTGAGCAACAAACAAAGCCCAGCGTTTCCACCGCGACCAACTCGACCACGTAACTGGTGCAACTGACTAATGCCGAATCTATCGGCGTCGAGCACCACCATTACTGTTGCATTCGGTACATCGACACCAACCTCGATAACCGTAGTTGAAACTAAGACATCAATTTGACGTTCTGCAAAACGACGCATGACATCTTCTTTTTCTTCAGAACTAAGCCGGCCGTGCAACGCTTCGATTCGCAAGGTTGAAAGCACAGGAATGTTTCGCAACGCTTCTACCATTCCAGCGACCGTGGCAAGCTTTGGTGAGCCCTCTACGTTTTCGTTTTCCTCGGCTGAGGTTTTATCGCTGTCATCGATTCGCGAGCAAACCACAAAGGCTTGACGTCCATTCGCAACTTCCTCTGCGATGCGAGCCCAGGTGCGAGCGACCAATGCAGCCTGCGATTGCTGAACCACGTGCGAGGTAATCCCCTGTCGTCCTGCTGGCAACTCGGTGAGGGTCGAAATATCTAAGTCGCCGAAAACACTGATTGCTAGCGTTCTTGGAATCGGCGTGGCAGTCATTGTCAACACGTGCGGCGGCAGTTTGCCTTTTAGTCGCAAGGCTTCGCGCTGTTCCACACCGAACCGGTGCTGCTCATCAATCACGATTAGTCCGAGATCGAAGAATTCGACCTTCTCCGAAATTAGTGCATGAGTGCCAACAACTATTTGCGCTTTGCCGCTGACTATCTGCAGAAGGGCGCGCTTGTGGTCGGCGGTCGACATTTGGCCGGTTAGCAAAGTCAAACCAAGCTGGTCAGCAAGTTCATCGCCAAGAGTCTTTCGAATAGAGCGCAGGTGTTGTGCTGCCAAAACTTCGGTTGGTGCAAGAAGTGCCGATTGGCCGCCACTCTCGGCGACCGCTAGCATCGCACGCACCGCGACCAGTGTTTTACCCGAACCAACTTCACCTTGCAGCATTCGATGCATCGGATGTTCGGCTGCAAGGTCTTCAAGAATCTGATTTCCGATTTCTACCTGACCGTTGGTGAGCGTGAACGAAAGGTTCTTGTCGAATGATTCAAGCAACTTTCCAGCAACACGAGAAGTGGCTGAAATGGTTTTACTTTCTGCACGACGTTTGACCAAAGTGGCCTGTAGTAAAAATGCCTCGTGGAATCTCAAGGTGTCGCGCGCCTGTTGCCAGTCGTGCGTGACTTCCGGTCGGTGAATATCTCGAATTGCTTTATCGAGTGCAAGGAGTTTGTTCTTTTTGACAATCTCCGACGAAAGTTCATCCTCAATCGGTGGCAAAACATCAAGTAGCACGCCTACTGCGCGTTGAATCATCCAAGTTGAAACCTTGGATGCCGCCGGATAGATCGGAATTGGAAGGTCTGCCCAACGTTTGGCATCTTCATCCGAGAGGTCGTCTGGGAAAAGTTCATAGTCGGGGTGTGAAAGTTGTAGCTTGCCCTGGTAGCTAGTGATTTTGCCAGCGAAGAGACCACGGACACCCGGCTTGAGTTCCTTGGCACGCCAGGCCTGGTTAAAGAAAGTCAAAGACAGGAAGCCCTCGCCGTCGGTGATTCTCACCTCGAGGATATTGCCGGCTTTGCCTCGCATGTAGCGCTCGCGAACGTCAACCACGTCGGCAACCACGGTTGCTGTTTCATCAATGGGTAGCTCGGCAATTGGAGTTAACTCTCCTCGGCTCGAGTAACGTCGCGGGAAGTGCTGGAGTAAATCGCTCACGGTGACTAAGCCAAGATGCTTGGCGAATGCCTTTGGCGTGCGGTCACCCAAATAGGTAACCAGCGAATCTTTAGGCAGCAGCATGCTTCAATCTTTGCCGACAGGTTAGGCTTGGCGACAAATGACACGAATAATCGGTGGATTAGCAGGCAGCCTCAAACTTGCCTCTCCAGCAAAAAGCACGAGACCAACTAGCGATCGAATTCGCGAAAGTATTTTCAGTCGCTTGGAGTCGCGCGGCGCAATCGAAGAAGCTCGCACTTTAGACCTGTACGCAGGAACCGGCGCACTAGCGCTCGAGGCGCTTAGCCGAGGCGCAAAGTCGGCATTTCTGATTGAGAAAGATGGCAAAGCGGCCGCAGTTTGCATACAGAATGCAAACACGATTCAACGTTCGCTCGAGAAACAAGGTGTCGAGGTTTTCGTCAAAACCGTAAATAAATCGGTTAGCAGTTTTCTTGCCGGTGACTCCGGTGAATACGACTTGGTATTCATTGACCCGCCATATGAGGTCGATAATGAACAAGTTGAATCAGAGCTTGAGGCACTACTGCCGCGACTTAGTAAAGGTGCTGTCGTAATTGTTGAACGATCAAGCAGGTCAACTGAATTGAATTTTCCAACGGGATATGAGTTTGAAGAAACCAAGAGCTACGGTGACACGAATGTCACCTGGCTCGAGAAAGCCTAATTAGTTAATGTGGCGCTCAATTGGCCCCACGTAAACCTGCTGTGGGCGACCAATCTTGGTTGAAGAGTCAGTCATCATTTCGCGCCAGTGAGCAATCCAGCCAGGTAGTCGACCGAGTGCAAACAATGGAGTAAACATGTGCGGTGGGAAGCCCATCGCCTTGTAAATAACGCCGCTGTAGAAGTCCACGTTCGGGTAAAGTCTGCGCTCTACGAAGTAGGAATCTGAAAGCGCTGCAGCCTCGAGTTCCTTGGCGATATCCAAAAGTGGATCGTTGATACCTAGGTCCGAAAGTACTGAATCCGCAGTCTTCTTTACGATCTTTGCGCGAGGGTCGAAGCTCTTGTAAACGCGGTGTCCGAAGCCCATCAGACGGATGCCGTCTTCCTTGTTCTTCACGCGCTCCACGTAACGCTGCACAGACTCGCCGCTTTCACGGATGTAGGTAAGCATGTCGATAACAGCCTCATTAGCACCACCATGCAGTGGGCCAAACAGCGCGTTAATTCCCGCTGAAACTGAAGCAAACAGGTTGGCTTGAGTAGAGCCCACCAAACGAACAGTCGAAGTTGATGCGTTCTGCTCGTGGTCTGCGTGAAGGGTGAACAAAGTGTCTAGCGCCTTGGTTACCACTGGGTTCTGCACGTAGTCCTCGGCCATGTTGCCAAAACTAAGGCGCAAGAAATTCTCTACATAGCTGAGTGAGTTGTCTGGGTAAAGGAGTGCTTGACCCATTGAGTTCTTGTGAGCGTATGCCGCAAGCACCGGAAACTTTGCAAGCAAACGGATTGTTGAAAGTTCTACCTGAGCAGCATCGTGTGGGTTTAGTGAGTCCTGATAGAAAGTTGAAAGTGCAGATACTCCAGCAGACAACACCGACATCGGGTGTGCGTTCTGCGGCATTGCGTGGAAGAGGTTCTTTAAGTCTTCGTGTACCAAAGTGTGGCGACGAATACGATCTTCGAAGTTTCCAAATTCAGATGTACTTGGAAGCTCTCCGTAAATGAGAAGGTAGGCGTTTTCTAAGAAACTCTTCTGTCCGGCAAGCTCTTCGATTGGATAGCCGCGGTAGCGCAGAATGCCTTTGTCTCCGTCGATAAAAGTAATTGCTGAACGAGTTACCGCCGTGTTTACAAAACCCAGATCAAAAGTGTTTAGGCCAGTCGACGCTGAAAGCTTTGAGATGTCGAGGGCTGAGTGCCCATCGGTGGCCTGAATGATTGGAAGTGAAGTGGTCTGATCACCAACGGTGATGATGGCTTCGTTCGAGTTGTGCTCGGTCAAAATCAGGCTCCTGGTAGCTTTTTAGCGTTCTCTAAAGCCTAACCGCATTCCGAAGGCGGTTAGCGGCTTCCTCGATTTTGTCGTCGGTGGCTGTAAGGGAAAAGCGAACATGGTGGGTGCTGTGCTCCCCGTAGAAGGTACCCGGAACCACCACAATGCCCAGTTCGGCCATTCGGTCCACTGTTTTCCAGCAGTCTTCACCGAGAGTAGCCCAGAGATACAACCCCGCTTGGCTGTCGCTAAGTTCAAACCCATACCCTCTTACCGCAGCCAACAGTATTTCGCGGCGCTCTCGATAGAGCTCCTTTTCCACGGCCACGTGCTCGTAGTCGCCCAGGGCTACAGTCATTACTTTCTGGGTAGGTGCTGGCGTGTTTAAACCGGAGTGCATCCGCAAATTGACCAAACCCTTTACCAGGCTGGCTTCGCCAACTGCAAAGGCTGCTCGATAACCAGCGAGGTTTGATTGCTTACTGAGTGAATAACAAACCAAAATTCCTTCGTGTGAATCGCCACAGACTCGAGGATCTAAAGCCGAGGGAATTAGTTTGTCTGACCATTCATCCCAGCCAAGCTCTGCATAGCATTCGTCACTCGCAAGCAGTGCGCCAAGTTCACGCGCACGATCAACCGCTGCCTTGAGTTCATCAACATCAAGTACGCGACCATCGGGATTACCCGGAGAGTTGATCCAAATCAACTTTGCGTTCGCTGGCCATTTAGCTGGATCGTCTTCAGAAATGATTTCTGCGCCACACAAGGCTGCGCCAACGACGTATGCGGTGTAAGCAACTTTTGGTTGCACAACTACATCACCAGGACCAAGTCCCATCAAAAGCGGAAGGAAGGAAATGAGTTCCTTCGAACCGATAGTTGGCATTACTTGTTCGGGTTTCAAACCCGGTACACCACGACGGCGGGCAAACCATTCGACTACCGCGTTCTTAAATTCTGACGAACCACCCGTAGATGGGTAACCAGGCGCATTAGAAGAATCGCTTAGTGCATCTTGAATGATTGAAGGTGTTGGATCTACTGGTGAACCAACCGAAAGATCAACAGCTCCGCGTTCGTGAAGAGCTGCTTTAGCCGAATATGGTTTTAGTTGCTCCCAAGGATATTCGGGCAGTCGATCAAACAAAATTATTCAGCCTGCGGAGGAAGAGCCTTGATTAGCTCGTGGTCGTCGTTGATTAAACCAACCTTGGCAGCACCACCAGGTGAACCAACGGTGTTGAAAAATTCGACGTTGGCCTTGTAATAGTCGGCCCACTGAGAAGGGAGGTCGTCTTCGTAATAAATCGCCTCGACTGGGCAAACTGGCTCGCAAGCACCGCAGTCCACGCACTCATCCGGGTGGATGTAAAGCATGCGGTCGCCCTCGTAAATACAGTCAACCGGGCACTCTTCGATGCAGGCCTTGTCTTTGACATCAACGCAAGGAAGCGCAATAACGTAAGTCACGATTTCTCTCTTTCTGCGTTTAGTTTAACGGTGGCCGGCGGCACTGCGGCGCCAGGTTCCAGGGTGAAGTCTCGGGAAAAGCATGATTACCGCACAAATGATGATCGAGCCATAAGCCCAGGTGTCTCCAAGCTGATTTCCAAGGATTAGCACTTCCCCACCCGGCTGCTTTTGAGCCAACCAGAAAACTGTTCCAATGAATACCAGCGAGTTCAAATACAAAGCTCCGCGGGAATTGCGCATGAGGCGCAAAGCTAAAGTCAGTGAGAAAACCATGGTCAGCGCAACCACTAGACCAATTGGGAAGGCTGATGCATCGGTGGTTTTGATTGAGTGCAACAGTGTGCCCGCAAGACCAAGTAGAAAGCCGAGTGGAGTAGCCCAAAAAATAGTCAGCAGCGGACGAAGCAAAACTAGCGGACTAGGGTTTGCTTTTCTTAAACGTTCAGGTGCGTCGTAGCGAATCTCTTTCCCCTGAACTACTGAATAGGTTTCAGAGAAATTGGTGACCTGTGATGCATGCGCTTCGAGTGCTGCTTTTTTGAATTGCGCAGTTTTAGCACCGCCAACTTCAACATCAAAGCGCTCACCCGGTTCTGCGATCACCCAGAACTGCGGACCTTTACCTTTACGCGCTCGACGATACTGGCGAATAGCCATTGCCGTGGCTTGGTGTGCCATCTTGTGATCTGGGTGACCAAATCCACCCTTTGAGTTGTATGTGATTACGGCGTCAGGTTTGAAATCTCTAATGACGTTCAAAATATCTTCCGCAATGACTGCGGTACCCGCTGCCGCAAGCGACATTTCATCCATGCGATGTTTTTTGGTTGGCTTCCCCATCGCGTTGATTCGCATGCCACTATCTAGAAAAGCTCTGGTGCCAGCAAACGAGTGAAGAAGTTTTCCACCCGCTTGCTTGAAGGCTTCAAAAGCTCCGCGAAGTTCACCGGCTCGAAAGGCACCCATTGACGCGAGTTGACCTTCAAGACCTTTAAGCTCCTCGAGCTTCATCTTGCCGCGTTCTCCGCGTGTGAGAGTGAGCACATAGACATCACCACCGGCCTGAAGTCGATCGGCAATTACGTGGCCGGTAAATAGGCTCTCGTCATCCGGGTGAGCATGAACAATCAGGGTTCTGCGTGATGAGAGGGTCGGCTTTGCCATGTGTCTACTTTAAGCGAGGACCGCTGGAGTCCGCTTGATACTTAGCACTTGACAACTTAGGTTTGCCTAACTTAGGCTAACCTAAGTACTCGAAACTCGGCTGATACCGAGCAGAAAGGCAGAAATGCTAGCTAACTTCTTTATCGGATTCCGTGAAGGCCTCGAAGCCGCACTGATTATTGGAATCCTGGCCGCCTACTTGGTCAAGCTAAATCGCAAGCCAGACCTCGCAAAATTGTGGACTGGAGTCGCGGCAGCCTTAGCCCTTTCTGCTGGTTTAGGCATTCTGCTTGCCGTATTGGTAGAAAGCGTTCCTGAAGGAACCAATGAATTTATTGCTGGCACCACCAGTATTCTTGCAGTCATTTTCGTGACCTGGATGATCTTCTGGATGGCCCAGCAGTCACGAGCCTTGAGCGGTGAACTTCGCAACCAAATTGATCACGCAGGTAAGTCAGCATGGGCAATAGCAGGTGTCGCATTCTTGGCAGTCATTCGTGAAGGAATCGAAACGGCAGTATTCCTTTGGAGTTCGTCTCGTGCTGTCGGAGCCGATACTTATCCAGTGATCGGAGCATCGCTTGGACTAGTTACAGCAACAGTGCTCGGCTATCTCATCTACCTAGGCGCCGTAAAGCTGAATCTTTCAAAATTCTTTGCATACACCGGCGCTTACCTAATTGTGGTTGCGGCGGGCATCCTTGCCTACGGAGTGCACGAATTACAGGAAATCGGAATATTCCCATTCTTGACAGAGCACACCTATGACGTTTCAAACGTTGTAGTCAAAGGCGAATGGCTTGACACGTTGCTACGTGGAACTATCAGCTTCCGTGCAGCGCCATCGTACCTAGAGACTTTGGTGTGGTTTGCTTACTTTATCCCTACCGCAGTGCTTTACTTCCGCGGCAGCAAGAAAAAGTAATTACTCGCTTGCGCGCTTGCGCGCTGATGCCAAACGTGCACGCACGTTAGGGTCAAGCTCAACCTTGCGAATGCGAGTTGCCTCAGGAGTTACCTCGACACACTCGTCTTCACGTGCAAACTCGAGACACTCTTCAAGCGACAGCTTCTTCGGTGGAGTCAGCGACTGGAATTCATCAGATGAAGCCGCACGCATGTTGGTGAGCTTCTTTTCCTTGGTGATGTTAACTTCCATGTCATCCGCACGTGAGTTTTCACCAACCACCATTCCGCCGTACACCTCTTCGGTTGGCTGAACGAAGAAGCTTCCACGTTCCTGCAATGCGATCATGGCAAACGGAGTAGCCACACCAGCGCGGTCGGCAACCATCGAACCGTTCTGACGGGTGACAATCTCCCCAGCCCATGGTTCGTATCCCGCCGAGATAGCGTTTGCGATACCGGTTCCCTTTGTGGTGGTTAAGAATTCGGTGCGGAAACCAATCAAACCACGGCTCGGTACTAGGAACTCCATGCGAACCCAACCGGTTGAGTGGTTAATCATGTTCTTCATGCGGCCCTTGCGAGCAGCCATGAGCTGAGTGATTGCACCCAAAAACTCTTCTGGTACGTCGATGGTTAGGTCTTCAACCGGCTCGTGCAGTTTGCCGTCGACCTTCTTGGTAACTACCTGAGGCTTACCAACGGTTAGCTCGTAACCCTCGCGACGCATCTGCTCAACCAGGATGGCTAGAGCAAGCTCACCGCGACCCTGAACTTCCCAAGCGTCTGGACGCTCGGTAGGTAGAACCTTAATCGACACGTTACCGATAAGCTCGCGGTCTAGGCGATCCTTAACCAAACGTGCTGTGACCTTTGCGCCCTTTACTCGACCAGCCATCGGCGATGTGTTGATACCGATAGTCATCGAGATTGCAGGGTCGTCTACGTGAATAAGTGGAAGTGCACGAACATCGTTCGGGTCTGCCAATGTTTCACCAATGGTGATGTCTTCGATACCCGCAACCGCAACGATGTCGCCCGGGTTTGCCTCTTCGGTTGGAAAACGCTCGAGCGCCTTGGTCTTTAGCAATTCAGTAATTTTTACAGTCTGAGTTGTACCATCATGGCGAACCCAAGCAACCTGCTGACCCTTTTTCAAAGTTCCGTTGTAAATACGAAGCAATGCGAGACGACCAAGGAACGGAGACGCATCCAAGTTGGTGACGTGTGCCTGCAGTGGGTGTGCATCGTCAAACTTTGGAGCAGGGATAAATTTCATAATTGCCTCGAACAACGGCTCGAGGTCGTCGTTGTCTGGCAAAGTTCCATCGGCTGGCTTGGTGAGTGATGCTGCACCGGCACGACCAGATGCGTAAATAACTGGAAGATCAAGAATTGAGTCAACGTCTAGGTCTGGAACATCTTCGTGAATGTCTGAAGCAAGACCAAGGAGAAGGTCGTGGGTCTCTTCAACTACCTCATCGATACGCGCATCCGGACGGTCAGTCTTGTTAACCAAAAGCACAACCGGAAGCTTTGACTCAAGCGCCTTGCGAAGAACGAAACGAGTCTGAGGCAATGGTCCTTCAGATGCATCAACCAAAAGCACAACGCCATCAACCATTGAAAGTCCGCGCTCAACCTCACCACCGAAGTCTGCGTGACCAGGTGTGTCAATCACGTTGATAGTGATCTCTTTGCCGTTTGAGTGCTTGCCCTTGTAAGCAATGGCAGTGTTTTTCGCGAGAATGGTGATTCCCTTTTCGCGCTCAAGGTCGCCCGAGTCCATAACACGCTCGCCCACGGTGCCGTGGTCGCTAAATGAACCGGTCTGTCGAAGCATCGCATCGACCAGGGTGGTCTTTCCGTGGTCTACGTGGGCAACAATCGCTACGTTGCGCAGGTCATCTCTAGTGGCCAGAGCCATAATTCGGTCCTTTGGTTTGGATCATTCAGGGCACAGCAATAAAGGTGCCTAAGAAGGAAATTGCGGGTGTATCACCCTCGATTACCCCAGTCTAATCGCTAGACCGCCAGCAACCTAGTTAGAAACTACCCAGTTCCAGTATCCGTAGGTAGCTGAAGCCCCAACTGGAGAGGCTACGACGGATTTAACTTTCTTCCCGTAGGCCAGCATCGAAGGAACTTGATATAGCGGTAGGCCGAATTGAGCAGAGTAAAGCTGAGTATCAATCTTTTTCAGGGTTGCCACCTGATCGATTGCCTCTGCCTTGCCAGAAAGATCACCAAGCAGTGCGTCTAGGGCTGGGTCAACGAACTTAGTCACGGACGAACCAGTAAACCAGTACGGATCGCCACCCACTTCTCCAGCTAGCGCCACTATTGAGATGTAGACATCAAATTCACCGGTTGTGTAAATCTCGCGCGGATTACGGCTCGAAACATCAATCAAATTGAAACCGACACTGCCAGCGTATTGATTTAGCAAATTAAATTCAGCCTTAGCCCGGGGATTGTTTTGGTCGTAAAGAACTCGCACTTCAACAGGTGTGCGGATTTTGCTTTGCTTAAGCAGTTCTTGAGCCAGTTCAGCATTCTGCACTGTGAAACTCGCGGAACCGTTTGCCTCAACAAAAGGTGTGTAGTAGTTGGACTTACTCGAATAAATCCAAGATTTAGCCTCAATCACCGGACTGTCTGCGGAAAGTGCTGTCAGAATTTTCGCGATCGGCACCATCTTTAAAAACGCCGAACGAACCGCAGTGACTTTGGTGACATCATTTCCTGCCGAACTAAAGACACTTCCCTCGCCAAAATTGAGCATTATGGCTTCTGCACTGTGACTGCCACCCACCTCAAGAACGGAGCCGGTTGTTTTTGCTAGAGCTACCAAATCTGACACAGTTGCGATGCCAGATTCCCGCGGCGATGCGATGTCAATTTGGTTTGCCTGAAGCGCCGCCATCATTGTTGTGGAATCGCTCAAGAACTTAATTTCAACTGTTTCTATTTTAGGAAGCGGTCCCCAAGTAAAGTTTGAATTCGCTTTTAGTGTGAGCGACTTACCCTCGCTGTAAGCAGTAACCAAGTATGGTCCGGCTCCAACTTTTGGCGCCAATGTTCCTAGATTTCTTGCCAAATAAAGTTCCGCGTATTTTTCAGCAAGTAGTTTTTGATCTTCGAGATTTGCCGTAGAAACGGCAAGACTAAATCGAGCTAAGGCCGAGGTGTTTTCAGTTGTTCCGAAAGCTTTTTGAGCCACGATATGCGCTGCGGCATTTACAGTCAGAGCGGTCCTGTAATCCGCTACTGGGTGATCAAAGGTGACGGTCAAAGATTTAAGGTCGCTCGACACGACTGGCACCGAAGTTGCCCATTTCAAACCCGAACCGGTTCTGCTCGAATTAAATCCGGCATCGAGTGGGTTCCTGGCCGCCAGCCAAGAAAGTAGTAGGTCATTGGCTGTGACTTTCTGACCATCAGACCATTCAGCTGCACCGGTTAGTGTGTAGCGCACCTGGTACGGCTGCTTACTTACAACTGTGACGGTGCCAAATTCTTGGTTCGCGACCAAAGTTTCATCAGCCTCGACATAGTAAAAACTTGGGACGGTAAGCGCAGCGACTTCTTGATTAGTTTCAAGTGCACCATCGGCAGTCACATTATCTGCATTGATGGAATTGAAATCATTTAGCAATCCGACTCGAATTACTGAGCCTGCTTGAACGCCACCTGTTGAGCAAGCTGTTAGTGCCGCGAGCGACAGAACGGCAATGGTTAGTGCCGCAAAAATCTTCTTCACAGAATGAAGTTTACTTCGATGCCAATCTGGCTTCACGGCGCTTGCGCTGTACATCCGGATCTGGAATTGGGACTGCGGCAATCAATCGTTGAGTGTAGGGATCTTTAGGGTTTCTGAGAATCTCATCGCGCGTACCAACCTCAACCAAACTGCCGTTTTTCATCACGGCAATTCGGTGCGCAAGGATGTCGACTACAGCTAAATCGTGGCTTATAAAGAGGCAGGCAAACTTCAATTTGTCTTGGAGCTCCTGAAGCAAATCAAGGAACCTGGCCTGTACAGAGACATCAAGTGCTGAAGTTGGTTCATCTGCAATAAGCAATTGAGGTGTTAGCGCGAGAGCACGTGCGATTCCTACGCGTTGACGTTGACCACCCGACAACTCATGCGGATAGCGGTTTCTATAACTCTTAGGCAATTCCACTTTGTCTAGAAGATCTTCTACCAAATGGTCTAACCCTTTACCCTTAGCCACTTTGCCAAGCAGGATTGGCTCACCGATGCTTTGACCTATGGGAAGGCGCGGATTTAGCGAACTTGCCGGATCCTGAAAAACGATGCCGGTTTTCGCACGAATCGGACGCAAGTCTTTGTCCCTTGCTCGACTGATATCAATGCCGGCGACACTCAATAGTCCAGAAGAAATTGGAAGCAACCCTACTGCGGCACGACCCACGGTTGTTTTTCCAGAACCAGACTCTCCCACCAGTCCAAGAATTTCACCAGGATAAATTTCAAGTGAAACATCTGAAACGGCCTTGAACGCAGGCGTCCTTCCGCGTTTCGGATATTCAATTGAAACGTCTTTGAGAGACAAAATTGGCTGAGAACTGCTGCTAACTTCAGCCTTGCCACGAACTTTGGTGGATCCAAGTTTTGGAACCGCAGCGAGAAGAGCTTGCGTATAAGGATGTTTTGGCTGCTTGAATATCTGATTGATTTCGCCAGATTCAACCACGCGGCCATCTTTCATCACCATGATGTCGTCGGCTAAATCCGCGACGACACCCATATCGTGAGTAATCAGCAAAATCGCAGAATTCAGTTTGTTTCGAAGATTGCGCATCAGGTCGATAATTTCAGCCTGAACAGTTACATCCAGCGCTGTTGTAGGTTCATCGGCTATCAAGAGAACTGGATCGCATGAAATTGACTGCGCAATCATGGCTCGCTGACGCTGCCCACCGGAAAGTTGGTGTGGATACTTGTCGTACGCTTCGGCTGGGTTTGGCAATTCCACCATTGTCAGTAACTCGATGGCGCGCGCCTTAGCGGTGACAGGGTTCATGTCGTAGTGGGTGCGCAAAGTTTCAGAAATTTGGAACCCAATTGTGTAAACCGGGTTGAGTGCTGTCATCGGTTCTTGGAAAATGTAAGCCACATCGTGTCCGCGGATGGTTCGAATTTGACTCTTCGACATTGCTAAAACATCTTTGTCATCCAGAAATACCGATCCAGAAATTCTCGCGTTAGCCGGCAACAATCGAGTCAATGCCATTGCCGTAGTTGATTTTCCGGATCCAGATTCTCCAACTATTGCTAGGGTCTTTCCCGGTTCTAGTTCGAAATTAATGTCTATAGCTGCCGGATACCAAATACCATCAACCCAAAAATCTACACAGAGGTCTTGTACCTTCAAAATGTTTTTACTCACTTGGTCACCACCTTGGCAACACGCTTATCTTTGGCTGTAATTGCTCGCTTTTGTCGGGGGTCGAAGGCATCTCGCAAACCGTCACCTATGAAGTTGACACAAAGTGCGATGCCAACGATGAACAAGCCCGGATACCAGAACAGCCATGGTCTAGTGCTGAATGCTGTTTGGTTTTCATTGATTAGGTAACCCAGAGAAACGTCCGGCAAACGAACTCCGAAACCAATAAAGCTAAGGCCAGTTTCAAGCAAAATTGCCGCTGACATCAAAAGAGTGGTGTTCACGATTACCACACCAATGGCATTGGGCAAGATGTGCTTAAAAATGATTCGTCGATTCGAGGCCCCCGCAACACGTGCTGCGTCAACAAACTCACGCTCTCGCAAGCTTAAGAACTCTCCACGAACCAAACGAGCAAGTCCGGTCCAAGAAAATAGCCCAAGGAATACCGCCAATAGGAACGCACCCAAGTTACCGACTGCACGGCCAATGACCGCACCAACAATAACGACCGGAATTGTGATGATGAGATCCGTTAGTCGCATAAGAACGGCATCTACCCACCTGCGATAGAAGCCGGCGATAGAACCGACTACCACTCCGATACTGGTCGCCACAATTCCAATGACAAACATCACCATGATTGACTGCTGGGCACCGCGCATTACTCGTGCAAATCCATCGTGACCAATTTCATCCTGGCCAAACGGATGGTTTCCTATTTGCACTCCCGTGCCATCAATAAATGAAGGCAACAAATCTAGGGTCGGAAGGCCGCCGTTCTCTACGTCGTTAATTTGTGCATAGTCGTATTTCCACCAACCAGGGATTTTGACTTTCGCTCCTTCGCTTCCGACATCAATGCCCACCGAAGTAAAAGCCAACAAAATAATGGCCAGCAGAGCGACCATAGATGCAATTGCAGCTTTATGGTGAAGGAAGCGCTTGAGGACGATTTTTCCCTGCGAAAGCCCCTCGACCTCTTTTAATTCAATTGCGTTTTCGGCGCGTTCTTCTGTCATTAGCTAACTCGAATTCTTGGGTCTAGAAGTGAATAAACGACGTCAGCAAGCAAGTTGAAGAGAATTGCAACGGTACCCGTGATTAAGAAAAACCCCATAACGGTATTTACGTCTACCCTGTGCAATCCTTCGATAAATAGTGAACCCATGCCACTCCACGAAAATACGCGCTCAGTAATAACCGCTCCACCAATCACACCAGCGAAATCAAAAGCCACCAGAGTAGTCAACGGAATCATGGTGTTTCTAAATGCGTGCCTTACCACCACAGTGCGTTCCGAAAGTCCTTTGGCTCTTGCGGTGCGAATGTAATCCTGATTAAGAGTCTCAAGAAGGCTGGCGCGTGAATATCGTGTGTATCCGGCAAATCCGATGAGCAATAGTGCGAGGGTAGGGAGTAATAGGTGTGTGAACTTGTCCACTCCCATTACCCAAAAAGATCCCTGAAGGTTTGGAGTCTGCGCTCCAACAGTCGCAAATGGGCGCCCACTTATATAGCTGCTCTCGTAGTAGGGCTTCCATGCCTGCATGAAACGATCAAGTGCAATAACCGCTCCCATAAGCAACGCAGTTATCGCTGCAGTTCTTGCAACCGGTGCCTTGTCTTCGCCACCCATGAAATGTCCCACAAAATAGCCCACCAAAACTGAAGCTACGGCTAATCCAAAAAACGCGAAGCCACTTACGTACATGGACAACAGATTGAACGGCCACCAAGCGACCATGCCGATTCCAACCACGATCAACGAAGCATTTCTTGCTCTCTTATTTGACAGGCCGGTAGATAGTGCTGTGACCGCAAAGGCTATAGCAACTCCCAAAACTAAGCCAGCTATTGGGCCGATGCCTGGTGAGCTAAACCAATTAGTCATGTTGAGTAGTAATAGCAATCCAGACGTCACTACGAACGCGATTGCAGCGATGCGCAACTTAATCATCCAGCGTCCGCCGATGATGCCCGGCCAAATAATCGCAGAGAGCACAGCAAAAACAAAAATTAAAACAATGGGTATTTGTGGGTCTTGGAGAAAATCATTGAACCCTATAGCCATGTATTGCTTCAGCAAAACTGCTACCCAAAAAACAGGCAGTGAGAAGAACAAGAAAGACGTGAAAGTAATTGTGTAATCGAAAGCACTGTATTGGCGAAGTGCAGTTGAAATTCCAACGATCACACCTAGCACAATTGCAGTCAATGTGGCCACGATAACCAACTGCAAAGTGGTCATGATCGCGGAACCGAGCTGAGCGGAGACCGCCTGCCCGTTCATATTTTTACCTAGGTCGAATTTTCCGACAAAGGCACCCAAAACACCACCGAGCCAAATGAAATATCGCAAGTATGGAGGAACGTTGAGCTGTAAAACGTCAACTCGACGCTGAATTAGTTGTTCTTTGTTGCGAGCGGTACTGGTTCGCAGATCCTCTAAAGGATCGCCGGAGTAAGCAGTCAATATGTACATCAAGTAGGTTGCGGCAAAAAGTACCACTACCGAGGCCAACAAACGCCTCGTGATGAATCTCAACATTATTTCTCCACACCTTTGTGTTGGTTCCAACCTAGCAAATAGTCGGAGGCTTAAAAGCACAGTGGCACCACTTTTCAGTGGTGCCACTGCACTGTTTCAAAGGTGAGGTTAACCCTTTACGATTTCACCCTCCTGCTTCCACTCCCAGAAGTTCCAGAAGAACATCGGTGCAAGTGGAGCAGGTACAACGCCAGAAACTTTGTTCTTGTTGTATGCGGTTACGCCTGGGAACTGGAATACGGTTACACCGTATGCGTCAGCCCATAGGTTCTTCTCGACTGTGGTGAGCAATTCAACCTGCTTGGCACGATCGAATTCAGTTGAAAGCGCCTTGTAGGCAGCGTCAACAGCATCGTTCTTGTAGCCATTTAGGTTATTTCCACCATCAGAAGCGAAAGTCGCCTTAGATGAAGTCACTGCAAGGCTGGTTGACTGCCATCCGAAGACAACTGCGTCATAAGTTCCAGAACCGAGTAGTGAACCCCAGTTGTCATCACACTTGTTCTGAACGTCGAAGCCAGCCTGAGCTGCGCTTGCCTGAATCAAAGCAAATTCGTTCTGACGACGGGTGTTTCCACAGCCGAATAGGAACTTCACTGGTACCTTGCCCTTTACGCCAGCCTTAGCTAGCAGAGCCTTCGCACCAGCGATGTCTACGTTTGCGTAGTCAGCCGAGCCATTAGCTGCTGCGATTGCGTCGTAACCATCTGCACCAGGCAAAATGGTCTGCGCGTCGTTCAACTTGGCGTCAGGGTTGATTGGCTGAATCAGCTTGGTAACGATGTCCTGTCGAGGAATGGTCTTCAAGAATGCCTGACGAACTGCCTTTGCCTTCTCTGCGTCCCCACCGTAGCTTGCTGGATCGAATGGGCCCTTGTTGTTGAAGGTCAAGTCGATGTGCTCGTAGGTTGCATCTGAAGTGGTGTCGGTGACAATGCCCTTGTCAGCAACATCGGCTAGCGCCTGAATGATGTCAGCTGTCGCCTGAGGCGAGATGATGTCGACTTCACCGTTAGATAGAGCCTGAACCGCTGCTAGTGGATCTTCAATGAATCGAATAGTAATCTTTTCGATCTTAGGAGAAGTTCCCCATGAGTAGTTCTTGTTTGCAGTCAAAGTAATGTACTGGTCCTTCACTAGGTCAGTGATTACGTATGCACCGTTTGAAACAACGAGTGAAGGATCGTCAGTTGGGAAGTCGGTCATGTCGAAGCCCGCGCTCCAGAACTTAGCGATTGGAGCAAGTGCTGCTTCATCTTTGTCCTGGATTGCCGCAATCAACTTCTTCTTCGCATCATCTGCGCTTAGGTTTTCATCTTTGAAGGCGTGCTGAACAGTTACGTGAGCTGGCAATCCGATTCCAAAGTTAACTTCCCAGTCAACAATTTGCTCATCGTAAACCAAGGTAACTGCGCGGCCGTCTTCGCTGATCTCTGGAACCTTGGTTACCTTACCTAGGTCGCCACCACAGCTAGCTGAGTCGAAGAACACACCTGCATCAAGCGCAGCCTGGTTGCTGATGTTGCCTTCTGCGTCGTATTCAACTGAAACGTTGTTGTAGTTACAGCTGTTTGCAACCCATGCCAAAAGCATGTCTGCTGCGTCAACTGCAGCGCCATCAGACCACTTCACACCGCTATTTACGGTGTACTTAACGGTTAGAGGGTCTTCGCTTAGAACTTCGTACTTACCAAAGCGCTCTTCTTTAATTAGCTTCGGGGTTGCGTCGTAGTAGTTGAAACCTGAGTTAGCCAGGTACACGATGTTTGCGTTTGCAGTCGCGTTACCGTTTGATGAATTCGAGTTGTATGAATAGAAAGCTTGATTCCAGGCTACTGAAATCGAACTTCCGGCAACAACGTCACCTGCGCCGGCGGCGCATCCGGTTAACACGAGAGCTGTCGCAGTTACTGCTGCAATCGCAGCTGCAATGCGTTTTAACTTCATTTATAACTCCTTTGTTAGCAGGGGGTTTATAGCTATAAAACCCCCGACGTTTTCGAGCCTAGCCCTACAAAGCAATTACCAAGACCGTGGAACCATCGATGTAACCGAATCTTTACCATTTGGAAACAACTGGGATTAACCTAAGTTTGTGAGCCCAAAAATACTTATTTATGACGGCGACTGTGCCTTCTGCAGCCGTTGTGTTACTTGGGGTGTTCGCAATTTGTCCATATTTCCGAACAGTTTTCCATTTCAACAAATAGACCCTGCGAGCTACGGACTCACCGATTCCGATGTTCGGAAATCCGTATGGCTAATTCAAGAAGGTCAAATTTTTTCTGGATCGCGAGCCGTGGCATGGATTCTAAAAGCACAACCCAAACGGTTTTGGCGACTTTTGGGAGGATTCATCGATTGGTGTCCAATCCGCCCATTTTCCTCTCTCATTTACCGAATAGTTGCCCAGAATAGACATCTGCTCCCAGGGGCTACCACTGAATGCAAA
The DNA here is from genome assembly GCA_041179725.1 of Actinomycetota bacterium. Lineage (GTDB taxonomy): Bacteria > Actinomycetota > Actinomycetes > Actinomycetales > Microbacteriaceae > Rhodoluna. Next base: position 11,434 of record JBEGSY010000070.1, on the reverse strand, counting down.
ATGGTGAACGTTGACTAACTCAAGAAAAATCAAAATAGAAATTTCTATAGTTCTTCTTTTGAGCCTTGGCGCATCAGCCATCTATTCAATGGTTTCACTGTTTGAAAAATTACTTTCGACTTCCGGTCTAGCTGGAAGCACTACCTCTCTTAACCCAACGCAAAGCTTCGAAGAACTCTTTGACTTTTTATACCGATTTATTGGAATTGCTCTTGGCTTCACACCCGTTGCTCTAGTGCTTTATTTACTACTAAACCAAAATAAAAACCCATTTGAATTATTGGGATTTTGGAAAATATCTAGATCGGATTTTCGCCGAGGCATTTTACTTTTCGCTGCCATTGGCATCCCCGGTCTTGCTCTTTACCTATCCGCTCGAGCATTGGGACTTGCCGCGAAGGTTGTGCCTGGTGAATTCCAATACTGGTGGATGATCCCCATATTGCTTCTCAGCGCACTCAAAGCTGCTGCGGTCGAGGAAGTCATCATGATTGGCTACCTATACAAACGATTCGATGAGTTGCAAATTAGCTTCTGGAATCAGCAGGTTGTCAGCTCCGCAATCAGAGCTGCGTATCACGCATATCAAGGTTTGGCTGGAATCATCGGCAACTTTGTCATGGGCTTGGTATTTGGCTGGGCCTATCGCCGTTGGGGTCGAGTTGCACCACTTCTATTTGCGCATTTCTTATTAGACGCAGTGAGCTTTGTTGGCTATGCCCTCCTTGCGAAACAATTAGCCTCATTCGGCGGTTTGTTCTAGACCCAAATCTCAGAATGATAGATTGGTTCAGCAGCAGCAACAATGCTGTAGTTTTTGCAACTCCCAGGGGAAGCCGGTGAAATCCCGGCACTGTCCCGCAGCCGTAAGTCTTTGACGAGTCGGAATGCCTGAGATTTGTAATGACTCCAAATAACCGTCGAGGTCAACGGGTGGAGTCGAGGGGCCATTCGGCCATTCGCCTTCGCACTCAGATCGCCAAATGCGAAAGGTTTCAAATGTTTGAAACTAAATCTGGGTTGCGCAAAATCGCAACACTAGCAATAGCCGCTGTGCTTACCATCACGGCAACCATCCCGGCACAGGCTGCCACACAATATCCAAAAACCGTAAATTACATCGCTTCACAATTTGTCGATGGCAAGTACGTTGTCGGCTTTACTCCAGGTAAAGCGGACTTCGGGATGACCCTTGAAGCAATGCTTCAACTTCTGGCTGCAGGAAGAGACGCAAAAACACAAGCAGCTGCGGTCAAATACAACCTGCTAACTACAAGCACACTTGGAACATGGGAAACCAAGACCGGAGCCTTATATTCGCCTGACAAGCGTTTCAACAGCGCAGACGCCGGCAAGTTCCTATTTACTGCGAGTGCATTCAAGCAAAACAAGTCCGCATTAGCTAAATCAGTTATTGCAACAATCAAAAAGCACATTGCCAAGGACGGATCCGTACTAGCGGTGCCTGACAACTCTGTTGCGCCAAGTCAAAACATCTACACCAGCGCTTGGCTGGTGCTTGGGCTAAAAGCCGCAAACGAGAATGTACTTGCCGAGAAAATTGCGGTCAACCTGACAAACTTCGAAGTTGCGAAAACTGGTGGCTTTGCTGATAGTCAAACTGAATCGAACGCAGCAGCAAGCCCTGATGCAACCGGTTTAGCACTTCAGGCACTCGCCTCTGTTAAGGGGCTTGGCTCAAAGACTGAACAGGCCAAAAAGTCGGCAGTGATCGCAAAATCTCGCGCCTGGCTTTCATCAACTGCAGAATCAGACACTGCAGGAAAGTTCTTCTCATCGTGGGGCGAGTGGAGCGCCAATTCAACCGCCTATGCAGCCATGGGATTAAAGGCAACTGGATCATCAATCACCTCGTACTCAAAGTGGCTAGCTAGCAAAGTATCGACAGCTGATTCTGGAATACAAGCAGGAAGTTGGACTGCCGGCGCTGGTAATGCCTATGCCACAATCCAGGGCTATATCGCCCTTATCGGCAAGAGCTACTTGGATCTCTTGAAGTAAATGCGAATCTCACTCAGGGCCGTGCTGTTTGCCCTAATCGGGCTAGTTGCTATTGGTGCGCTGGTTACGAGCGGCGCTCTCAGCTCGGTTCCTGAAGGAGAAACCTCGAAGTCAATATCCACCTCGGAGTTCTGCAGCATTTCCGGTGTCAGCTTACTGGTGGACTATGGCGAGAATTCTGGCATACCAACCACAGAGGCTTGTGCGGAGAACTTCACCGGCAACGGCTGGGAACTCTTTGCAGCTGCTGGTCAAGTTGTGGAAGGAACGACAGAGTACCCAGTCGGCTTCGTTTGCAGAATCAATAACTTCCCCACTGCAACGGAACAACCATGTACCAACACGCCCACCAGTGCTCAAGGAAGCTGGGCTTACTATTACGCAACATCCCAGTTAGGTAATCACTGGATGTTTAGCGCCACTGGTGCTACCAGCCGAAACCCTAAGTGCGGAGATACTGACGCCTGGGTATTTATCGAACCTGGCGAGGAAAGCCACGAACCATCACCGCAACCTAGAACTTTCAAATGCGATCGCTAGCTAACCGAATTCACCCTGGGACATGGTGGCTAGTTGGAGGCACACTTGCGCTTGTCGCCGGAAGCTCAAGCAACCTAATTGCACCTATCGCGATTTGTTTGCTCGCAGTAATTCTGATTTTGTCGTTTCGAGAAAATGCAACTTGGGCAAGATCACTCAGTTTTTACCTGGCTCTCGCCGGCATCGTGATACTGATCCGAGTTATTTTTCGAATACTTTTTTCATACTCGAACCCAGATTCAGCAATTGCAATTTTGCTGCCTCGATTACAAATAAATTTTGGATTCGGCGCGTTCGAATTCCTTGGATCCGTATCTTGGCAATCTATGTATGGTGCACTAATTGATGGCGCTCGACTAGCAGCGATTATTTTGGCCGTAGCTACCGCCACTACTTTGGCAAACCCTCGCAAGCTCTTAAAATCTGCTCCCGGTGCGCTTTACGAAATTGCAACTAGCGTTTCCGTTGCTATCAATCTCGCACCTCAACTTATTGAGAGTTTCAACCGCGTGAGACGGGCTAGACAACTTCGCGGAAAATCAAAGCGAACCAGTCGACTTGCGGGGATAGTCATTCCAGTACTGGAAGACACACTAGACCGTTCCCTGCTGCTAGCCGCCTCGATGGACGCTAGAGGCTTTGGTCGTCGCGGGATGCAGAGTCCAGTGCAACTCCTCACGGCAAGACTCTTGGGGCTTTGCGCAATCGTGCTGACCCTGATTGGAATATTCCTTCTACTCAGCGGATTCAGCGCCTATCTGACCCTTGCAGCAATCACTATAGGCATCATTTTTGGAGCCCTAAGCATGAGGCTTACATCACTCCGACTTATTCGAACCAATCTCACGACGCAGGCACGAAGCTCTATTGACTACGCAATCATGATTTTGCTTTTGGTACTACTAATCGCCAATTTTGTTGGATGGTTGCGATGATCCAACTAAAAAACTTCACTTTCAATTACGGCAAAACCGAGACACCTGCACTAAACCGAGTCAACATCAACATCCAAGCAGGCGACTTTGTGCTTGTATGCGGCGGAACGGGAAGCGGTAAATCCACTCTCCTCAAAGCGATTGTTGGACTCGCTCCCCACTTCACCGGGGGAACAGTAGCTGGTCAAAGATTTCTTGCTGACAATGATGTCACTAACGCCATGCCACACGAAACTGCAGAGCAAATTGGCTACGTCAATCAGCAACCTGAAGGATCGTTCGTTGCAGAAACAGTCATGGAAGAACTTGCCTTCACGCTCGAGCAACTGGGAGTACCAGTGCCCGAGATGCTGCAGCGAATTGAAAAAGCCATAATTGCCACTGGCCTTAACGACCTGCGTGATCGGCGGCTCACGGAATTATCTGGAGGTCAGCAACAGCGCGTTGCTATCGCAGCAGCGCTGAGCGCAGGTCAAAAAGTTCTTGTCTTGGATGAACCAACCTCTGCGCTAGACCCAGAAGCTGCGCACGAACTCCTTGAATTCATCCACAACCTTTGTCGCCGCGAGCAATTGACAGCAATTGTCGCAGAACACCGAATTGAAAGATTGATCGATTTGGTGGATCAGGTGCTTGTGGTTAGCAATGATGGCACGGTCGCCCAGGGTAAGCCAGCGGAGCAGTTAGCCAGATTCACTTTTGTGCCGCCACTAATCAAACTTGGACAAATGCAAGGTTGGGATCCGCTCGCTTTATCGATAGCCGAAGCGCGAGAAATGATAAGCACTCCGGTGCATTTCAGAAAAATTGTCTATCCTCATGTCCAGCCACAAAATATTCAGCTCACAAAACTGAGCGTTAAGTACGGCGACCTCATTGCTTTAGACGACATTGACTTCGGCGCAGCTTCTGGCGAGGTAGTGGCAATAATGGGCGAAAATGGTTCAGGAAAAACCTCTCTGCTTTGGAAGCTCCGTAACGAAATCGCGAATACTGCAATGGTCCCGCAACAGGCAGCGGACTTGCTGTTTTTGAATTCACTCAGTCAGGAATTTGCAGACTCTGATGAAGTCGCCGGTGTCGCTCAAAACAGAACAGCAACTCTGTTTGAGGAATTTGTAGGACGAATAGATGGCAGCTCTCATCCCCGCGATTTGAGCAGCGGGCAGCAGCTCGCCTTAGTGCTGGCAATCCAGCTCGCTAAAAATTCTCAAACCGTACTACTCGATGAACCAACTCGTGGACTCGACTATTCGGCAAAGCAGCAGGTAGCTGAGGCGATTCGTCAACTTGCTACAAAGGGCAAAACGGTAGTGTTTGCCAGCCATGACGTGGAATTTGTCGCTCTAACCGCCGATCGCGTAGTGCAATTACATAAGGGCAAAGTGCTTAGCGATCTGCCAGTATCTCAGGCGCTTAGCCACAAAGGAAAGTTACCAACGCAGGTTTCACAAATATTTGAAATTGATGGTCTAATCGCCTTAGAACAGCTGGTGCTGGATGCGTAGCCAAAGAGTTATTTCACTTATCGCAATCGCACTGGCTGGCGTCGCGTCTGTATTAATGTTTGCCTGGCCGCTTTTCATAGCTACGACAAATCAAAACGAGAACCTGTTGGCACAAACAGTTTTTATAGCTTTGATGCCCATTTTGGTAGTGCTCACTCTCGTTGAATTCAGTACAGGTGAAATTGGCTCTAGGCAACTCGCAGTATTGGGAGTGCTTACAGCTGTAAACGCTGTTGTGAGACTTGTAGGAGCAGGGACTGCAGGCATTGAAACCGCATTCTTTTTGATAATAATCGGTGGATATATTTTCCGAAGTGCGTTCGGTTTTATTCTCGGCAGCACCTCAATCTTGGTGTCCGCACTGCTAGGCGCTGGCGTTGGCCCATGGCTACCATTTCAGATGATGGCTGCAGGAATAGTGGGCTTGGGTGCAGGAGCGTTACCTATGCTTAAACGCACTCTGCCTAAAGTTATCTTGCTGATTGTCTTTGCTATAGTCGCAAGCTACATTTACGGTTCACTGATGACGCTTTGGAACTGGCCGTTTCTTGCAGGCAGTGACACAACTTTGTCTTACCTTGCAGGCGCGCCACTTCACGAAAACCTCTCGCGATTCATTAACTACGAAATTGTCACGGGAGGCCTTCTATGGGACACCGGCCGAGCGATTACAACTTCAATCTTGATTGCCTTAACGGCACCAGCCCTGCTCGCCACTCTAAATCGTGCAGCAAACAGGGCTGGTTTCAAAAAACTTTCTAACTAGAAAGTAAGCGGAAGCACCACAAGCGCATCAAGGATTGCGGCAACCAATGAGATTGCAAGTAACTTGAAGTTCATCTTGAATGTGTACTTCGACTCGCCACGGCTCTGGTGAACGATCATCGCGCCAACCATGGTGAGAGCAAGTCCAAGACCAGCAGAAACAGCTAAATACTGAGCAAATTCAAGTCCAGGAATTAGCGCAGCAGCTGGAGCAAGCACCACGCCGACAGCTCCGAGTACCTCTAGGAAACCAATGATGCGGATTACGCCGATTGGAGTCTTTGCCGCCCAACCGAAGCCGGCAGCAGCAAACGCTTCTTTGTTGCCCTTTAGTTTGAAGTTTCCAGCCTTCCAGAAAGTTAGGGCTGCCCAAACACCAAAACCGATGCCTGCAAGTGCGATTACTACTGAAATAACGCCGTTCATTGATTACCTTTCAAAGTATTGTCTTCGGGATAGTTCCCCCGTATGGTTATTAGTAAAGCAGTACTTGACAAGATTTGTCAAGTGGGGCTTGACTAAATTAGAAAGTGGTGAATACCTTGGAAATCAAAGCAAAATTTGAGCGTCAGGGTGACGCCTGGCGCGTTGAAGTGCCTGAGTTAGGAAACTTCGTCACCACTGCCAAACGCCTAGACAAAGCAACCGAGCAAATAAAGGATCTCGCCTGTGCCGTCTCCGGCGAGGAACGCTGCGACATCATCATCAAAGTAGAAGCCACAATGCCGGGCATCATTTGTGATCTAGAGGCTGCCCAGGAAAAGTCTCGCGAAGCATTGCGTTTGCAAGAGGAAGCATCGAGTGAAATTCGCGACGTGGTTTCAAGAATGCGCGATGAAGGCTTAACTATGCGAGACATCGCAGTGCTTCTCGGAGTTACACCTCAGCGAGTGGCTCAGTTAGCGCCTTGCCCTACCGAAGAATAATTAAACCCGCCACTGCGGAAGTTTCCAACCAAATACCATCACTGCGACGCGCAACAGAATTATGACAATTGATGCCAGCGCCACTGAAAGCACAGCTGGCCAATTCAACCAAAAACCGATCACCACAATCCAACTTCCGACGAACCCAACTACCGTATATGGTTGGTGATCTGCAAAAGCTCGAGGAATTTGATTCGTAAAAATATCTCTAAGGATGCCACCAAACACGGCAGTCATGACACCCATGATTACGGCAACTATCTCAGGAGTACCAGTCGTTAATGCGATTTGAGTTCCACTTGCAGCGAATACTCCGAGGCCAATTGCGTCTGGCCACTGCATCGCCCTCTCGGTAAATTCCAAGTGGCGACCGCGCACAAAAACGAACGCCAAAACACAAAAAACTAGGATTGCCCAAATCCACCAGTCATTTTGCACCCAAAAGAGCGGTCGACGATTTAGCAGAATGTCGCGCAATGTTCCGCCACCGAAAGCAGCAACGGCCGTTACCATGCAGACACCGACAACATCAAACTTTTTACGCGCTGCCTCAATCAGCCCTGAGAGCGCAAAGCCTATAGTTCCGATTACTTCGAAGAGTATCGCAAAGTTTGCAGTCCACCAGCTAAGCGAAAACATTACTTGACGGGTTCCCCGTACTGATTCGCTCCAGGTTCGCTGTCTTTAACAAAAGCAACTAGCAAAATGATCCAGCCGATAACTGGCAAGAAAATCCAGAAAACGTTTGCACCTGATTTGCCGGTGTCGTGTAGTCGACGCACCGAAACTGCCAAAGAGGGAACCAGAGTGGCTAAACTCCATAAGTTTTCTAAGACGCTTGGATTTTTGAAACCATTCTCATCCGCATCCGCAGGATTGATAATCCCTAGAGCGATGCTTACCAGGCCGGTGAAGAGAACTGTGAACCAAAAAGCACTGCGACGGCTACGACCTTTGAAAACCGCATAATTTTTGAAATAGCTCTTGATTGCTTCGCCGAATGACATGGCTCTCCCCGATAGTTGGACAACCTAAGTCTAGGCACTAGTGCTGTTCGTCTTCCCAGTTTGGATCTCCGTATTCGGTCTCTGAATATGCCGTGTTTGGTGAGTAGCCATGAGGCCCAGAGTGGTAGTCACCCTCGTTCATTGAAGAACCTGAGACTGATTTCCCGGTGCCCGTTCCCGATCCTGAAAAAATCCAGCCAAATAATTCTTTGATTAAATTCCACATAGGTTCATTGTGGGTAAACCCAACGACACTCAAGGAATACTCTCAAAATACCCTTGAGCAATTGAAGTGGAAACATGAATTGTGCTACAAATGTAGTAAATACCGAAAGGGATTTACGGATGAAAACTGTGCCAGTACGAATCGATGAAGAGCTCGTGGAATCCGCCAGAAAGGCCGCCGCCAGCGAGTTTCGCACAATCCAAGGCCAACTTGAATTCTGGATCAAGGTTGGCAGGGCGTCACTAGATAACCCTGGTCTGCCGGTTGATTTCATCAAAGAGTCGCTCATGAGCATGGCGACTCCTCGAGAAGATGCGACCCCTTTCGTCCCTAGATCTAAAACAAAACAATGACCTGGAACGTTGTGCAAACCAATAGGTTTGCACGGGTTTATAAGCGACTAAATGATGCCACTGCTGCCGCGGTCGATTCGGCTGTAGCCAAGATTGCAGAAGACCCGAAAATTGGTGAGCGCAAAGTCGGTGATTTATCGAAACTTTGGGTTTATAAATTCAAGTTTCAAAATCAGCTATACCTCCTCGGCTACACCAAAGACTCTGAGATTCGCATCATCTATTTAGAGGCCATAGGGCCTCATGAGAATTTCTATAGAAATCTAAAAAAGTAGCTATAGCTTTCCATCACCGAATGAATGAATTACCTCTGAAATTTCCACTTCGTAGCCCTCATACCATTCCTGGTAACGCTTCTTGGCCGCTCGGTGAACCTCATCCGTACGAAATACCTGTAGTGATTCTTCGTCGGCAAAGTAATAGTCGACTTTAATGTTCTCCCCCGAGGTCCACTTCATCTTCTTTATGAATCCCGGATTCTGCTGTGCGCGAAGCATGATTTCATCGTCTAGATCTGTGAAGTCTTGGTTCTTGGTGTGCTGACGGAACACGAAAGATGCAATCAACATTTAGATCACCACACAACCCGCAGCTTCAAGTTTCTGCAGGGCTGCTGTACTCGTATCGGTAGCTACTCCGGCGATCAAATCGGTCAGCACCCGAACCTCATAGCCCGCGTTTCGAGCATCCAAAGACGAAGCCAAAACACAATAATCGGTAGCAATGCCACACACATCCACTGAGTCAATTTCAAGTTCGGCAAAAACTGAAGCAATAGTGCGACCATCATTTGTTGTTCCCTCAAATAGTGAATAGGCGGGTTTCCCCTGCCCTTTTTCCACGTGGATATCAATCAAACTTGTGTCTAGACCCGAGTGATACTCGGCTCCCTGACTGCCCGCAACACAATGCACTGGCCAACTGACAACCCAATCCGGATCTGCACCTGCAGCAGCAAAGTGTCCGCCATTGGTGTTGTCGGCATCGTGCCAATCACGTGATGCAATTACATAGTCGTAATCCTGTTTGTGAGCCTTCAAGTATTCAGTAACTCCAGCCGCGACCGCTGCCCCACCAACGCAGGCAAGAGAACCACCTTCACAGAAGTCATTCTGGACATCGACAATGAGTAGTGCGCGAGACATGTCTCAATGCTAGGTCAATGACATAGGCTGTTGGACGTGGCGGCAAGTAAACATTCTGCAATTGAAGATATTCAAGCGATTCTCACTAGCGCTCTACTTGCGGCACTTGGAATCTACTTGCTGCAATGTTCGCAAGTTGTTACTGGCGGATTGGCTGGACTGACCCTCCTGATTAGCCACAATCTCAATTGGAATTTCTCACTCGCATATCCACTTATCAGCATCCCGTTTATGGCACTCGCGCTCTGGCGTCGAGGAGCTTCGTTTACTTTGAAATCGCTCGCCACCATTGGCACTCTTTCGATTTTCAATTTCTTTATGCCGCAACTAATTGACCTGAGTGCTATTCAGAGTTGGTTCGGTGCAATTGTTGGGAATCTTCTGCTCGGCGTTGCAATGCTCATCATGTTCCGCCACGGAACCAGCCTCGGTGGCTTCAATGTTTTAGCGCTAATCGCTCAAGATAAGTTGAAATGGAAGGCCGGCTATGTGCAACTAGCTCTGGATGCCGCAGTCATAGTCAGCTTCGCCATTTCAGACCTGAGCTGGTCAGCAGCCTGGGCGATCATAGGTGCGGTAACTCTGAACCTGGTACTCGCCACAAACCATAGACCTGACCGCTACATAGCTGGTTAAGGCAGAAAACCCGCCATTTCTGGCGGGTTTTCTCATGGGATGGTGGAGATTTCCATTCTTCGAATGTCAATCTCCTCTCATCGCTCGCCCAATGCGGAATCAATTCCGATTGGGCTCGCTCTTCGTGGAGATGGGGGGAATTGAACCCCCGTCCAAAACAATGGTCATGGCTCTTCTACGGGTGTAGCTTCACTGAGGTTCTACTTGGCTCCGGCACTAGCATGAAGCGACATATCCGACGAGCCCAGCCTGAGTTTGAGTCCCGAGCAGCCCTAAGGCGTAACTACTCAGCGAGATTTCTAAATGACGCCAGGATCCGTTACGAAATCACAAACGGTCTGACGGACTTCGGGGCTAGTGCTAAGCAGCTAGGGCGAAGTCGGTGCTGTTTGATTTGGCACCTATAGTTTGCAGCGGACATTAACGAGTTGACGCTACATTCTCGACCCGCTTCATCCAGTCGCTATTGCACTGTCGAAACCGATCATCCCCATGTTGAGTTTTCAAACACCTCTTACGAGGCTCAATAAGGATAAGCCCTGCCGGCGACATTAGCCAGAGCATGGGCCTGTGAAAAGACTTAGAGTTCCTTGCGAACTAGAACACCCATCTCGCCTAAATCGCGATATGGTGCGAAGCCTCGCTTCTCATACATCGACCAGGCACCGCGGAAGTTCTGTTTGGACTTGTCGTCAGCTGCAGCAGGGCGGGCTTCAATTTCTGCAAATCCCTTATTGGTGAGGTCATCGATGGCGAAGTCCAGCAATTCGTTTGCGATTCCTTTACCGCGGTAATCTTCGTCAACAACGAAACAAACTACGCGAGCGAGTTTGTCTTCTGCATCCGGCAATTCTTTGAAAAGTTTTGATTCTCCAGCTGCACACCAACCAACAACTTTGTCACCTTCAAAAGCTAAATATCCCTGCATCTTGCCTTCGCTGATGTTGTCGCATGATGACTGTCGGAGAATCGGCTTTGGGTCTGAGACCCCATCCCACTCCGGCTGGCCTAGAAATGTTTGGCAGTAGCAACCATCCCAGTCGGGGTCATTAGCGAATGCTCGGTGATCGAAGAAATCCAGAAAGCTGTGAAGGTCGTCTGCTTCCAGTGATTTGATGTTTACCAATCTTTACCCTTAGTGGACATTGCACGATCTGATTCACGCTTGTCCTGCTGCTCTTTAAGGGTTTGACGTTTGTCATATTCCTTTTTACCGCGGGCAAGAGCGATTTCGACTTTGGCATAACCGTCTTTGAAGTAGAGACTTAGCGGTACTAACGTGTAGCCGCTCTCCTTGATTTTTCCCTGAAGCTTTGTGATTTCTTGGCGATTGAGCAATAGCTTTCGCTTACGTCGAGTGCCGACGTTGTT
>JBEGSY010000069.1:0-3681 GCA_041179725.1 Actinomycetota bacterium | reverse complement strand
GTTCCGTCACAATTTTGGAATCCCCATGGTTTGAATCGCCCTGGCCCTCTCGACAGTTATCTCAAGCGTGACCAGGGAACAATTCGCCGAACACCAGTAGCGATAGTTCAGCTCCGATAGCTGCCAATCCCCGCCAAACTGCTCTACTGCTTGAGGCAGCGCTTCGCTGGGCCGCGCTGGGCTTTGAAGCATCGCTAGTCGAAGCGCATGGCGAGCAATCGACTCAGCGGCCAGCTCATTTGAAAGCTGTTGATAGGTGCTCAACCCAAGGCCCAGCGGCATTAGCAAAAGAGCCATAAACGACACCAGTTCCAGCGGACTGGAACCCGATTCAGCTGAACGCTTCATCTGCTGCCGACACCCGAACGCTTACCTTGGTTAGGTCGGATAGAAAACCCAGTCCTGGCAATTCCCCCTCAACCTGGTATCCGGTAGTGGGTCCATTAGCCAGCTCCGTTACCTGCACCGAGACCATCGATGGCACACGCTTTTTGATGAGCTTCAAGAGGTAATCGTTTTTCGAGGAAGACTTGGCGAGCGCAGCTTGCTGAGACGCATCGATAGCGGCATCTCTAATCACCAGCACATTTACCGCCGATAACCCAAGTGCGAAGGTAGTTAGGGTGACCAAAGTCAGCATCGTCACGCCAGCTAGCGCAGAAATAACGGCGCTGCCACGCTCATTCAAAACGAAACTACTCGGTCAAGAGCTTCATCAAACACGCCTTGCAGCGCCGGTGCCGCAAAGGCCCAGATCACCACAACCAGCCCCGCAGTCATCAGCGTTATCAGAACCCAGCCAGGAACGTCACCAGCCTCATCATTCAACGAAAAGGCAAATTTCTTGAGTAGTTGTTTAGTCATGGATCAAGTGTCCACCAATCCAGAAGAAGGGTCTCGTACTTATCCACAGGACACTAAGCACTGAGTTCAATGATCTAAATTTTGCTGGTTATGCTCCAGTCGCATTTCCGCGCTCAGGTCTGGCCAAATATTTCTCAGTTCAAGTAGTAGTCGAGATCCAGCCTCGTGGACTTGCAAAATAGAATCTGGGCCTAAGGCTTCCACAATAAACAGCAGTGTTTTGGTTTCATGATCAATGCGAGTACGAATGCACTGCCTCCAGTTCCAGCGGCGACAGGTTACGCCCAAGTCGTCCCGACAGATCACCTCACCAGGTTCGACATTTTGAATCACAGTTTCGCCATTTTCACGTGTCTCGAATCTTTCATCTCCAACGGCAAATTCAAGCCTTGGCGAACCGACGTATCGATCGAGATTCTCTCCGCCAATTGGAACTCTATAAATCACTGAGACTGCGTTGTAAATATCAGTTAGCAAGTCAATGCGCGGGAGCCCTTTGTCTATTCGGCGCATCAGAGCCTCAAAGCTAGCCCTAGCAACCCTGGGCTTGACACCAAATGATTCATAGGCTGCACGCCAGGCTTTCACTTCGCTGAGCTCGTCAACTGAAACCTCAGATAAGAGGTTTCTAGTTACCGACTCCGCTTCCAGAAGCAACTTTTCACTGCGCGCATCGCTCGCTGATCCTTCGATTCCAGTAATGGTGATAAGAGCGCAGGCGTAGTCGGGGAATTTTTCAATGATTTTAGGTGAGACAAAATTACTTTTGAACAAATTTCCCCCTGAGGTGTGGCTGAAGCACCGACAGCGAAAAATGTACGATTTTCCCTGAATGGTTTGAATAAGAATGGGGCTTTGTTCCTGAAAAACTGGCAGAGTCACCTGTCTCAAGAATCTCTGTTATTCCCGCTACCTCCAAGGTCAAGGGTCCACTAATCACGTGAATAAGCTCATGCGTACCGTCCGAGTGTGCTTCAGAAACGTAATGATCTCCAGGGCCTAATTTCCAATCCCAGAGCTCAAAAATCTCGGGTGCGTCGGTCGACGCAACGAGCAGCGCTGCCCCGCCTTTTTCCCCGACCCAAGATGCCGATTGTGCAGACGATCGAATTACACCAAGAGCATTGGACGAGGGCTCTGCCAGCAGCGACGCCAAACCAACGCCCAAAGAGGTAGAAATTCGGAGCATCATTTTGATGCTCACATTGGTTGTTCCTTGCTCGATGCTCACGATTGTGCGTCGACTCACCCCTGATTTCTCAGCTAGATCATCCAAGGTGAGACGCCCTTCAACTCGAGCCTCTTTGACCCGACGTCCAACGAGCTTGGCAAATTTGGAGTCGCCTGTTTCGTCTATCAACATAAGTGCAGTATATTGCATTTATTAGCTCAAATAGTGCAAGGAGATTTCTGTGATTTGTTGTTCGTTCATATTCACACCTGGCAATTACGACGATGACTTCTACGAATTGGATAAGCAAATTGACGACTATGCCTTCAGTCTCGAGGGCTTCGATCGCGTAGAAAAGTGGCAGTCCGCGGATGGCACGACAAGAAACGTGATGTATTGGTTTGAGGATCAAAAATCTGTCGCGGAACTAGCCCGCTTCTCAGAACACAGGACCGCAAAGAGCAGGTTCTCGGAATGGTACCGAGGATATCGCGTTGATGTTTTCGAATTGAAAGCCTCTTACGGCAAGTTCATGGAGAATCTCAACACAGGTGAATCCAACTAGTTTTCCCTACTTTCATAGCAGTTTTCAGACCCACTTGCGCATTTATTGTCATGTGCGTGATGCATTCTCTGACCAACCGGGCACATCTCCTCGGTCTGATTGGATTAGTTTCTTCATTGTCTTCCCTTCGTTAGTAGTTGGCTTGCAGAAGCAGTAGCGATGGAAAAATCGCAAACAGCACGGTTACCGGCAGGATCAAAAAGATGGTGGGAACGAGCATCTTGGTTTCGTTTTGACCCGCCCTGCGGATCAGCTCCCGCATCACCTGCTGCTGTATCGAATCGGCAAGATTCGACATTTGATGCGCAATCGGAGTTCCCCGCTCAATCGCAACTCGAAGTTTTTGACAGAGCTCGGCAAGTTCCTCAATTGGCAGCCGCACGGCGAGCTCCGATAGCTCCTCAATGAGATCGGCTCCCAGGTCTAGGTTTCGCACCAGGTGATCGAACTGGAAATGCCACTGGCCCGAAAGCCGCGGCGTCAGCCAGCGAAAAGCGACGGTTACAGGCAGGCCGTTTTCTAATAGCAACCCGAACACTCGACTGACATCCGCCAGTTGTCGTCGTTCTTCCGCGAAACTATGGCGAACCAGGCGAGATCGCACATTTGTCCAGGCAAGATCCAAATTGAGATGCGTCTTTGGTGGCGGAGGCTCTTGATGTGTTGCAAGCAGCCGGTTACTCAATGCCATTTAGCACCCGTCCCGGAAGCGGCAACTCCCCCAGCCGATTCACCAACGCATAGGCCAGCAGGCTCAGAGCCAATCCAAGAAACAGCGCCAGCGCACCAAGTTCGGTTGCGAAGGCTGCCCGATTCTGCGGCAGCTGGATCAGCACGATTGCGACCAGCCAGGGTGCCAAAAGCGCAAGCTTTGCACTTGCAGATACCCAGCCCTGCTTTGCCTTGAGTTGCCCAAGTTCGGCCTGCTCTTTGCGAACCTGAACCGCGGCCCTATGGAATGTAATTGCCATACCGTGACCACCGAGCTCACTATCGAGTTCGATTAGCAGGGCCAGGAGGTCGGCGTAGCGATTTGCAAATCGCTTGCGCAGTTGCGGCATCAATTGCTCTACCTCGTAAC
>JBEGSY010000068.1:0-3777 GCA_041179725.1 Actinomycetota bacterium | reverse complement strand
CGATTATGGTCTGCGGACGAAGTGCGCCATCGAGGTGATCGTGAAGAGAAATCTTAGGCAGTTTCTTGATGTTCATGATTACTCAACCTTCACTTTGCCGTCTTGAATATCTTTGATAATTTCACTCACCTGTTGACCGAATCCGATTGGCCAATTCACGTCGTGAGCTTCAACCAAGCCGACGCCATTATTGGACAAGTCAAAATGTTGCGACGCCTTCTGGTTGACAACGGCGTCCACAACCTTACCGATGACATCCACGCGTATTACCGAAGTCAAGATTGACGACTTGATCTCTTTATTTCGAATATCAGAAAACCAATCGCGTCCAAAACCTACATACTTCACCGCTGGCGTTGCACTCGATTGCGCAATTAAACCGAGTTGTTTTGAATTTCCTGCTAGCGCAAAAATAATTTCTTCGCCGCTGTGCACATCTGAAATTACAACACTTACTTGCTGCCTGTTTTTTGAGTTGAACCAATCAACGCCAAGAGCAAATGCTTTTTCTATTTTTAGGCTCTGTGCGCTCTTGAGTTGATTATTGATGTTGATTCGATCCGCAACTGCGTCTAAATCCATGGTTGACGCAGCCAAATATCCGGCTACGTAAGCTGCTTGTGCAATGTCAAAAGTAATGGCGGTGTAATTTGTGCTGGTGACTCCGCTTTTAGAAGAGTCGCTTACCGAATAGAAATGAACATCCGAATTTTTTCTAGACGCCGACAAAGTAGCGTTCACCATTTGCGATCCGCTTGTGATTACGGCGTTGCATTTTGCATCAATGAGTTTTTGAATTGCTGCTTCAGCCGGCAGTTTGGCACTGACCTCGATGGCCGAAACAGAGGCTCCTGTTTGCACCTTGAGCTGCTGCAATGCCGCGTAAATACTGCGATTCAGGCTGTCGTCGTTGAAGCCGGCGGCGTCGCTTATCGCACAGTACTTGAGGTCTACTGGGGTAACCGTTGGCGCTGGCTCCTGCACGGCACAGCCGCTTAGGGCTAAGACCGAAATAAGAGCAAAAAACTTACGCATGACTAGAGCAGGTCGCTGTGACCGGTGGCTTTCAGTGCGTCGACCAAAGACTTGACTCGCTGAGCGTGTTCTTTTGTGGTGACCAACAACGCATCTGGAGTATCAACCACGATGACATCTTCGATTCCGATGAGTGCAACTAGACGATCAGTTTCGCTGACCAAAATTCCAGACGATGAATCAGCCAAAACTTTTGCGTTTCCGAGCACAGCCAAGTTTCCGCGACGACCCTGCGACTGCAATTCTGCAATCGCTGCGAAGTCGCCTACATCGTGCCAAGTAAAGGTAGCAGGAATAACGGCAACCAACCCGGCAGCGGCTGCCGGTTCGGCAACCGTGTAGTCGATGGCAACTTTCTTTAGAGTTGGCCAGATGCGATCGATTACTGCATCACGCTGTGGTGTATCCCAAGCCTCTGCAATTTCCATAATCGACTGGTAAAGCGCAGGTTCGGTTTTTTCAACTTGCTCAAGCAATAGAGCTGCGGGAGCAATAAACATTCCGGCATTCCATAGGTAGTTGCCAGACTCAACATAACGACGAGCCTTTGCGATGTTTGGCTTCTCGACAAACTTGAGCACGTTCTTTGCAGTACCTGAAAGCACTTCGCCGGTTTTGATGTAACCGAATCCAACAGCCGGTTCGGTTGGTTCGATACCGATGGTGACTATTTTGCCTGTGGCGGCCACTTCGACAGCTTCGCGGACGGTGGCCTCGAAAGCCTTTGACTCGACGATGACGTGGTCAGCTGCAAATGAGCCAACTATTACGTCTGGCTGACGCTTGTGGAGAATCGCAGCCGCGAGCGCGATGGCTGCCGTTGAATCCTTCGGTGATTTCTCCAGAACCAGGTTGCCGGCAACCAGGTCTTCAAGCTGTTCGTTCACGGCTTCTTCGTGCACCCGCCCGGTGACCACGACAATGCGGTCGGCTGGGGTTAGTGGCAGCAGGCGATCCCAGGTGTCCTGGAGGAGTGTTTGCCCAGAACCGGTCAAATCGTGCAAAAACTTAGGAGCAGAAGCACGGGATAGCGGCCATAGTCGGCTACCGATTCCCCCGGCCGGAATGATGCTGTAGAAACGCTCGATTGGCTTGCTCATAACCTAAAAACCCTAGCCGAATAAAGGCCAATCGGACAGGGGGGACTAATTGCAGGCTTAGACTTGTTGAGGTTTGTGACGAAGCAAACGTTCAATTTCCAGGAGGGCATAAGTGCCATCAAAGCCAGCAGGCACCTTATATCGCGGCAAGGTCGGAATGTGGTCGTGGGTACTCCACCGCATCACCGGATTGGCCATTTACTTCTTCTTACTAGTGCACATTCTTGATACCGCACTAGTGCGATTCGACGCAGAAGCTTATGACGCTGTCATCGGCACATACAAAACACCAATTATCGGGTTGGCCGAACTTGGCCTTGTGGCAGCAATTGTCTTCCACGGCCTAAACGGTGTTCGCGTGATCTTGATTGACTTCTGGCGCAAGGGCGCCAAGTACCAGAATGTGATGTTCTGGATTGTCATCGCACTCGCAGTAATCCTCGTTGGCGCATTCGCACCGCGTCACCTAATGCACGTCTTCCACCTGGGTTAATCGAGAGGTATAGAAAGAAAAATGTCTGTAGTTATCGAACAACCAAAATCTCCACGCAGCCGCAAAGGCGCGAAGTGGGAAAAATGGGGCTGGATGTACATGCGCATTTCTGGCGTGGTACTTCTTGGTCTAATCTTCTGGCACCTATTCAGCAACCTAGTAATGGGTGATGGCATCAGCGGTATCGACTTCGCATTTGTTGCTGGCAAGTGGGCTAACCCATGGATTCAATTGATGGATGGCGCGATGCTTTGGCTCGCGCTAATTCACGGAACCAACGGCATGCGAACCATCGTTAACGACTACACCGAGCGGGAAGCAATTCGCAAAACTTTAGTTGTAACTTTGTGGGCGGTTTGTGCAGCGCTAATCGTTCTTGGAACTTTGGTACTAACCACCTTCGATCCTTGCATCGACCCAAACGCAGTTAACTATCTGCCTGAAATCTGTAAGTAAAAGGAATCCAATTGAGCAACCCTAAAGTTCACTACTACGAGTACGACGTCGTAATCGTAGGTGCCGGTGGAGCCGGTATGCGCGCTGCCATTGAGGCCGGCCCGCACGCCAAGACTGCCGTTATCTCCAAGCTCTTCCCTACCCGTTCCCACACCGGCGCGGCTCAGGGCGGCATGGCTGCAGCTCTCGCCAATGTTGAGGAAGACAGCTGGGAGTGGCACACCTTCGACACCGTCAAGGGTGGCGACTACCTGGTAGACCAGGACGCAGCGGAGATCCTCGCGAAGGAATCTGTTGAGGCTGTAATCGACCTCGAGAACATGGGCCTTCCGTTCAACCGAACTCCAGATGGCAAGATCGACCAGCGTCGTTTCGGTGGCCACACTCGCGATCACGGTAAGGCTCCGGTTCGTCGTTCTTGCTACGCAGCAGACCGCACCGGTCACATGATTCTTCAGACCTTGTACCAGAACTGCGTAAAGCTAGGCATTGAGTTCTACAACGAGTTCTACGTGCTTGACCTACTTATGACCAAGGTTGGCAAAGAAGAACGTCCATCGGGTGTTGTTGCTTACGAACTTGCTACCGGAGAGCTTCACGTTTTCCAGGGTAAGAGCATCGTGTTCGCCACCGGTGGTTTCGGAAAGATTTTCAAGACCACTTCAAACGCACACACACTTACCGGTGACGGTG
>JBEGSY010000067.1:0-4536 GCA_041179725.1 Actinomycetota bacterium | reverse complement strand
AGCGACTCCCCCGAAATCGACCTACTCCTCGTCGGTTACGTCAACCGCATCGAAGCCTCCAACGCAGCCAAACGCGTCGAAGGCTACCTGGAACGCGCAGTAAACGTAAAGTTCGTGGGCTCACAGGAATGGGAAACGAGTAGTTCCGAGTTTGTTGTTGAGGTAAAAAAGCGACCACTTTTTGAACTCAAAATTTGAATAACTTGAACCTTCTGATCCGTAGTTAGAAGTTGAGCTGAGAAGCCCAGCTCGGAGATTCTGAATGTCAGTGGGTGTCCCTAGTTTCTGATTCATGGAATACATGACTTGGATCAACCAGCTTCGCGCTTGGGGAATCAGTTCTGCTCGGCCAGAGTCGAAGGCTACTTTGGTTTGGTTCTTCGTTTGGACTGCTGTCAAATGGTTACTGATTGCGGCTGGTATTGTGGCGGCTTATGTCTTTGCCGTGTTATTCGCGGTCTTGATCGGGGTTATGAAAGGCAAGTAAACAAAAAAGTCCGCGCCATTTCTGACGGGGTCTTTTGTGATGTTTATTTGGTTACCTTCAGCGCAATCGGCGATGCCTTTTTAGCGAGCACTAAGGTTGGCTTTGCTGTTGCTGCAGTCAGTTTGGTGTTGGCCTGTTTGGCGTAGTTGCAGACTGATGTTGCTTGGGCAAGTGCAGCTTTCTTTTGTGCTGTGGTTGCTGTCTTCGCTGCAGTCGCTACGCAAGTTAGCGCGGTGGCGCCTGCAACCAAAGTTTTGATTGCGGTTTTTTGCTTTGCGCTAATCGAGTTGCCGGTGAATGCGGCTAATGACGCTTGGAACTCTCTTGGAGCTGGTGGGGCTTTGACAACGATTGCATTGTCCCAGGTCAACTTAATTGAAGAACCAACAAGTTCAATCTTGTGATTACCTGCAGGAAGCTCTGGAACTTCGAAAGTTATGGTGCTGCCATCGTTGGAAAGAATTTTTACCGGTGCGCCATTGATGAGTACTGAACTGATTCGATCAAAGCTGGAACCGGAAATGGATCTGATAGCACCGGTGCCGGTGACTTTTCCACTGACATTGACAGGTGGTGGAATCAAGGCCCACTGCGCATAAAGAGTGACATCGCTGGTTACGCCAGGTGTGTAGGTGGTTGATACAGCGGTGCCGCCAGAAGATGCTGTGAACCAACCGCGGAAGCTATAACCGGAAAGTGATGGCCCGTTCGGCAGGGTCGCAGAACCACCAGATGCGAACAGTACCGGGTTGACAGTTGACCCACCCTGGCTGTTGAAGTTGATTCTGTAGTTGGTTGCACCATTAACGGTTAGGGTTTGTGACGCTGCGCTCACGCCTGATACTGATCCGACTGACCCGATTGAGTAACCATTGGTTTCAGCGAAGGTGAGCGTTCCAGTGGTGTTGGCAGCAAATCTAGTTACATCGTTGCTGGCGCTATTGAGGTTCACGTTTCCTGAACCAGAAACGGCAAGACCAACAGCCGAGATGGCTGCAGTCTGAGAAACAGTGCCGGAAGCAGTTATCGAGATGTCTGCTGTGCTACTTAGCGCGGCACTTATTGTGATTGCCGCTCCGGTGAGGTTTACATTTCCACCAGCCGAAATGGCAGAGTTCAGCGTGATAGCGGAAGTGTTGCCTGGAGCCCCGATGGTGAGGCTATCGGCGTTGGTTGCAGTGATAGCTCCAACAGTGAATGTGGCAGCCGAGAACGAGGCCCCAGAATTGGCCTGAATTGTGGCGTTGCTGACATCAAGCACAAGCGAACCGCCGTTAGACATGTTGTCGGTGCTCAGAAGAAACGATCCTCCTGTCGTGATTGTCAGTGCGGCGCCGATATTAATTCCGCGATAGTCAGTTGCTGTTGCTCCAACAGTAAGGTCGCGGAATGTAATCGTGCCTGAAGTCGAGGTGAAACTTGACGCTCCACCGATTGACATGCCTCTGGAGTTACCTCCGGTTGGGCTTCCTTTTCCTTCAACGGTGATGTTTCCCGACTGAGTGCTTACCTGCATGGCGCCAGCAGCAATACCCCAAGGGTTATTTGTGGATAAAGCACCGTCGCCGAAGATGTAGACCGAGCCAGAACCAGTTGCAGTGAAACTATTCGTTCCCCAGCTACAACTAGTAAGTGTCATTCCACGGCCAGACACAGCAGAGCTCGATGCCCTAAGGCTCATGTCTCCGTTTCCGGAATTGAATGCAAAACTAAAAATTCCAATACCCGCAACTGGTGGAGTTCCACCACAGGCAGTAGCTGTCGTTGAGTTTTGTCCATCGGCATTCGATGACACTGCAGGGGTCGTGAGCGGATTTAGACCACCACCGACAATGATTCGACCACCATTTGAGTTGACCGCTCCAGCGGCTTGAGTTGCACCGAGTCCGAAGCGAACAAATCCGGTTAGGTTTGCATCGCTGTCAGCGTTGAAGATGATGTCTCCGCCCTGGGACTGAACAGTCACTCCTCCGTCAAGAAGAATGTTGGTCTGCGACTTGAAAGAAAGACTGCTGGCATTTGCATAGACAACGGAAGTGTTGATGATGATCTTGTCTGCGCTAACGGTTAGATTTCCTAGGGCAAGCTTCGCCACAATATCGGAAGCATTTACAGAAACCGTTGCGCTAGAAACAATTTCGTTTGCTGAGTAGGTCCAGTTGGTGCCCTCGGTTGAACCACCTGAAGCAACAATGGTCAATGTTCCCACCGGTACAGCGTTTGCCGCTTGAGGTACCGCAAAGACAACAAGGAGCAGCGCGACTAGAGCCGAACTGAACGTCTTGATGAAGCGCAAAAGGTTTTTATTCATAAGTTCCTTAATTCTAAAGTAGGCACTTCTAGGCAAAGAAAAGACCCCGCCATTTCTGACGGGGTCTTTTCTTTTGAGTCTTTAGCGACCGGCTGAGCCTTCGACGTAGTCCTTCTCGGTGTCTGCCTGACGGAGCCATGAGAATAGCTTGCGGAGTTCGCGGCCAACCTTTTCGATTGGGTGGGCTTCACCCTTAGCACGGAGGGCTAGGAACTCTGGGGCTCCTGCATCCTGGTCGGTGATGAAGCGGTTGGCGAAGGTGCCATCCTGAATGTCGGTTAGGACATCGCGCATGCGCTCCTTAACCTCTGGGCCGATGACGCGTGGTCCAGAGATGTAGTCGCCGTATTCAGCTGTGGTTGATACAGACCAACGCTGCTTAGCGATTCCACCCTCATACATGAGGTCAACGATGAGCTTTAGCTCGTGAAGAACTTCGAAGTAAGCAACTTCTGGCTGGTAACCAGCTTCGGTTAGGGTTTCGAAACCGTACATGATTAGCTGTGATGCGCCACCACAGAGAACAGCCTGCTCGCCGAATAGGTCGGTCTCAGTCTCTTCGGTGAAGGTGGTCTTGATGGTGCCGGCACGGGTTCCACCAATTGCGCGTGAGTAGCTAAGTGCTAGATCGAAAGCCTTGCCGGTTGCGTCCTGCTCAACAGCGATAAGGTTTGGTACACCCTTGCCTGAAATGTATTCGCGACGAACTAAGTGACCAGGGCCTTTAGGAGCAACTAGGAAAACGTCAACGTTCTGCGGTGGCTTGATTAGTCCGTAACGCACAGAGAAACCGTGACCGAAAACTAGGGCGTCGCCTTCTTGAAGGTTCTTCTCGATTGCCTCTGCATATACGTGGCGCTGTGCTGGGTCTGGAGTCAAGATCATGATGACGTTTGCCCACTCAGCAGCCTCTGCTGGAGTAACAACCTTTAGGCCCTGCTCTTCGGCAGCTGCCTTTGACTTTGAGCCAGGCTGAAGACCGACTACTACGTCAACGCCTGAGTCCTTAAGGTTTAGCGCGTGAGCGTGACCCTGAGAACCGTAACCAATGATGGCTACCTTGCGGCCCTGGATGATTGAGAGGTCTGCGTCTTTGTCATAGAAGATTTCAGCCACTGTTCTACTTTCTTGTTGGTTATTGCTTTTAGGTTTTACTTGTTAACTTTTTCGGTGATCGACTTTGAGCCACGGCCCATCGCCAAAACGCCAGACTGAACCAATTCTTTGATGCCGAATGGTTCAAGAACTTTGATTAGTGCTTGGCACTTCGAGGTGTCGCCAGTGACTTCGATGATTACCGCGTCGCTAACCACATCGATAACGCGCGCTCTAAACAAGGTTACTGCCTCAAGAACCTGGCCGCGAGTTGAGGCGTCGGTCTTGACCTTGATTAGCATGTGGTCGCGCTGAACGGCCTGGTCGGGCTCTAGTTCAACGATCTTGATTACGTTGATCAACTTGTTGAGCTGCTTGGTGACCTGTTCCAGCGGGGCACCCTCAACGCCGACTACGACGGTGATTCGCGATAGTCCTTCGATTTCAGAAGTGCCTACGGCAAGGCTTTCGATGTTGAAGCCACGACGGGCGAAGAGGCCGGCAACTCGGGTTAGTAGACCCGGCTTGTCTTCAACGAGTAGTGAAAGAACGTGTGATGACATGTTTACTCCTCACCATCCCAAACTGGTGCGGCGTCTCTTGCGTATTTAACTTCGTCGTTTGAAACTCCGGCAGAAACCAT
>JBEGSY010000066.1:0-8113 GCA_041179725.1 Actinomycetota bacterium | reverse complement strand
TGGACCCCGTGCATCGGCCCAACCCTCGGCTCGGTTTTGGCACTCAGCCTTGATGCCGGGCAAGCCGGACGCGGAATAATTCTGACTATCGCCTACTCGATTGGGCTTGGCTTGCCATTCGTGCTAATTGCCGCCGGTTTTTCTTGGGCGACTAAGTCAGTGGCATTCGTGCGTAAAAATATTCGCGCGTTTAACATCGCCGGTGGTGTGCTTCTCCTTGTTCTCGGTTTGATGATGATCTCCGGATTGTGGTCAAACTTCATTGAATACATTCAGGTGGTGAACAGTGGCTTCATCCCGTCAATCTGATATCGAATCCCCAGAAATCGGTCTAAAGGGTTGGGCACGTTGGTTCTGGCGTCAACTCACTTCGATGCGCACCGCTTTGATTTTGCTACTCGCACTAGCGGCAGCCGCAATTCCCGGTTCGGTTTATCCGCAGCGTAGTGCCGACCCAAATGGTGTTACTCAGTTTTTTGACAATCAACCTGAGCTTGCGAAAGTTTTGGATGCATTCCAAATCTTCGATGTTTATTCATCTGTTTGGTTTAGCGCGATCTATATTCTGCTATTTGTTTCGCTCATTGGTTGTGTGATACCTCGAGCACAGGTGCACTACAAAGCGCTACGGTCCGCACCACCGGCTGCCCCAAAAAACTTTGCACGCATGCCGGCACATCAAAAAGTTGTCACCAAGAAATCAGAAGTAGTTGCTACCGCAAGCGAAATTCTTAAAACGCAGGGTTACCGCGTTGTGGTTTCCGGAAAGTCGGTTGCTGCCGAGCGCGGTTACCTTCGTGAAACCGGAAACTTGGTTTTTCACTATGCACTCATCGGCGTATTGATTGCAGTTGGTTTTGGTGGCGGATTCAGTTACAGCGGCCAACGCGTTTTAGTTGAGGGTGACACCTTCGTGAACAATCTCACCGGCTACGACTCAATCTCGCCCGGCACATTCTTCGACGAAACCCAGTTGACTCCGCTGAGCGTGACCCTGGATAAGTTCACCGTGAACTTCGATTTGCAAAACCAAACCAACCTGGGCACCCCGCTCGATTTCCGGGCACAGGTAACCAGCAAGGTCGGACTAAATGGCGAGCCAAAGCAGTCGACCATCCGCGTAAACGAACCGCTCGAGATGCCAAACGCCAAGCTCTACCTCACCGGAAATGGCTACGCCCCGGTCATCACTATCCGCGATGCAAAGGGCAATGTGGCTTTCTCTGGCCCAACAGCGTACCTGCCGCAGGACAAGAACTACACGTCTTTGGGCGTCATCAAGGTGCCGGATGCCCAGCCGGAGCAGTTTGGCATCATCTCGTTCTTCTACCCAACCGCCGAAGAACTCACCACCGGCGCCCTGACCTCTATCTACCCAGATCCAATCAACCCCAAGTTGACCATGAACGTATACAAGGGTGACCTCGGTTTGGATGGTGGAGTGCCCCGCAACGTTTATTCGCTCGACATCTCAAAGATGACACAGGTTGCTGGCGGCAAGAGTGGGGTCAAGGGTATTCAGCTCGAGATTCACCAGACGGCTGAACTACCAAATGGGATGGGAACCGTGACCTTCGATTCGCTCAAGCGTTACATCTCTCTTGATGTGAGTTACAACCCTGGCGAGGGATGGATTTTGTTCTTTGCGTTGTTAGCACTTGCAGGACTCGTGCTTTCATTGTTAGTACCAAGACGTCGAGTTTGGGTGCGCGAAACAAACGATGGATTTGAGTTGGCGGCATTGGCTCGTGGAGATGATCCGTCGTTGGTTAACGTACTTGATGATTTGGTAGTTGAAATAAAGAAGGCGAAATGAAGTCGATTGCTCTAAACCCTGCACTGGCAAATGTGTCGGTAATTTTTATTTATGCAGCGATGGCGCTTTACACGATCGCATTCTTGTCTTTCGCCACACACCTATCTCGCCGCATAAGTGACAAGAAGCAAGTTCGTGAAGCTGCCGGTGCGCTTGAAAAATTTGCAATGACCATGATGATTGTGGCTGCCATTTCTCACGGCATTGGCGTAGTGCTTCGTGGTATTGCTGCATCGCGTGTGCCTTGGGCAAACATGTATGAGTTCTCGATTACCGGCAGCTTGGTAATCGTAGTTATTTTCTTGCTCGCACTCTTCTTTGTGCTCGACATCCGCATCATCGCGGTGATGGTGAGCGGTTTCGCGCTTTTGGTTTTAGGCGCTGCCACGACTTGGTTCTGGGTTGATGTTCGCTCACTTATGCCGGCGCTTCAAAGCTACTGGTTGGTTATTCACGTAGTCGTGGCAATTTTGGCAACCGCCTTTTTTAACATTGCTGCTGCGCTGTCGATTGCCTACCTACTCAAGACTTCAACCTGGTTGAAGAAGAGCAAGACTAAAGTTGCCAGCACCGCGAAGCGAATACTTGCCCTCTTTACCGAGGACAACAAGCTCGAGAAGATGGCCTACCGCTTCAACATCATTGGTTTCATCCTCTGGACATTCACCCTGATTGCCGGTGCTATCTGGGCCGAGCGTGCCTGGCACCGCTATTGGGGTTGGGACACCAAGGAGGTCTGGACCTTCATAATTTGGACCATCTACGCCGGCTACCTACATGCCAATGCCACTCGAGGTTGGAGCGGACGCCGCTCTGCTTGGTTGGCCTTGATTGGTTTCGCTGCGATTCTTTTCAACTTCACCATCGTGAACCTGTTTTTCAAGGGCCTTCACGTTTACAGCGGTTTGAAGTAAATCAGATCAGTCGGTAGCAGCTTTCTAAACGCTGCTTCCACCACTCGATGCGTTCATTGCTAGCTGTTAGCGCTGCAAGTTTTTTCTCGCTTGGCACAACCCGTTGAACTTTAATCTGACCGTCAACTGGCAGTAGTGGCGCATCGCAAACATCATCTTCGAACATTGCGACGGTTCCTAAACCTGCATCGAAGGTAGGAACTTCAAGGGCCGCAGCTAAATGCAAACCCATCGAAATTCCGATTGAAGTTTCGAGTGCACTCGAAATAGTTACCGGAAGTTTTGCTTCCTTGGAAATTTTAAGCGCATTGGAAATTCCGCCAAGTGGTTGGGCCTTGAGCACCAGCACATCCGCGGCATTTGCTTGAGCAACTGCGAGCGGATCAGAAACCTTGCGCACCGATTCATCGGCGGCAACTTTGATACCGATTCGCGCCAACTTGAGTTTCACCTCGGCCAATTCGGCAATAGTTTTTACCGGCTGTTCAAAATATTCGAGATCGATATTTGCAATCGCTATTTCCTTGGCAATTTCGATGGCGTTCTGTACCGAATAGCCGCCGTTGGCATCGATTCGGATTTTTGCATCAGGAAAAAATTCGTGCACCCGAAGCACTCGGAATAAATCTTCAACGATGGTTTGCCCAGGCTCGGCAACTTTAACCTTGACGGTATTGAAGCGGCCAAATGGCTCAAGTGCTTCGACAATGTGCTTCGACTTAATGGCGCCTAGGGTGGCGTTGATAGGAATCGATTCAACCTTCGCGGTAGGTGCCTCGCTCCAGCCAAATTCAATCGCGGCCGCCAGCCAGACGGCGGCTTCTTCATCCTGGTATTCCAAGAATGGTGACCACTCGGTCCAGCCGTGACTGCCCTCAAACAGCATGGCCTCGCGATGATTAACCCCGCGAAATGTGTGCTTCAGCGGGATGGAAACTACCCGTGCTGTAGTCAGCAGATCACTGATTGAGGGTTTTGCCGCTTTGGTCACGTTGTTAGTCTAGGTTCATGTCCAAACCAGTATCCGAGCTCTTTGACGCTGCTATTTGGCAGTCGGTGCCAGGTTTCGAGGCTCTCGAGGACATCACCTATCACCGCCACAAGTCCCTCGGTATGGTTCGAGTTGCGTTCAACCGGCCTGAGGTTCGCAATGCTTTCCGTCCGCAAACCGTAGATGAACTTCACCAGGCGCTCGAGCACGCTCGAGTCGATGCAAAGGTTGGCGTGGTCCTGCTTACCGGAAATGGTCCTTCTCCAAAGGATGGCGGTTGGGCATTTTCTAGTGGCGGCGATCAGCGCGTTCGTGGCAAAGATGGCTACCAGTACGGTGACGGACAAAGCACCGGCCGTCTTCATATTCTTGAAGTGCAGCGACTAATTCGTTTCATGCCAAAAGTTGTAATTGCACTCGTACCGGGATGGGCTGCCGGTGGCGGCCATTCACTGAACGTGATTTCAGATCTATCTATTGCGAGTGCGGAACACGCAAAGTTTAAGCAGACCGATGCAGATGTGGCATCATTCGATGCCGGTTACGGGAGCGCATATCTTGCTCGTCAGGTTGGCCAAAAATTCGCTCGCGAAATTTTCTTCCTCGGCGCAGAGTATTCGGCGCAGCGCGCATATGAAATGGGTGTCGTAAACGCTGTAGTGCCGCACGCAGAATTAGAAAAAACTGGCGTTGCCTGGGGCGAGGAAATTCTTCGTAAGTCTCCGCAGTCGGTGCGTATGTTGAAATACGCATTCAACATGATTGACGACGGATTAGTTGGTCAGCAGCTTTTCGCAGGTGAAGCAACTCGTTTGGCTTACGGCACAGCCGAGGCGGCTGAGGGACGCGATTCATTCTTGGAAAAGCGCGAACCGGACTGGTCTCCGTTTCCGTGGCACTTCTAAAACTGGTTGCCGCTAACGACACCTTCGGTGCGTTGGTTGCGGTGACCGAAGCACTTGCCGGTAAGCACGCACTCTTTATTACTCCACCAGAGACCAATGGACTCTTGCCAGAGGTGCACGGGCTGCCGGATCAGGTGGCCGATGACGTTGCCTTTGTTGTGCAGAGCAGCGGGTCCACCGGCATCCCAAAGATCATCGAGCTAACTGCCGAGGCTGCCATCGCTAGTGCCAAAGTTAGTGAACAGCGACTCGGCGGCCCGGGGCAGTGGCTCCTTGCGCTGCCGCTCAACTACATAGCTGGTCTAAACGTTTTAATTCGCTCGGCTCACGCCGAGACCCAGCCGGTGATGATGAACCCGTCGGTTCCATTCACACCGGAGGCTTTTGTTTCGTCGGCTTCTTTCATGAGGGGCGAAAGAAAATACACAGCGTTGGTACCAACTCAACTTTCGCGTTTAGCATTTGCGGCAGAGCATGATGAAAATGTTTTACGAGCGCTAAAAAGCTTTGATGCAATTTTGGTTGGTGGTCAAGCAACACCTCAAGCACTAATCACTCAGTTAGTTGAGCAGGGTGTAAACGTAGTCACCACATACGGCTCAACCGAAACTTTTGGCGGAGTGGTTTACAACGGCAAACCACTCGATGGGGTGAATGTTTCAATGAACAAAGATTCACTTATTCAAATTCAAAGCCCAACGCTTGCCAAAGGTTACGAACCAAAATTCGTCACCAACGACATCGGTCAATTGGTCGACGGAGAACTTCAAGTTATTGGTCGCGCAGATCGTGTGATTATTTCTGGCGGCATAAAAGTTTCGCTGGATCGAGTCGAGATTATTGCGCGCGAAATTCCTGGTGTAGTTGAACTTGTTGCTGCTCCGATTGTTGATCAAGAATGGGGTCAGCGCGTCGGCTTAATTTACCTCGGTAGCCCTGAAGTTGCCGATGAAATTGCAATGCAGCTTGCCGACCTACTTGGTCCAGCAGCAAAGCCACTTCGTATTTTGCGCGTGGACCAGGTGCCAAAATTAAGCAACGGTAAATACGATTTGCTGGCAGCCGCCGAAATTTTCTCAAAGGATTCAAATGACTAAGCGTTCGCGAAAAAAGCAAATAGCTCTTTGGGTTGAGGGTGCACGCCTGCGCACCTTGCCGCTGGCTGTCGCCCCAGTGGCGGTGGGTTCGGGTGCTGCGGCATCGATCCAACTATTTGATCCGCTGCTTTCGGCGCTGGCCCTGGCGGTCGCACTGTTTCTGCAGATTGGCGTCAACTATGCCAACGACTACTCCGATGGCATCCGCGGCACCGACGCAAAACGGGTTGGCCCACTGCGCTTGACCGGCAGTAAGTCAGTTAAGCCAAAGGCGGTAAAGAACGCCTCTTTCATTTTCTTTACGTTGGCCGGCCTTGCCGGTTTGAGTATCGTGCTGATCACCGGAATTTGGTGGTTACTCGCGATTGGCGCAGTCGCCATCATCGCGGCTTGGTTCTACACCGGAGGCAAGAGTCCATACGGTTACGCGGCGCTTGGTGAAGTGAGTGTATTTATTTTCTTCGGCCTCGTGGCCACCATCGGCACCGAATATATCCAAACTCGCGATTTCAGCGCCAATGGAGTTTTTGGCGGAGTCGCCATGGGCGCGATCTCATCGGCGGTACTTATGGTCAACAACATCCGCGACATTGACTTAGATCGGCACGTTGGTAAAAAAACTTTGGCCGTGAGAGTCGGTAAGAACTGGGCCAATGCCATTTATCTGCTTTTACTGTGGTTACCGATTGTGATTTTGGTGCCGTTCCCATTTTTGTATCCGGCAACAGTTTTTGCCTACGCGAGCGTGCTTTTGATTGCACCAGCAACTTTGATAGTGCTCACGGCAAAGACGCCTAAAGAATTGATTCTGGTTTTAAAGTTGACCAGCTTTGCCGGTTTGGTATTTGGAGCGCTGCTCGGCTACGGCTTAGCCGCAGTTTCTATCTAGTTCAGTAAATCGTCTTCAGTTTTTGAATCGCTGTCACGCTCGGCATGGCGCTTTTCGTAAATTGACTTCGACACCGCATCTCGTTGTTTATTAAAGAAAATCAGTGAGATGGCAAGGGCCAGTATTGCCGAGATAAACGCAGCGTAAAACGGGTCGAATTGCAGAATCAGCATGATGGTTAGGAATACCGCGAAGGTACCTATGCGAAGCAGTGCGTATGCGAGCCAAGGGTTTTTCACGCTTTTAGTCTATGTTTCCGCTGGTTAGAGTTAACCCATGAGGTTTGCGATTTTTGGGATTGTTGTCGACGTTATTTTCACCGTTTTTGTGACCGTCTTCGCAGCCAGTGCCGACGCAAAAGCCGTACGCAATTTGCCCAAGTGGGTTTGGATTCTCTTTTGCATTTTCCTTTCACCAATTGGCGGAATTCTTTACCTTGCCGTTGGGCGACCGCTACCAAACAAAGGTGATCGACAGTCAAAGAAAACTGTTGCCCCAGACGATGACCCGGACTTCCTGCGTAACTTAGCTGATCGTCTAAAAGACCAAGACAAAGACAAAGAATGAGTGCACCCGCGCAAGTATTTTCCGCTCACCTCCTGGCAACGCTTATCGCCGGCGGTGTTGAGCACATCTACTTAGCCCCAGGCTCGCGGTCTCAATCACTTGCAATTGCCGCCGATCAGTTGGCTCGAGCCGGCCGAGTAAAACTGCACGTTCGCGTCGATGAACGAGTCATGGCATTCACCGCACTTGGCACCGCGCTGGCAAGTCAAAAGCCGGTGGCAATAATTACAACTTCAGGAACAGCTGTTGCCAATTTGCATCCGGCAGTGCTCGAAGCACATCACGCTGGTATTCCGCTTCTGCTGCTAACCGCGGACCGTCCAGAGGAATTGCGAGGAGTTGGCGCAAACCAGACCACCGACCAGATCGGCCTTTTTGGTCCTGCGATTCAGCATGTTTTTGATGTCGAGGCGCCAGATGCTGAGAATGACCAAGCGGCTCGCGCCCTGGATGTCGGCCGGGCCGCGCTCGACCTAATAGCTAATCAGCCTGGCCCAATCCAGCTGAACCTTGCCTTCCGTGAACCGCTTTCTAGCCAGACTCCTGACGCTGCTCAGGTTTTTGTTGAGGTGCCGGCATTCAACATCGAGCAGAGTGTTGCCTTCGCTGTCCTTCCAGCCGAGCCAAAGACCATTGTGGTGGCCGGAGCCGGAGCCGGTGAAGCCGCTGTTGAATTGGCAGAGTCATTTGGCTGGCCGATTTTTGCTGAGCCATCGTCTGGTGCTCGTTACGGCGCAAATGCAATCGCGAACTACCGTCGACTACTCGAAAACGAACACGAACTCACCAAAGAAATTGAACGTGTGATTGTTTTTGGCAAACCAACTCTCAGTCGAAAAATCAACGCATTATTTTTCAACGATTCGATTGAAACCATTGTGGTGCGCAGCAAATCTCATGGACTCTTCGACGTTGCTCATCGCGCGGCACAGGT
>JBEGSY010000065.1:0-12389 GCA_041179725.1 Actinomycetota bacterium | reverse complement strand
CCTTTACCAGTTTTTTGTTGCACACTATGCACGCTTAGAGACTTAAACGAGAGGGAAGCCAAATGGCAACCGATTACGACGCACCGCGCAAAAACGACGACGATACCGAGTCGATCGAAGCCATCAAGGAGCGAATTCCTGACAAGCTTTCTGGCGTTGTAGACGTAGACGAAGAGCATGGCGAAGGCTTTGCCCTCCCAGATGTAATCTCTGAGGATCACGACGTAGTGGTTGTGCCTGCGCAGGACGACGAATTCACTTGCTCTGAGTGTTTTATCGTGAAGCACCACTCGCTGATGTCATCTCGCAAAGGCAAGTACGGCCAAGTGTGCATCGAGTGCGAGTAATCTTTTAGTTTTTTTAATCACTTCGCCAAGGCGGAAATCAACTCATCCGGGTGCCTAGATGAGACAAGCAGATACGGTGTTGGATCTGCAGGGTCGATGATTTTAATCTTGACCATTGTCGGAGCTGAAGCCTGAATGGCTAGAAACGCTCTCGAGTCCAAATTTGGCCCTCGCTCAGCAAACGCAGACTTCTTGTCAATCGTGACTGCATCTCCGATGACATCCAAAGAAATGTTTGCTTTATTGACAAGCAATAAGCCCTCGCGAATTTCAATCAGCGGGGAATTCACAATCATAAAGATGCAAATGATGACTGAAATTACCAATCCTGAGAAAATACCAACCATTGGGGCAATCGGAAGCAGCATCAGCCAAAGCGTCGGTGCAACCAACAAAACGGGCAAAAATGATCCGATAGATGGCAAGACTCGTTCGTGATAGGTGATCGCTTGGGTGTTTTGCTTATCTGTTTGCATTGTGTTTCTAGATTACGCTCATAAGCGTGAATAAAGACCTACCCGTTTTGATTGTTTGCAGCGACGACTACCTACCGCTCTACTCGCAGCCTGGCGATGCTGGTGCTGACCTTCGTTCGCGAGAGAGTGTTTTGATTCCAGCTGGCGAGCGCAAAACCATCCCAACCGGTGTATCAATTGCAATCCCGGATAACTTCGTCGCCCTGGTTCATCCAAGGTCTGGTTTGGCTTCGAAACATGGAATTACCGTGCTCAACGCTCCAGGCACGGTCGATGCTGGGTATCGAGGGGAAATCAGCGTGACTCTCTTGAACACTGGGCAGGAGACCTTCGAGGTTTCACCAGGCGATCGAATCGCACAGATAGTCTTCCAGCGAGTCGAGAAAGCGCACTTTATTCGAGTGGCTAAGTTGCCTGCGAGCCATCGGGGCGATAATGGCTTTGGCTCCACCGGCAGAAAGTAACGCAGTTATGACCAATGACAATTTGTATGCATCAGATAAATCGGCACCACAGGATCGTTCTACGGGGGGTCCGCTTGACTTGTCTGAGGTAAATGCTGTTTCTCAGTACCTGGATTTCGGTTCAATCCGAATCGCGGCTAGAGATGGCCTTCAAATTCGTCTTGAGATTGACGAAGCAACAAATTCAGTGGTGGCAGTGAGCCTCGAGATCTCGGGTTCTACGCTTCAATTGCAGGCATTTGCCGCACCGAGGTCTGAGGGCGTTTGGCACGAGGTTCGAGCCAACATGCAAAACGCCATTTTGGCACAAGGTGGAGAGACTCAAGAGCGAGTTGGCTCACTTGGTCCTGAACTACTTGCCAAAATTCCTCTCTTGGATGAAAAGGGCATAGCGGCTGGGTTTAAGCTGGCGAGATTCATTGGTGTAGATGGTCCAAAATGGTTCCTGCGCGGTGTGGTCGGGGGAGCAGCGCTGCAAGATCCCAAAGCTGCCGGTGATGTGGATGCACTATTCAGGTCAGTCGTTGTTGTTCGCGGAGATGACCCTCTTCCACCAAAAGAACAGCTCAAACTAACGGTACCCGGAGGTACCGTCGCCCCACCAAGAGTCATCTAGTGACATCTGGAGTCGACAAAGCGGCCGCCGCTAGACGCCTGGGTCTTGATGAATCTGAAAACGGCTTGACACTAAATAGACGCAGTCTTCTTGGCAGTGTTGGCGGGGTACTAGGAATTTTGGAATCCATCGTTCCAACACTTGTCTTCGTGGTCGTCTACTCGGCAACTTTGAATTTAGTGCTCGCTGTCACTTGTGCGGGTTCACTTTCACTCGTGTCTATCTCGATTCAATTAGTTCGTAAAAAACCAATTGTGCAAGCTGTCGCAGGCGCTATAGGTGTGGCAATTGCTGCTTTCCTTCCACTTCGAGAGGGGGGAAAACCGGCAGATTACTTTCTGACCGGATTCCTATGGAACGCTGTGTATATTTTTGGACTCACACTATCGGTGATCGTCAGGTGGCCTTTAATCGGTGTGCTCGTGGGCGCACTAAACGGGATGGGATCGGGCTGGCGAAAGCAAAAGTCCTTGTATCGCAGGGCTCAGTTGGCCACTGCTATCTTTATTTCGGTTTTCTCCCTAAGGCTTCTGGTTCAAGTTCCTTTGTACTTGAACGACCAAATCGCTGTTCTCGGAGTAATGCGTGTCGCTATGGGCGTGCCGCTCTATGCGATTGCCATCTGGTTTAGCTGGCTTTTGCTTCGTGGCAGCATTTCTACTCGCCAATAAGTGGTAAATTTCAAGTAGTAATGAGCTACCAAAGAAGGGGCATCCATGTCTAAAGTCAACAGTTTCGGTGCAGCTGACCTACTAAAGGTTGGATCGAAGGAATACCGAATCTTCAACCTGAACTCGGTTGATGCCAAAACCCTTCCATACAGCCTCAAAATCTTGCTCGAGAACCTCCTGCGCACCGAAGACGGCGCCAACATCACCGGTGAGCACATCAACGCTTTGGTCAACTGGGATCCAACCGCTGAGCCAGACGTTGAGATTCAATTCACCCCTGCTCGCGTAATCATGCAGGACTTCACCGGTGTACCTTGCGTTGTTGACCTAGCAACAATGCGTGAAGCGGTAGCCGAACTTGGCGGTGACCCTAAGCGCATCAACCCGCTTGCTCCTGCCGAATTGGTCATTGACCACTCGGTTCAAATCGACGTAGCTGGCTCTCCGGATGCCTTCGAAAAAAACGTTGAGTTTGAATACAACCGAAACGGTGAGCGCTACCAGTTCCTTCGTTGGGGCCAAACTGCTTTCGACGACTTCAAAGTTGTTCCACCGGGCACCGGAATTGTTCACCAGGTAAACATTGAGTACCTTGCGCGCACAGTCATGGCTCGTGAAGTGGCTGGTGAACTTCAGGCATATCCTGACAGCTGTGTTGGTACTGACTCACACACCACCATGGTCAACGGTCTCGGCGTTCTTGGTTGGGGTGTTGGCGGAATTGAAGCCGAGGCTGCCATGCTGGGACAGCCGGTTTCGATGCTTATTCCTAAGGTTGTCGGTTTCAAGTTGACCGGCCAGATTTCAACCGGCGTCACAGCAACCGACGTAGTTTTGACCATCACCGAAATGCTACGTAAGCACGGTGTTGTCGGTAAGTTCGTCGAGTTCTATGGTGCGGGCGTTTCATCTGTGCCACTGGCTAACCGAGCCACCATCGGAAACATGAGCCCAGAGTTCGGTTCTACCGCTGCGATGTTCCCAATCGACGAAGTTACTCTCGACTACCTGCGCATCACTGGTAGATCACAAGAGCAAATTGATCTCGTAGAGGCTTACACAAAGGCCCAGGGCCTTTGGCACGACGCCAACATCGAGCCACGATTCAGCGAATACCTAGAACTTGATTTGAGTACTGTTGTGCCTTCAATTGCTGGCCCGAAGCGTCCTCAGGACCGCATCGTTCTAAGCAAAGCTAAAGAGTCTTTCGAACAAATTCTCCCTACCTACACAGCTGAGCCTTCTAAGCCGACAGCTGTAAAGGGTCAAGAATTCGCCATGGATAACGGGC
Organism: Actinomycetota bacterium; assembly: GCA_041179725.1. Taxonomy (GTDB): domain Bacteria; phylum Actinomycetota; class Actinomycetes; order Actinomycetales; family Microbacteriaceae; genus Rhodoluna. The sequence goes on along the minus strand of JBEGSY010000065.1, from coordinate 8,524 downwards.
ATGTTGCCATCGCTTCAATCACTTCGTGCACCAACACCTCAAACCCATCCGTGATGTTGGCGGCTGGATTGGTTGCCCGCAAGGCCGTTGCAAAGGGGCTCAAGGCCAAGCCATGGGTAAAAACCTCTCTTGCACCTGGTTCAAAAGTGGTAACCGAGTATTACAACAAGGCTGGTCTAACTGGTGACCTCGATGCACTTGGCTTCAACCTTGTTGGATACGGTTGCGCAACCTGCATCGGAAACTCAGGTCCACTTTCTGACGAAATTTCTGAGGCGATCAACCACAACGACCTTGCTGTAACGGCCGTTCTTTCGGGCAACCGCAACTTTGAGGGTCGCATCAGCCCAGACGTAAAGATGAACTACTTGGCTTCGCCGCCGCTGGTAATCGCGTATGCCCTTGCCGGAACAATGGACTTCGACTTCGAGAAGGATTCACTCGGCGAGGATCTCTCAGGCGCTCCGGTCTACCTAAAAGACATTTGGCCAACAGCTCAAGAAGTGCAGTCTGTAATCGATGCATCTATCAACTCAGACATGTTCAAAACTCAGTACGCAGGAGTTTTCGAAGGTGATGACCGTTGGAAGTCACTGCCAACCCCAGTTGGAGCTGTTTTTGAGTGGGACGCTAAGTCAACTTATGTTCGCAAGCCGCCTTACTTTGACGGCATGAAGAAGACTCCAGACGCCGTCACCAACATCTCAGGCGCTCGAGTGCTAGCTAAGCTTGGCGACTCAGTAACAACTGACCACATCTCTCCTGCTGGTTCTATCAAGGCAGATTCACCTGCCGGTCAATACCTGGCTGAGAATGGTGTTTCGCGGGTTGACTTCAACAGCTACGGCTCACGTCGCGGCAACCACGAGGTAATGATTCGTGGAACATTCGCCAACATTCGTCTTCGCAATCAATTGTTGAATGATGTTGAAGGCGGATTCACTCGTGACTTCACCAAGGCAGACGGCCCACAGGCGTTTATCTACGACGCCTCTAGCAACTACCAGGCTGAAGGTACCCCGCTAGTTATCCTTGGCGGTAAAGAATACGGTTCAGGTTCTTCGCGAGACTGGGCGGCAAAGGGCACAAGTCTTCTGGGCGTGCGTGCCGTAATTACTGAGAGTTTCGAGCGCATTCACCGCAGCAACTTGATCGGAATGGGTGTTCTACCATTGCAGTTCCCTGCGGGGCAAAACGCTGAGTCACTTGGCTTGGATGGCACTGAGGTCTTTGACTTCACCGGTATCGACGAACTAAACAACGGATCTACTCCAAAGACTGTTCACGTTGTTGCTAAGCCATCGGAGCACTCACCGGCCGGTAAGTTGGTCGTTGAGTTCGATGCAGTTGTTCGCATCGATACTCCTGGTGAAGCTGATTACTACCGCAACGGTGGCATCCTTCAGTATGTTCTTCGAAGCCTAGTAGCTTAGGAATACTTAGCCGATTTATCGGTTGGTGAATGTATGTCTATCCTGCAGAGGGTTCATGGTCCTGAGGACCTAAAGCAACTAAATCAACTTGAATTAGTTGCACTCTGTGGTGAACTGCGAGAGGGTTTGGTTTCGGCTGTCGCCAAAACCGGTGGGCATCTTGGTCCTAATTTGGGCGTCGTTGAGACAACGGTGGCCATTCACCGGGTGTTTGATTCACCCAAGGATCCAATCATCTTTGACACAGGGCACCAGTCATACGTGCACAAAATGCTTACTGGTAGAAGCGACCTGAGCACTTTGCGACAAAAAGATGGCATCGCTGGTTATCCTCAGCGTTCAGAGTCTGAGCACGATGTTGTTGAGAGTTCACACGCTTCGTCATCGCTTTCTTGGGCAGACGGCATTTCTCGCGCTTTCAAACTTTCTGGTCACAATGATCGTTATGTTGTCGCCGTAATTGGCGATGGTGCCTTGACCGGTGGAATGGCATGGGAGGCCCTAAACAACATTTCTGACGATAACGACCGAAAGCTCGTAATTGTCGTAAATGACAATGGTCGTTCTTATGCGCCAACTATTGGTGGCTTGGCACGTTATCTAAATGATGTTCGGACCGATGCAAATTATCGTCGTCTATATCGACTAAGTAAGAAACTCTTTTACAAGTTCGGCCTTATCGGCAGATTGACCTACTCAGCATTCCGCGGTGCAGGCAAAGGCTTACTAAGCACTTTTGCTCCTAAAGGCATGTTTCCTAACCTCGACATTAAGTACATCGGCCCAGTTGACGGGCATGACCTTCAGGCTATGGAGCAGGCCCTAACTCAAGCCAAGAAATACGCGGCTCCGGTAATTGTTCACGCAATCACACAAAAGGGTCGCGGCTTTGACCCAGCGATGCTGAACGAAGATGACCAGTTTCACGCGGTTGGCAAAATTGACCCGTCAAGCGGCGAGTCCCTCGAAGCATCTTCTGGCGAGACCTGGACTTCGGTTTTTGGTGAGGAGCTCGTCAAAATTGCTGATAAGCGCTCCGACGTAGTTGCAATTACAGGTGCAATGTTGAAGCCGGTTGGTCTTGACGCGTTTGCCCAGACTTATCCAGAGCGAGTTTTTGACGTTGGCATTGCCGAGCAGCACGCAGTTACTTCTGCTGCTGGTATGGCATTCGGTGGTTTGCATCCGGTGGTTGCACTTTATGCCACTTTCGTAAACCGAGCCTTCGACCAGGTGCTCATGGATGTGGCCCTGCACAAGGCCGGAGTAACTTTCGTTCTCGACCGCGCTGGTGTAACTGGACCCGACGGTGCCAGCCACCACGGAATGTGGGACCTCTCTGTTATGCAGGTTATTCCCGGCATCAGAATTGCCTCGCCAAGAGATGCCATTCGTTTACGTGAAGAGCTAAATGAGGCGGTAGAGATTTCAGATGCTCCAACGATGATTCGCTATTCGAAGGGCAGTGTTGGTGCAGAGATACCTGCAATCAGAAGGACCGCTGACGGCGTAGACGTCTTGCTAGAGAGTTCTTCCAAGGATGTATTGATTCTTGCTGTTGGCGCAATGGCTCGAACCGCTCTTAGAGTTGCTGAATTACTTGCGGCTCAGGGTATTGGCAGCACCGTAATTGATCCTCGATGGGTTGTGCCAGTTCCTAAGTCAGTTGTCTCGATCGCGGCAGCACACCGACTAGTGGTGACAATTGAAGATGGTCTAAAGGTAGGCGGAATCGGTACGCGAGTTCGCCAAGACCTAAGAGCAGCACAGGTGGACACTGCCTTGAATGAAGTTGGTCTGCCTGATGAGTTCCTTGAGCACGCAACACGTGACGAGATTCTAGATCGAGTTGGCCTCAGCGCACAGGCGATTGCGATGGACATAGTTGCCCAGGTAGTTGGTTCGAAAGTGCCTCACGCCAAGTCTGTTGAAGTTGGCACTGGAACTGCGGCTAGTCCTTCAATCAACAACTGAGTGACCTCGTTGATTTGCCACTCTCGGGCACCAAGTTTCGCAAGCTCACCGGCAACAGCTGATTCTGAAATTTCCACTGGTGGTTGCCAGCAGAGCGCCCTTATGAAGTCTGGAGTAATTAAATTCTCTTGAGGCAAATTCAATTCGGTCGCACGAGCTGAAATCAACTCCCGGCTTTGTACAAGACGGGCGTGAGCTTCAGGAAACCTATTCGGCCAAGTTCGATGATTAGGTATTCCCTCTGACTTAACACGAACCGGCGGCGGGTTTCTGTCTGAATAGCCCGCCTGGACTGCACCCCACCAGATGTCAATGTATGACCTCGATGCTCGTCCGGCGAATGATTTCATCGACGACAGTTCAGGACGAGATCTTGGAGTGTCTCTCGCTACAGCAACGATAGATGCATCTGGAATTAGACGACCAGGCGAAACATCAAGCTTTTGTGCCAGTTGTTCACGGGCAGTCCAAACGGCCTTAGCAATTGCTAGCTTTGTTGAATCTTTCACTTCGTGAAGACCTGACATCGCACGCCACTTATCTGGATTCGGGCTCTTGGCCTTGAATTTAGCCACATGATCAAACTCTTGCAATGCCCAGTCAATTTTGTTCGTGGCCACGAGCACTTCAGCAACGGCCTCGTGCAGGTCTGGCAAGACGTCGACATCCAGAGCTGCGTAATTAAGCCAGTCAGATCTAAGTGGCCTAGTGCTCCAGTCAACCGCCGAGTGTTCCTTTGCTAACCGCAAACCGAGGAGTTTTTCAGTTACTGCTGAGAGCCCAACACGTTCAAGGCCGGCGATGCGGGAGCCAAGTTCAGTGTCGAAAACGCTCGTTGGCACAAGTCCAAGTTCGCTCAGGCAAGGAATGTCCTGCGTTGCAGCATGAAGAATCCAAATGTCAGAAGAAAGCAAATCTGCCAGTTCGGTGAAATCCGCGAGATCGCTAGTAGGGCTGATTGAAATTGGATCGATCAGGAAGATAGGTGAACCTCTGCGATGCACCTGAATTAGGTAAGCGCGTTGAGAGTACTTGAAACCGGATGCTCTTTCGGCATCGAGCGCGAACGGTCCTGCGAAATCCTTCAGGATAGCAATTGCAGACCTCAATTGGTCTGCCGTCTCTACTAGAGATATTTCGTTGGCGCGGGGTTTAGCCAAAAGCGGCAAAACTGCCTCGACTTCTTCGGAGTTGGTGTTAGTGGTGGACTCTTTACTCATCGAGCACCAAATTTGCCCGATGAAACACCTGTAGGTAGCAATGGCAATCCAGAAAGGATACAAACAAGGTCCTGCCACGCCTCGAAATGACGCTCAGCCTGACTTGATAGCGGTGACCAAGATACTCTCATTTCGAGCTCGGCATGATCGCTTTGACCACTGAGGCTCCCGAAGCCAGAGGAATTAATTCTTGTCACAGTACCCGCAGGAGCTTCGAAAGTAGCCCCTCGATAATTCAAAGATTCGTTCAGCCACGCCCAGGCAACGTCGGCAATACGCTCGTCGTCTCCGATGTTTGTTTCAAGCGGTGATTTGGCAAATGAAATCACGCGAAAATTAGAGCGCCAGGCTTCTTGTTGAACTGGTTCCCAAACTAGAACAAAGCGCCCGGTTCCAAGATCGTTGTGACCGGAAACCACTGAAGACCTTATGTCGGCGGCGAAAGCAATAGCGTTGGTGCCAATATTTGCCGGCGCATCGATCTGATCGACGATCAATTCATCTCGAATTGAAGCATGTTTAAGCGACTCGAGTGCTAGTAGAAATTCGGTCGAGGCGGCCGTTGGGGCTTCAAATTCAAACATCTATCTAAGGTTATGCAACGTGTTGGCCGCCGTCCGTTGCCACGCCGCTCGAGCTGTCGCTTTCAAGCACAAGGTAAGTATTTCTATCGTCTGTGTGAATCGAACGCAATTCTAATTGTGTGCCCAATAAATCCGATAAATCTCTCGTAACTCGTTCCGCGTTAACGCCTGTTTCATTTAGGAGCGTGAAGAAAACCCTTACTTGAGTTTTGCTCATCAGAAGCTGTCTAAGTGATGTTAGTCCACCCTCGAATAGCAGTTTTCTCGGTTCGGCTTCAGATAGACAGTCTTTGATTTGTTCAAATGGTTCCTGTGCAGCGTTTAGCAGTACTTTCCGAACGACTGTTTCGTCTTGGTTGACTAAGTCAGCCACTGAACCCCCGTGAGTGAACAAGAGATTCAGCTCGGGGGAGCGAATAGCAAGGTTGGAGTTTTTGAAGTCGAAGCTATCGCTAAGTACCGAAACTGTTGCGAACTTTGATGAACGGTAATTCTCGGCTATTGCGGTTTTGCCCGTTGTCACTATTGCATCCGAGTGCCTGCGCATCTCTATGAGAAAATTTCGGTCTAAATCGTTCCCAATCGACTTCGAGGTCTGGTCCTCGCCAATAGATTTGTATCCGGGAGCCAAAGCGTGAATTACATTCCAACCATGAATCAATTGGCTCGCAATTGATTCGTAGAGATCCCTGCCATTTGATAAGGCCACGTTAGTGTGACTTTTCTTTGACCTGACGTTTGATGCGTGCCAGCATAGCTCGCATGCCTCGCATGCGAAGCGGAGAGACAGCCTCTGACAAACCAATTTTGGAAGGAAAGTCGTCATCAACTTCGAGTACATCGCGCACGGAGTGTCCGTCTAGAGCAGATTTCAAAATACTGGCAAAGCCGCGGGTGGTCGGTGCTTCAGCTGGTGCTGTAAAGAAGAGGCTAACGATGTCGTCTTGATCGACTTCTACAAAAAGAAAGACAGGGGACTGGCATTCCTCTACGCGCTCAAAAAGATCTGGGTGAGAGGCGTAACGCTCTGGAAGTTCGGGCAAAGCATCCGAGAACTCCAAGAGGAGGTTTAGTCGGTCTTTGAGGCCGAGTGCGTTGAAATCTTCAACAATCTCTTCGAGGGCCTGCAAAACTATCTCTCACTCAGCGCGCCGGGGGCAGCGCCCTTAACGATAGGAACACCAACTAGGCTGCCCCACTCAGTCCAAGAACCGTCATAGTTTCTTACTGTCTCGAAGCCGAGCAAGTATTTCAGTACGAACCAGGTGTGACTAGAGCGCTCACCAATTCGGCAATAGGCAATAACATCTTCGCCGTTCTTCAGTTCGGCCTCACCCAAGTAGATTTTCTCCAGCTCTGCGCGTGACTTGAAAACGCCGTTTTCGCCAGCGGCTCGCGACCAAGGTACAGACCTTGCCCCAGGAATATGACCGCCGCGAAGCGCGCCCTCATCTGGGTAAGCCGGCATGTGCGTGCGCTCACCGGTGTATTCCTCAGGAGATCGCACATCGATCATCGCTTGACCAATGTGCGCAAGCACGTCGTCACGAAACGCCCGAATCTTTGAGTCATCGCGCAGAACAACCGGGTAATCAGTTGGAACTACCGCTTCCACTTCGCGGGTCAGTTCGCGACCTTCAGCGATCCAGGCATCTCGCCCTCCGTCAAGCAATCGAACATCTGGGTGACCGAACAATTTGAATACCCAAAGCGCGTATGCCGCCCACCAATTGCTCTTGTCGCCATAAATAACCACAGTGTCGTCTCGCTTGATGCCTTTTTCGCTCAAGAGCTTGGAGAAATCCTCGGCGGTTAGGTAATCGCGCAAAACCGCGTCATTTAGCTCTGTGAACCAGTCAATCTTGCGAGCTGAAGGAATGTGACCAATTTCATAAAGGAGAACGTCCTCATCGCTCTCGAGAACTACCAAGCCGTCCTTGCCTAGGTGATTTTGCAACCATTCGGTTGAAACTAGGGCCGATGGGTCTGCATACTCGGCAAACTTTGCATTTGATTCGATTTCGATTGGCATCGATGACTCCCGCTGCTTAATTAGACTTCTAAGCGAAGACTCCTTCTAGATTAACTTGCAAAAGCTGAAGCACAAACCGATAGGTAATAATTGGCAACCGTATCTGGCACATTTATAGACCTGACGAAAGTATTTCCGAATCCATCGGTTGCTGATTTACTTGCGGAATTAGTGCCTCCTCGCGAATTTGCCCTTGCAAGCCTCAATAATTACCTCCCTCACGCTGAATATGAAAGTCAAGCTGTTGCGCTTAATCGTGCAAAAGCCTTCATTGGCGAGAAATCCTCTCGCAAGTTATTCGCCAAGCCTGAGCCCTTGGCTCCAGGAATTTATTTGGATGGCGGATTCGGTGTTGGTAAAACTCACCTTTTGGCAGGAATCTGGCACGGTTTCAAAGGGCGCAAAGTTTTCGGAAGCTTTATCGCCTATACATCACTGATTGGTGCCTTGGGCTTTGCCGAAGCGGTAAAGGCCCTCTCAAAGTTTGAGTTGGTCTGCATAGATGAATTTGAGCTCGATGACCCGGGTGACACGATGATGATGTCGAGATTGCTAAATGAATTAGCAAAGGGCGGCGTTCGCTTTGCCGCAACTAGTAATACGCCACCAAATGCCTTGGGTGAAGGCAGATTTGCTGCAGCCGATTTTGCAAGAGAGATTCTCGGTATCGCCGATCGTTTCGAGATGGTGCGCATCGATGGTGAAGATCACCGTCACCGACCAACCACTATCGAACCGAAGATTTTCAGTGCGCACGAATTATCCGAGTGGTTGCAGACTGGCGCGCTCGACAAGACAGCTGTGAACGATTTCTCGGTATTGCTGAAGCACCTTGGATCTATTCATCCAAGTCGATACGGTCTCTTGCTTGAGTCTGTTGAATTTCTGGGAATCGAAAATGCCTACGTGTTGACTGACCAGGTTGATGCTTTGCGCTTCGTTTCGTTCGTAGACCGAGCTTATGAGGCGCAGATTCGCATTCGTGCCACCGGTATCGCTCTTACTGAAGTCTTTGCCGATTCCTATCTTTCAGGCGGCTACCGAAAGAAGTACCTTCGTGCCGTCTCGCGTATTGGCGCAATGACGAGTTAGCTTCACGTTTTACAAACACGAAACATTCTGGGCTAACTCCCGAAACTTGAGTGCGTCAAACTCTCTAATGTCACCAAGCCAATCTTGGTGCCAATTTGTTTACTTAGAGAGAGGCAAACAAGTGGATCAAGGAAACACAGCATTCGTGCTAATTTCGGCAGCTCTAGTGCTGCTTATGACGCCAGGCTT
>JBEGSY010000064.1:0-2813 GCA_041179725.1 Actinomycetota bacterium | reverse complement strand
GTGGTGTCCATGACAGCGTGCGGATATTCGTAAACGCCAGAGCCAACAGCCTCACCGTCACTCACTCGAACCACAACTGCACGGCCCGAAAGCGTGCCGTAGTCCACGCCAATTACATACTTCTCAGCCATGATTACCTTTCGCTGTCACTCCCCAGTTTGCGCTCCAGGTTCCGCCCGAAGCCAGCCAAATCAAATCTTCGCCGGTATTGAAGGCGTTGGCAGGGCAGGTTTGCGGCTCTATAGCCAGCCCGGGGTTAGGGAAACCATACTTCTGGAGGTGATGCCCCGTGTAAACCATTAGGTACTTGAAAGCTGCATCCTGCCAAATCTTCACCCGGCTACCATCGGCGTGGTCGATTGTGACATCACCAGTCAATCCGCTGAAGCAATCATCCAAATTGGCATCGCCAAAACGCAGTTCTCCTCGAACTTTAGAGTTTTCCTCTATGCCGATTGGGATCTGCTTGGCATTGTTGATTGCCTGACTCTCAGCCTGGAAAGTGAAGGTCGAATCTGGCAGCACGTTGAAATATGGATGTGCTGCTACTCCATATGGCGCTTTCCCTTCACCGATATTCTTGGCGAAATATGTTGCAGTCAAGCCCTCAGCCGAAAGCAAATAGGCCGCGCCAATCTCTAAAGCAAATGGATAAATTTCAGACGCGTCGAGACGATAAATAAATTCAACTGAATCTTCCGACTGGTTAACTAACTCAAACTCTTTGTCAAAAACCAATCCGTGCAGAGCATTGCCGTGAGGATCGTTCCCGGGGAATTTGGCATCATTCCACACACCATCGGCAATTCGATTCGGCCAGGGAGCGCAAACCACAGATGCGAATGATTCTAAAATCGCTTCGCGGGTAACCTGCGCGATGGCAATCACTCCATCAATTTCCAAATAAGTTATTGCTGCGCTTAGCGTGGAAAATTTTGCAACATTTCCAGCAACGCGAAGTTCAATCTCGTTTGGTGGTTGGTGAAACATTAGCCGAGACCTTCGGCAAAACGGTAGTAAGCACCCGACCACTGGAGTTCCTTTCGGAACTGTCCGAGCTTGGTCTCCTCGTTGATCGCTACCAACTCAATACCGGCGATGCGCGCGAAATCTTCAAGCGTCTCAGCCGTAACCGAATTAGTGAGCACGGTGTGGTGACTTCCGCCGGCAAGCATCCAAGCTTCCGCCGACTCGGCAAGCGATGGCTTAGGCTCCCAGACCGCACGGGCAACCGGCAACTTCGGTAAGTCTTCGTTTGGCTCAACTATTTGGATTTCATTTGAAATCAGGCGCAGGCGCTCACCCAGATCTACAAGGCACACCACACGTCCCTGTGCTGGCTTAGCGGTGAACACCATACGAACCGGATCCTCTTTTCCGCCGATGCCAAGCGGGTGAATCTCAATCCGAGGCTTCTGGCCGCTAATCGATGGGCAGACCTCAAGCATGTGAGCCCCAAGCACCTTCGGAGTTCCTGGACCAAAGTGATAGGTGTAGTCCTCCATAAACGATGTTCCGCCGTTTGCAGGCGTCATTGCCTTCATCACTGCTCCAAGTGCAGAGGTTTTCCAGTCGCCCTCGCCACCAAAGCCGTAGCCCTCTGCCATAAGGCGTTGCACAGCTAGACCAGGAAGCTGACGCAAGGTGCCTAGATCTTCAAAGTTCGACGTGAAGGCGTTGTAGTTCCCGGCTTCGAGAATTTGGCGTAGGGCGATTTCAATTTTTGCGCCGTATACCAACGCCTCGTGTTGAGCTCCACCTTTGCGAAGTTCTGGAACAACTTCGTAATCGCGCTCGTATACTTCCGTCAGTTTTTCGGCTGCATCCTCGGAAACTTTTTCTACCGCCTCGCAAAGCGTATTGACTCCAAGTTGCTCAATTGAAATTCCTAGTTTCATTTGAACCGAAACTTTGTTTCCGTCGGTTACCGCAACGTAGCGCATGTTGTCGCCAAATCGTGCAACTTTAAGGTTCTGTGATGCGTGCCAACCGATTGTGGCGTACGCCCAGTTTGTGATTCGTTCGCAAACAGATTTTTCCGTTGGGAAACCAACCACAATTTTGCGCGCAATACCCATGCGGGTAACTAAGTGTGCGTACTCTCGATCTCCATGAGCTGCCTGATTTAAGTTCATGAAGTCCATGTCAATTGTTGCCCATGGCAGTGACTGTCCGGCTTGAGTGTGCAGGTGCAAAAGTGGCTTGGTCAAGACATTCAGTCCATTGATCCACATCTTGGCTGGTGAGAATGTGTGCATCCAGGTGATCACCCCGAGACAGTTTTCGTCACGCGATGCCTCGAGCAGTACTTCCTTGATTTGCTCAGGAGTCTTTAGTACCGGCTTCCATAAGTACTCAACCGGGGCTGTGGTACCAGCTTTGATTTGGGCGACCACCTGCTGAGACTGCTCAGCAACCTGCTGAAGAGTCTCCTCGCCGTACAGGTTCTGGGTGCCGGTTAGAAACCAAATCTGGCCTTTGCTCGCGTTCACGGCTACTCCTATCGAGGCTTCGCTGCCTCCGAATGTTAGTGATGTTAGCGTTCACATTAGCAGAAATTCGGGGTTCCACAAATTCGTACCTAGACTTTGGCTTATGAACGTTTCTGACAAACCCGAAGACCTAGCGGCCCGCGAAATGCTTTCCTTCATGCTGAAACAAGGAATGGCTGCAGTGCTGGCCGACTACATCTGGGCAGCTAAATCGTTAGGGCTGCAAGATTGGGCATTCGATGAAGCCCAGCGCGAATTTGATTCAATCAATTCAGAATCTGCCAAGGAAATACTTTCTGCCACTCAAAAGCAAGCCAAGTT
>JBEGSY010000063.1:0-10010 GCA_041179725.1 Actinomycetota bacterium | reverse complement strand
GCTATGAAGGCCAACCTGGTGCAACTGGTGCCGTACTTCAGCAATCGCTTCGTCGTGGATGGCGATTCAATGAAATGCCAGTTCACGTAAGCCCAAAGACTCAAGAGATGGTTTTTCGCGCTGTCGGACCCGGTGGAGTTGTTCTTATCGGTGAGGGCTACTCCAAGGCTCGCGTACAGCAGATGACAGAGGAAGAACGTCGAAAAGTTGCACGAATTGCGCCTGGCGTTGCAATTCACACTTTCTACGTCATCCCAAATGACCCAGATGCGGTCAAGTTGGCCAAGCTCGGACCAAAGATATTGAAGCTCAAACGTGCTCTAGACCGAGCTGAGGTTTCGGTTGTTGCAAAACGCCTTGAGTCAATCGGCCTAAACATCCCGGTTCCAAAGGGCATGGATCCGCGCAACATGCGCATGCCGCGCCGCTAAAGTTTTACATCGGCGTAACATTTGCGGGTAATACGGTATCAAGACCGAAGGTAGAATTACAGGGTAATCCCCCTTCCGAGAGGTAAATACCCTATGACTAAGCACCCTAAGTTCAAGACGGCTTCTGAGGTCGTCAAGTTCATTAAGGACGAAGACGTCAAGTTCCTTGACGTTCGTTTCACAGACCTACCTGGTGTGCAGCAGCACTTCAACTTGCCTGCAGCAATGATCGACGAAGAGTTCTTCATCGACGGCCAGCTATTTGATGGATCATCGATCCGCGGTTTCGCTTCGATCCACGAATCTGACATGCAGTTAATCCCAGACGTGACCACGGCTTACCTCGACGCATTCCGCGTTGAGAAGACCTTGGTGATGTTGTTCGACATCTACAACCCGCGCAACGGTGAGATTTACGCAAAGGACCCACGTCAGGTTGCAAAGAAGGCAGAGGCTTACCTAGCAAGCACCGGAATTGCTGACACCGCGTTCTTCGCACCAGAAGCAGAATTCTTCATCTTCGATGACGTACGTTACGAGTACAAGCAGAACAGCTCAATGCACTTCATTGACTCAAGTGAAGCTGCTTGGAACTCAGGTAAGGACGAGCGCATTGATGGTCAGGGTGGAAACCTTGCCAACAAGACTCCTTACAAGGGTGGTTACTTCCCTGTAGCTCCAGTTGACCAGCACGCTGACATGCGCGACCAGATTGTTCTCGAACTTGAGGCAGCTGGTCTTGCAGTTGAGCGAAGCCACCACGAGGTGGGTACCGCCGGTCAGGGTGAGATTAACTACCGTTTCGACACCTTGGTCCACGCAGCCGACGACATCTTGAAGTTCAAGTACATCGTCAAGAACGTTGCACACGCATTCGGCAAGACGGCAACCTTTATGCCTAAGCCACTATTCGGCGACAACGGCTCAGGTATGCACGTTCACCAGTCACTCTGGAAAGATGGCAAGCCATTGTTCTACGATGAGTCAGGCTACGGCGGTCTTTCTGACCTTGCTCGCTGGTACATCGGTGGAATCTTGAAGCACGCTCCATCGCTTTTGGCTTGGACAAACCCATCTGTTAACAGCTACCACCGACTAGTTCCTGGCTTCGAAGCTCCAGTGAACTTGGTTTACTCGGCTGGTAACCGTTCAGCTGCGATTCGTATCCCGATGACTGGAACCAACCCGAAGGCAAAGCGTATCGAGTTCCGTGCTCCGGACGCATCGGCTAACCCATACCTAGCTTTCGCAGCTATGTTGATGGCTGGTCTTGACGGTATCAAGAACCGCATTGAGCCACACGAGCCAGTTGACAAGGACTTGTACGAGTTGCCTCCAGAGGAAGCAAAGCTAATCCCTCAGGTTCCAGGCAGCCTTGAGTTAGTTCTTCAGGCGCTAGAGGCAGATCACGACTACCTACTTGCTGGTGATGTATTTACCAAGGACCTCATTGAGACCTGGGTTGACTACAAGCGCACCAAGGAGATTCAGCCGATCGCACTTCGACCTCACCCATACGAGTTCGAGCTTTACTACGGCGTGTAGTCGCTAAAAGTAAAAAGAGGTCAGCAGAAATGCTGGCCTCTTTTTTTATGCGTAATTCTGTTATGCGAAGAACAACCGCTCGAAAACCATGCGAGCGCGTCGCGTGTATGCCAGGTAATCTTCCTCTAGTTGACTCGCACTGTGTTTTGGATACTCCAGGATTCTGGCAAGACCTTCGAGCTGCTTTCGATCAGTGGGAAGCACATCTGTTCGCTTGTTTGCCCAAAGTACGCTCGCAGATCTCACCCGCGATGCCATTATCCAAGCCTCACTTAGTACCGTTGCATCGTGTTGCTCAATTAAGCCCTCACTAACCATCGCTGAAAGTGCATCAAGAGTTCTTGGGGTTCTGATGGACGCATGGTCCTTGCCAAACTTGAGTTGAAACAGCTGCACTAACCACTCAACATCGCTGAGTGAGCCCCTGCCAAGTTTTAGGTGTCGCTTTGGATCTGCCCCTTGCGGCAATCTCTCGTTTTCAACACGAGCTTTTATGCGGCGAATCTCAACAATCGCACTTAGCTCAAGTGATTCAGGGTAGCGGTACTGATCGATAATCGATATGAATTGGTTTCGAAGCTTCTCGCTACCGGCTATAACGCGCGCTCTCAAGAGAGCTTGTGCCTCCCAGGTGTTAGCCCAGCGTTTGTAGTACGCCCAGTAGGAATCAATCGACCTGACTACAGCTCCATTTTTACCTTCTGGCCTCAAGTCATTATCGATTTCGAATTCCAAAACCGTATCTGCCGACAAGCGCTTAAGTTCAGCAACGATTCTCTCGGCTTGTTTTTGATGTTCATCTGAATCGGACTCAGCATCATATGTGAACATGACATCTGCATCAGAGCCGAAGCCGAGCTCTTCGCCACCAAATCGCCCCATCGCAATAATTCCGAAGTCGACCAGGGTACCCAAAGATTCTTTGGCAAGCCCCAACATCGCCTGGAGATAAACCTCGGTGAGATCGCTCAGCCCTTTTGAAACTTGAGCGATATTAAGATCGCCCAGTACTGCCCCAAGGGCCAGGCGCAATGTCTCGCGCCGACGAACCTGACGAATACCACTAGCTGTCGAATCCGTGTCTTCATGCCGCTGGGCTATTGCATCCATTTCCTCACGAATTGAATTTGCCGCCACAGGCTGCAAATCATCTGGATTTTCAAACCAAGCCGCAGCTTCCGGAATGCGCTCAAAGAGTGCGGTGGCTAACTTACTAGTTCCAAGAACACGCGTCATACGTTCGGCTGCTCCTGAAGAATCGCGGAGCATTCGTAAGTACCAATGTGACTCCCCTAAATCTTCGGAAAGCCTTCTGAAGGCCAAGAGAGCTGCGTCGGGATCGGTACCCTCGGCGAACCATTGCAACAGCACTGGTAGCAATTGTTTCTGAATTGCTGCACGACGCGACAAACCTGTGGTCAGAGCGCCAATATGTGTTAGCGCACCCTTGGCGTCGCTGAAACCAATGGCCGAAAGTCGATCCTGCGCTTGAGCGGTGGAGAGCTCCAAGTTGGAATCGTCGAGCTTGGCAACAGCACTGAGCAATGGGCGGTAAAACAACCGCTGATGCAGGCCGCGCACTTCGAGTTTGACCGATTCCCAACGGGCAATAAGCTGTTCCGAAGTATTCTTCGGGTTCACTGAACGTGCCAGTGCGCGTCGAGCCTGATCCGATGTTGGCATCAGGTGGGTGCGACGCATCTGTGACATCTGAATTCGATGCTCCAACAGTCGCAAGAATCGGTAATCAGATGCAAAGGTATTCGCTTCGGCTCTTCCGATGTAACCACCTTCGGATAGCGCAAAAATTGCACTTATAGTGTCGCGGTGGCGCAGTGATTCGTCTGTCCTACCGTGCACTAACTGTAAGAGCTGAACCGTGAACTCAATGTCTCGCAAGCCACCGGGTCCGAGTTTGATCTGTAGATCAACTTCGTTACTCGGAATGTAGTCAGTAACTCTCTCGCGCATCTTTTGCGCAGACTCAACAAAACCGTCCCTAGAAGCAGACGCCCAAACTTTCGGAGCTAAAGCAGCGACGTAACGTTGACCCAACTCAAAGTCGCCGGCAATGGGTCTCGCTTTGAGAAGCGCTTGAAATTCCCAACTCTGAGCCCAACGGTCGTAGTACGCCACATGAGACTCGAGAGTACGCACCAGAGCCCCGCTCTTACCCTCTGGCCTTAAGTTTGGATCCACCTGCCAAAGCATCGCCTCTGGAGCGTTACCGTCCATAGCGCGCATCATTCTGGTGGCAAGCTTGGTGGCTATTTCTACTGCTCGTTCATTCGAAATGTCGCCAGAACCTTCAGCAACGAATATCACGTCAACGTCACTTATGTAGTTGAGTTCGCGAGCGCCACACTTGCCCATCGCCATTACGGCCAATCGGGTTTGCGAAACTTCAATTGCTTCGAAAAGGCCAAATTCTTTTGAACTGCTAAGTTCTGCTCGAGCCACCACGAGCCCAGCTTCCAAAGCCGCACCCGCTAAATCGGCTAGAGCTGCCGCTATCCTCGGAACTCCCGATTCAACGTCCGCTTGAGACAAATCGAAAATCGCTAACTGAAGGAGCTCTTCACGATATTTCAACCGCAAACTTGACCAGACATCGGTTACTTCAAAAGCACCTGAAATTTTTTTATCAACCGAAGATACTAAAACGTTGGTAAGTTCGGTAACCGTTTTTAACTCGAGTATTGGTTTTTCGAAATGTGCGAGAAATTCAGGCTTTCTCCGCAATAAATCGGCAAGCGCTTCCGATCCGCCTAGCAAAAGGCACAAGCGAGTTGCTGAGTCCTCCTTGTTTAGGAGTTTCTTTACTTTGGACTTATCTATTTCCGCAAGGGTTAGCAAATAATTAAGCGCCTGATCCGGATTCGCAGATTTCGCCAAACTTGCCAGCGCGGCTCTCCCCGAGTCGCCAACCAACTTAACCAAAAGATCAAGTTTGGTTAGAGTTCCCGAAAGGTCAGAGAACCCGTAGCGAGCTAACTCGGAAAGGCCGGACACTTGAATTTAGAGGACTTCGAAGTTTTGCTTTAATTCGTATGGAGTGACCTGTGAGCGATAATCTGCCCATTCACGACGCTTGTTGGCAAGCACGTAACTGAAAACCTCTTCTCCCAAGGTTTCAGCTGCTAGTTCCGATTCTTCCAACTTACGAATAGCGTGCTCTAGATTTTGCGGAAGAGCCTGAATACCCATCGCGCGGCGCTCAGATTCGCTGAGTGACCAAACGTCATCTTCAGTTTCTGCAGGTAGCTCGTATTCTTCTTCGATGCCTTTCAATCCGGCACTAAGGACCAATGCGTAGGCGAGGTAAGGGTTTGCAGCCGAGTCTATTGCTCGGTATTCAATGCGCGAAGAGTTGCCCTTGTTTGGCTTGTAGAGCGGCACGCGGATCAATGCGGATCGGTTATTGTGACCCCAGCAAACGAATGATGGTGCTTCACCGCCACCCCAAAGACGCTTGTAAGAATTCACGTATTGGTTGGTCACCGCAGTGATCTCTGGAGCGTGACGTAGCAAACCAGCAATGAAGTGCTTAGCAGTCTTACTCAAGTGATACTGAGAGCCAGGCTCGAAGAACGCGTTGGTGTCACCTTCGAATAGCGACATGTGAGTGTGCATACCCGACCCTGGGTGTTCGGTGAAAGGCTTCGGCATAAATGTTGCGTACACACCCTGCTCGATTGCAACTTCCTTGATTACAGTTCGGAAAGTCATGATGTTATCCGCCATGGTTAGCGCGTCTGCATAACGGAGGTCGATTTCGTTTTGACCTGGCCCACCTTCGTGGTGGCTGAATTCGACCGAAATACCCAATTGCTCGAGCATTGAAACTGCGCGACGACGGAAATCATGTGCTGTTCCGCCTGGCACATTGTCGAAATAGCCTGCCTTGTCTACCGGGATTGGACCCTCAGGGCCAATTTGTGAAGACTTGAGCAGGTAGAACTCGATTTCTGGGTGGATGTAAAACGAAAAACCTTTGTCCGAAGCTTTAGCCAAAGCGCGTCGAAGTACGTTACGAGGGTCCGCTGCTGCAGGTGCACCATCTGGTGTCTGAATGTCACAGAACATACGCGCGGTTGGATCAATTTCGCCACGCCAAGGAAGAATCTGGAATGTGCTCGGGTCTGGCAAAGCCAACATGTCGGCCTCATAGGTACGGGCAAGACCTTCGATAGCTGAACCATCGAAACCAAGTCCCTCCGCAAACGCCCCCTCCACCTCAGCCGGAGCAATTGCCACTGATTTCAGTGTGCCAGCTACATCGGTGAACCATAGTCGAATGAACTTTACGCCGCGTTCCTCGATAGTTCTAAGCACAAATTCCGTCTGCTTATCCATCGGGTTTTCCTCTCTCTGCCTGCTATTAGGCTAGTCGCTATGGCCCCAATTCGCATTGCCTTAGCGCAAACCAACCCCGTTGTTGGCGACCTCTCCGGCAATCTGAGACAGTGTGCAGACGCCGTGGTTAGCGCTGCCGAACAAGGTGCCTCAATTGTTGTTTTTGGCGAAATGGCCACATCTGGCTACCCTATTGAAGACCTTGCCGCTCGAGAATCTTTTCTCAATGACTCGGTTCAAGCGGTAAAGGATTTCGCCATCCAATTGAATAACGATGGACTCGGCGGTCAGGTGGTAGTGCTTGGAACCCCGGCTATTGTCGCCGAGGAGCATCGAAATCATTGGGCGATAGCGCAGAACGCGGCAGTAATAATTCGCGAAGGCAAAGTTTGGGCTGGTTACGCCAAGCACCACCTACCGAACTATTCAGTGTTTGATGAATACCGAAATTTCGTTCCGGGAGATCAAAGCATCAACTTTGAACTCGAAGATCTCAAGTTTTCTCTCCTAATCTGCGAGGACATTTGGCAATCTGGTGGGCCCGTGGCACGCCTTAGTGAAGATAAAACCGACATCGCACTTGTGCTTAACGGCTCTCCCTTCGAAATTGATAAAGATGACCGCAGAGTCGATTTAGTCAAGAAATTGGCAAAAGAACAGAACGTCGCTGTTGCTTACGTGAATCTAGTTGGAGGCCAGGACGACTTGGTTTTCGACGGTGACAGTTTCTTAGTTGACGCAAACCAAAATTTGATTGGTCGCGGTGCCCAATTCGAAACCGGGATCATGTTGTTTGACATCGAGTCGAAGACTCAGATAACTCCTGTTTCTCCAAGTGCACATCACAAGCAGGATGATTACTGGCAAATCTGGAACGCACTGGTTCTTGGTCTTCGTGATTACGTCAACAAAAACGGCTTCAAGTCGGTAATCCTAGGGTTGAGTGGAGGAATTGATTCCGCTGTCTGTGCTTCCTTGGCAGTAGATGCGATTGGTTCTCATCGAGTGTTCGGCGTCTCTATGCCGAGTAAGTATTCATCTGATCATTCAAAGAGTGACGCATTCGAATTAGCTAAACGACTTGGCATCAACATCCGAACCGAACCAATCAAGGGTGCGGTGAAGGAACTTGAGAAGCAACTGAAACTCAAGGAACTTTCTGCCGAAAATCTTCAGGCGCGAGTACGAGGCACCATTCTGATGTCTCTGAGCAATCAAGAGGGACATCTAACACTTACGACCGGCAACAAAACTGAACTTGCAGTTGGTTACAGCACTATTTACGGAGACTCTGTAGGTGGATTTGCTCCAATTAAGGACGTTGCCAAAACGCTGGTATGGGAATTGGCCAAGTGGCGCAATCTGCATGCAAGCGCCAGTGGTGCTACACCACCGATTCCGGAGAATTCGATTAGTAAACCACCTTCTGCGGAGTTGCGACCGGGTCAGGTTGACCAAGACAGTCTTCCTGAGTACGACGTGCTCGATGAAATTCTTTCCGCCTATCTAGAACGCCGTCTCGGCTCTAACGAAATCAAATCTCTTGGCTTCGATTCAATGATGGTGGACAAAGTAATCGGCCTAGTTGATCGTGCGGAATGGAAGCGACGTCAAGGTGCGATTGGCCCAAAAATCACCGGTATGGCCTTCGGTCGTGATCGCAGACTTCCAATTACCAATAAGTACAAGTAGAGGAAAAAGACAATGGCAGCAGACAAGTTAATTTCATCAGGTGGACCATGGGAAGCGAAGATCGGCTACTCACGCGCTACCGTCGCTGGCGACTACGTTCACGTTTCCGGTTCGACCGCAACAGTTGATGGCGTTTTACAGCATGAAGGTGACGCATATGGTCAAACTAAAACTGCTCTCGAGGTTGTTATCGCAGGCGCACTTGCTCAAGCAGGTTACGGGCTTGAAGACGTCGTGCGTTCACGTGTGTATCTAACTGATGCTGCAGACATGGACGCCGCTGGTAAAGCGCATGGCGAAATATTTGGCGAAATCCGTCCCGCACTTACAATCCTTGCCGGAGTGAAATTCATTAACCCAGCAATGCTGGTTGAAATCGAAGTTGATGCCTGGAAGCGCAACTAGTCATGGCCAAAATTCCGCGCATCTCACACATCCAGAATTTCAAGGACTCCGGTAAAAAATTTGCTTGCCTTACCTCCTACGACGAGTTAACTGCTTCAGCCTTCGATGAAGCTGGTGTCGCGCTGATTTTGGTTGGAGACTCCGCTGCTGAGAATCACTTAGGTCACGAGAGCGTATTAGCAATTTCGCTTGATGAAATTATTCACCTCGGTCGAGCAGTTGCAAAGTCGGTTCAGAAGGCCCTGGTTGTAGTTGACATGCCTTTTGGTAGCTACGAAGCTTCAGTTGAAGACGCCGTGCGCAACGCAATTCGAATCATGAAGGAAACTGGCGCTGAGGCTGTCAAACTCGAAGGAGGAATACGAAGCAAGGCGCAAATCGCGGCAATCGTGGATGCAGGAATTCCAGTAGTAGGCCACATCGGTTTTACCCCACAGAGCGTTCACGCGCTTGGCGGATTCAAAGTGCAAGGTCGTGGAGAAGCGGCAGAGCAGCTAATAACGGATGCTCACGCAGTTCAGGATGCCGGGGCTTTCGCCGTGGTTCTCGAATTGGTTCCGGCTGAATTGGCCACCTCGGTTACCCAGCAGCTCACTATCCCAACTATCGGTATTGGGGCGGGCAATGGCACAGATGGTCAAATTCTGGTCTGGACTGACTTTGCCGGAATGAACGAAGGAAAGCCGCGCAAATTTGTTCGTCAATATCTTAATCTTCGAGAACAACTAGTTGGCGCCACGCAGAAATATGTAGAGGATGTTGCCAGCGGTGGATTTCCTAATGAAAGCGAATCCTTCGAGGACTAATTGTCGCGATCATCAGCTTCTTTCCAATCCTTGGATTTATCCGCAACAATATTTAGCGCTTGTTCAGCCTCAGCGCGAGAACCGAATGGTCCAATTCGATAAATCGCGAATGACTGTTTGCCAACCTCGACCTGATTGGTCTTGGTGTTGAACCAGTATTCGGTTTCGCTGTCGGTCATCGCTTCATCACACTCTTAGACTAGAGCCATGCCTCGCGACGCCAAGACTGGTCTATTGACACCGGGAATCGTGTCTCCACTTCGTGCAGTACCAAAGCACATTGTTCGCCCAGAATATGTCGGCAAGCCAGCTCCCGCAAAGTACACCGAAGGCGATATCTGGGGGCCAGCAGACGTTGACAAAATCCGAGCGGCTGGAAAAATTGCTGCTCAAGCAATCGCGTTAGTTGGCGAAGCTTGCCAGGCTGGAATCACTACCGATGAACTCGATCGCATCGGTCACGAATTTCTCGTGGCGAACGACGCATACCCTTCGGCGCTTCAGTACCGCGGTTTCCCGAAATCTATTTGCACATCGGTAAACGAAGTAATTTGTCACGGGATACCAGACGACACCGTGCTAAGAGATGGTGACATAGTCAACATCGATATCACTGCCTACAAAGACGGATTCCACGGCGACAGCAATCAAACTTTCATCGTTGGCGAAGCTAAAGATGAAGTAAGACTTCTAGTTGAGCGAACCCGTGAATCGCTAAATCGAGCAATTGCGGCAGTCGCCCCGGGTAGGCAAATAAACATCATCGGACGCACCA
>JBEGSY010000062.1:0-6839 GCA_041179725.1 Actinomycetota bacterium | reverse complement strand
ATAGCGACACTCTCTACAACATCGCCATCAGCAAGTTTGTGAGCCAAATCGCGAAGCTCGCCATTAACTCTCAGCGCAACTATGGTTTTGTCGGTGAATAGTCCAAACCCATCAGCGCCATTGGCTAATTCGGTTAATGCACCAGCTACTGTGACCTTCAAAACGGAACCTTTCAATCAGTGCAAGTCTAACGGCGCAGTTAGGCGTGCCTTGCTAGCCACGAGTACCGAGATGGTGTTTCCTAGACCCTATGGTCAGCAAGAAACTATCCAAATCTAAACTTGAGCAAATTCGAGTGGAGGATGCAATCATCGCATCTGAGGAATTCCAAAAGAACTCGATGTCAGCAAAGCTCAACTGGCTTCGTGCAGGTGTTCTTGGTGCTAATGATGGAATTGTTTCAACCGCCGGTCTGGTCATGGGTGTTGCCGGTGCAAGCCCGAACAACACCGGAGCCATTTTTATTGCGGGTGTTGCCGGTCTAGTTGCCGGATCAATTTCGATGGCGGGTGGCGAGTACACATCGGTTTCGGCTCAACGTGATAGTGAAATTGCCATGCTGAACAAAGAACGCCAGGAGCTAATCGACGATCCAGCCAAAGAACTACGTGAGTTGATTTGGTTCTACGAGCAAAAAGGACTTTCTTACGAAACCGCTGAGGTTGTAGCCAATGAACTCACCGCAAAGGATGCACTACGCGCGCATGCCGAAGCTGAGCTTGGTATCGATCCCGATGAACATGTGAGTCCTACCCATGCCGCCGTTGCCTCGCTCATTGCATTCGCGGCAGGTTCGATTTTGCCGCTACTAGCAATAACTAGCTTTAGTAAGGACTCGCGAATTTGGGCTACCGTAATTGCGGTTGCCCTCTCACTTGCCCTGACCGGATACGTTGGTGCGAAGATTGGTGGCGCAAAATCTTTGCGTGCCATTATTCGAAATGTCACAGTTTCGCTGCTAACCATGGGTATCACCTATGGAATTGGCTTCCTACTTGGAACCGGAGTGGCCTAACCCCAGGTAAAATCACTCTGTGAGTAAATTCCAGAGGGTCGATGTCGCCCTAATCGGCGGCGGCATAATGAGTGCCACTCTTGGGACATTCCTGAACGTTTTGGAACCAGGACTGAAAATGGTTGCTTTTGAGCGACTAGATGACGTTGCTTTGGAAAGTTCGAACCCGTGGAATAACGCTGGCACCGGTCACGCTGCGCTTTGCGAACTCAACTACATGCCAGACAGTAAAGATGGTTCACTTCCTTCTCCTGCCAAAGCAATTCAAATCAATGAACAATTCCAGCTAAGTCGCCAATTCTGGGCTTACCTTGTTAAGCAAGGTATCCTTGCCGACCCAAGCTCTTTCATTCACTCGACTGCACACATGACTTATGTGAAAGGCGAGAAGGACGTAGATTACCTTCGTCGTCGTGCTGAAGTCCTAAAGAAGCAACCGTTGTTCAAAGGATTCGAATTCACTACAGATCACAAAAAAATCGGTAAGTGGGCTCCACTTCTAGTTGAGGGTCGTTCAACTGACGAAGTAATCGCCGCTACAAGAATTGATTCCGGAACCGACGTTGATTTCGGTGCTATTACACGTCAGCTCTTCGGTCACCTGCGTGAAGAGGACATTCCTGTTCACACCAGTACAGAAGTAACGAAACTTCGTCGCACTCCCGACGGCTGGCACATCACCGCCAAGAATCACCACACTGGGCTAACCACCTACACCGAAAGTAAGTTCGTGTTTGTTGGGGCCGGCGGCTGGGCTCTGAAACTTCTTCAGAAATCCGGAATTCCCGAGGCTAAAGGTTATGGACTATTCCCGGTTAGCGGTTCGTTCTTGCAGACTACAAACCCTGAAATCGTTGCTCAACATCAAGCCAAGGTTTACAGCCAGGCCTCTGTCGGCGCACCACCGATGTCAGTCCCCCACCTTGACACTCGAGTTGTTGATGGCAAGGCGTCATTATTATTTGGACCATATGCTGGCGCTATCCCTAAATTTCTGAAAAACGGATCGCTGTTTGACCTTCCGAAGGCAGTGCGACCATCAAACATTCGCCCCTATCTTTCAGTGGCAATTCGTAATCTGAGTCTGATTAAGTACCTAATTGGCGAACTCACTAAAACCAAATCAAAGCAGTTTGAATCTTTGAGAGATTTTTACCCAAAAGCCAACCCAAAGGACTGGAAACTAATCATTGCCGGCCAACGTGCGCAAGTTATCAAGCGAGCCGCAGACGGATCGGGAACGTTGCAGTTCGGTACTGAAGTTGTTTCATCCGAAGATGGATCAATCGCCGGCCTTCTGGGCGCCTCGCCTGGAGCATCAACCTCGGTTCACATCATGCTCGAAGTCATGCAGAAATCATTCGCGAATGACTACCCAACCTGGGAAAAGAAATTGAAGAGGATCATTCCTTCACTTGGAGAGTCACTGAATGACAACCCGAAACTTGCCAAACAAGTTTTGGAATCCACCGCAAAAACACTCAAATTAAACGCTTAAATAAAAAAGCCCCTCGAAGGAGGGGTTTCTTTTTGGGTGGTCGATACTGGGATCGAACCAGTGACCCCTTCCATGTCAAGGAAGTGCGCTACCGCTGCGCCAATCGACCGTGTGTCTTTGCAGACAGTTTTGAAACTTGAGGTGGAGACGGGATTTGAACCCGTGGTTTTACATCTTTGCAGGCTGCTGCTTTGGGCCGCTCATCCACTCCACCATTCAAATCAGAAACCGAAGTAACTGATTACATGGGGCTTACGCCCGCTGCGAGCGGATGACGAGATTCGAACTCGCGACCCCAACCTTGGCAAGGTTGTGCTCTACCAACTGAGCCACATCCGCGTATCTTGTTTCCAAGACCTAGATACTCTAACCCAGAAACTGGGCTATTTACAACTATCCGCGCCACTTCCAACGCGGATCGCTGCCCGAGTATCCCAATTCACCGTGTTGGATCAAGTCCACGCCGGCGATTTCATCCGTGCTAGTAACACGGAAGCCAATTGTTTTTTGAATCCCCGAAGCCAAAAGCCATGAAATTAAGAATGCATAAATGCCAACGGCTAAGCATCCAATTGCCTGTTTACCAAGCTGATCAAAGCCGTGACCAAAGAACAAGCCAGTGCCCTCGGCGAATAGTCCGATGTAGAGCGTTCCAATGAGACCGGCCACCAGGTGCACACCCACAACGTCCAGCGAATCGTCAAAACCGAAACGGTATTTCGCCTCGATAGCAATTGCGCAGACAACACCAACAATTGCACCGAGCACTAAAGCCCAAATTGGGTGAAGGTAAGCACATGACGGTGTGATTGCAACTGCACCTGCTACAGCACCGGTAGCTACTCCAATCGAAGTGGCCTTGCCGTGTTTTATTTTCTCAAACAAACCCCATGAAAGCATGGCACCTACAGGAGCGGCGAGGGTATTAATAAATGCGAGCGATGCAATGCCGTCGGCAGCAGCTTCAGAACCTGCGTTGAATCCAAACCAACCGAAGATCAAAATCGCGGCGCCGATCAACACGAGTGGAACGTTATGCGGAGCATGCATGCCCTTGGTGAATCCGAATCTTTTACCAACTACGAGAGCAACGGCTAGAGCCGATGCGCCTGATGCCACTTCAACAACCGTTCCACCAGCAAAATCTAGTAAACCGATTTCATGAACTAACCATCCACCGGACACGACTTTGCCATCGACCACTGTGAAATTAAATACCCAGGATGCAACGGGAAAATAGACCAATGTCGCCCACAGACCAGCGAATACCATCCAAGAGCCAAATTTCGCTCGGTCCGCAATTGCACCAGATATAAGAGCAACGGTAATAATTGCAAAAGTTCCTTGGAAACCACCGAATGCGAGTGGGAAGCCATTATCCGATTTCGCTGCCGCAACGGCATCATTCATAAACAATTTGTCCGGTGTGATGCCTAACACCGATTCGATTCCTATAAAACCGGCATCGGTTCCGCTGCTGAATGATATTGCGTAGCCATAAACAATCCATAGAACACCGATAAGTCCAAGTGAACCAAAAGACATCATCATCATGGAGACGACGCTCGAAGCCCGAACCAGACCACCATAAAAAAAGGCCAGTCCTGGAGTCATAAATAACACCAGGGCTGAGCAAATTATCAAAAACATAGTCGCGTCTTGGTTCATAATCTCCAACCTTCTGACGCGCTAAAGGAAGGCCCCGATTGGGACCTTCCTTTGCGCGATGTTCCTTTTGTTCTAATTAACCTCTGTCTTGACCGAATGCGTAAGCCTCTTCACCGTGCACAACAGTGTCGATTCCAGCAATTTCGTCTTCAGCCTTGACTCGGAAACCAATTGTCTTTTCGACGATAAATCCGATGATAAGCGCCATAACGAAACTGTAAACAAGAACCGCACCTGCGCCTATTGCCTGAGCACCGAGCTGATGGAATCCGTAACCGAAAGCAGCTCCGACACCATTTCCAAAGATTCCGATCCACAAGGTACCGACGATTCCACCCACGAGGTGAATACCAACTACGTCAAGTGAGTCATCGAATCCGAGGCTGAACTTCAAATCAATCGCTAGAGCACAGAGAATACCTGCCACCAAACCTAGAACGAGGCCCCAAATTGGGTCCAGAGACGCACATGCTGGAGTAATTGCAACCAAACCAGCTACCGCACCTGATCCGGCTCCAATCGATGTTGCCTTGCCGTGCTTAATCTTCTCGATAATGATCCAACCAAGCATTGCAGCCGCAGGAGCACCGATTGTGTTGATGAATGCAAGTGAAGCAATTCCATCTGCAGCGACTTCTGAACCGGCGTTGAAACCAAACCAACCGAACCAAAGCAAAGCAACGCCAAGCAAAGTTAGTGGAACGTTGTGAGGCTGGTTAATTCCCTTGCTAAAACCGAAACGCTTGCCAAGAACAATCGCAAGTGCAAGACCAGCGGCTCCGGCATTGATGTGCACGGCGGTACCTCCAGCAAAGTCAATTGCACCAAGGTTGTAGACAATCCAACCACCGTCAACTACCTTGCCGTCTTCTAGCGTGAAGTTGAACACCCAGTTTGCAACCGGGAAGTAAACAATAGTTGCCCACAGTCCGGCGAACACCATCCAGGCTCCGAATTTTGCGCGGTCTGCAATCGCACCAGAAATTAGTGCGACGGTAATGATCGCAAATGTGGCCTGGAATGCGACGAACGCGAGCGATGGGAATGCGGTGCCCTCAGGAGGATTAAGCGAGCTTTGTACCTGAGCGTTTAGACCAATCGCAGAGGTATCAATTCCGAACCAACCGTCAATTCCAAAGAACGTGTCCGAACCGGCACCTGAGAATGAAATCGCATAGCCGTAGACAATCCAGAGCACTGCAATCAAACCAAGCGAACCGAAGCTGAGCATCATCATGCTCACAACGCTCTTGGCTTTTACCATGCCGCCGTAGAAGAACGCCAATCCTGGCGTCATAAGCAACACAAGTGCCGCTGCAATAAGCACGAATGCCGTATTTCCCTGATCCATTTGTTTACCTCTCTCTAAATAAACAAAAATTCACCACCGCTTGTGGTACAGCAACAGTTTCTAGGAGAGGTATTTCGAGAAGTGAAGCAATATGTTTCGAGTTTGTAAAACATCTAACCGGCTAAGGCGCCAAGGCGTGAAACTGCCCTCAAGTACTTCTTTCGATAGCCGCCATTCAGTTGCTCTTCGGTGAAAATTTTCGTGGTATCGATTCCCGAGCCACGGATAGCAACTTGTTGTTCGTAAGCCCGATCTACAAAGGACACAAAACGCAAAGCTACTGCTTGGTCTTTGAGGATGTGCACGTCAAGGAGCCCAAGTCGATCTATGCCTTCGAGGATCAACCCATATTTTGAAGGATGCACTTTCGCAAGGTGTTTCAACAAGGCATCGAAGTCATCTAATGCCCCATTGTGAGCCAAGGCAAGCCACTCTAAAATTTGCGCTTCATCTTGCACTTCAGCAGCTACATCAATAGGTCTATGCCTGTGATCTTCTCCATCAATCCGAAGCATCTGGAATTGGTCAGATATTCCATGAATTTCACGCTGAAAATCTTCTGCTGCAAATCGACCTTCTCCCAAGGCATTAGGTGGAGTGTTCGATGTTGCAGCAAATTTCACGCCCTTTGCAGACAACTCATTAAGTAGTCTCGACATCATCATGGTGTCCCCAGGATCATCCAGTTCGAACTCGTCGATACAGATCAGTTGGAATTTCGATAGCGCATCTAAGGCTTTTGGAAATGTCAGTGCACCAATCAGTGAAGTGAACGCTATAAAAGACCCAAAAGCCTTTCTTCCACTAAAAGCATGAAAGGTCGCGGCAAGTAGGTGTGTTTTCCCAACCCCGAAACCACCATCGAGATAAATTCCAATCTTTGGAATTTCAGCTTTTGCGAACAGGCCGCGCTTTGAGTTCTTACCTGCTGAAAAGTTTGCAGCAGCTTGAAGAGCAATTGATTGGCTCGGAAATTCTGTGTGCGGCAGGTAGTTTTTAAAAGTCGCCAAGTGGAACTCACGTGGTGGTACTAGGTCCCCCAGCAAACGCTCAACCGTAGGCTCTGGCAATCGACTAGTCAGAGAGACAAAACCCGTATTTCTTGCCAATTCTTACCTCGTGTCTGGCGCAATTTTCAATCAGCATTTAGCCTAGAGGGACAAGCTTCAAAAACGAGAAAGCGATACCCCATGCCTGTCGGCTTCGATGATTCAGCGAAATTTTCCGAATATGCTCACCCCGAAGTACTGGTTAGTACCGAATGGCTTCAGGCAAACCTCGGCTCAGCTGGACTAGTTGTCGTCGAA
>JBEGSY010000061.1:0-4003 GCA_041179725.1 Actinomycetota bacterium | reverse complement strand
TGCGCGTATGTCCATTCGCGAGTGTCACCAGGTTCACCCTCGAAGAAGATTGCGGTGCGATCTCCGTTGCCGGCTTCGACGTGACGGTCGAGGCAGTTGTAAGAAATATTTAACTCACCATCGGCGAACCATTTGGCAACCGGAGCCTCAGACCAGTCGAGTATCTCGGTGAATGGCTTGTGCCAGTGAAGGTTTTTCGCTTGCCTAGCCCAGAATCCGAGTCGATCTTTTTTCGCCTCCTCATATAGGTCGGCTTTGGCAATGGCGTTGGCAGCAAATGCCGCGCTTGGCGCGAAGTGGCGCTCCTCGTGGAGCAAGTTATCCAGTTCGTGGCTTTCAGACATCTTTGTCCTCCAGGTTCGGGTCCTTTCGCCATACTGCCACATTTTCGACCCTGATAATTTCCATAAAAAGCGAAAAACTCATGGTTTTGAGGAATGTATTCGGCTATCCACAGTTATCATTGTTCAGATGATGTAAATCATCCCGCGATACCGATTCCCCCAATCTGGTATCGCCTGAAGGCGGCTCTTCCCCCAAGAGCCGCCTTCCTCTTTTTTAATTCGAATAATCCACAGATTTGGCCATTTTTGGTTTGAGTTTGCCAATTTCGAGCAATCTGGGGTGATGTTCAGCCAGCCATCCCTTCGTAGCCTCGAGACGCTGCTGCTGGAATCCGGGGTCACCGATCTGGTTTGCAACGGTTTTGAGTCAACCCAGGTACTACGGGGTGGGCGCTGGCACTCAGCACCGAACCCCTTTGTCAGCGAGGAGGAGCTGGCCGATGCCGCTCGCCTCCTGATTGCAGAGGGAGGTCGCCAGTTAGACCAAGCGCATCCATTTGCCAACGTCAATCTTTATGGTCGAGTTCGCGTGCACGCACTATTGGCTTCCGCTGTGAATCCGAAAACACACATTTCGCTTCGAGTGCATGGCGAACGGCCATTTGCTTTGGAGCAACTTGTGCAAATTGGAACATTGTCTGCATATGAATATCGAAATCTGGCTGCCATCGTTCAATCAAGAGAAAGTTTTCTCATTAGTGGAGCATCCGGCAGCGGAAAAACCACGTTGCTACGCGCCATGCTAATGATGGCTACGCACGAACGCATCATTGCAATCGAAGATGTCGCTGAACTTAATCTCGAAGCGCAAACTTATGTTTCTTTGCAAACTCGGACAGCAAATGTTGAGGGTCGCGGCGAAATCAATTTGCATTCGCTACTCACGGAGTCTTTGCGAATGCGACCCGATCGAATTGTGGTCGGCGAAATTCGTGGTGCAGAACTAATCACTTTGCTACAAGCAATTAACACCGGGCACGCGAGCGGAGCCACAATTCACGCGAGTTCGATTTCAGAAGTTTCAAAGCGACTACTTGCAATCGCGCATAGCGCTGGTCTTGGCGAAGCCGCTCTGAATGCTCTAGTGAGAAGTTCTTTGAATTGGTTGATTCACATCGATTGCTTCGACGCCAAAAGAAAAGTGACGATTAGGAAGTTGGCTGCGTGAACGACGTGAAAATTCTTGGACAGCTGGCTGCGCTTCTTCGTGCCGGATTGAGTTTTCATCAGGCTGAACGAACTGCCGGTGTTGATAATTTGTCACCCGCTGCGGCTAGCGATTACCGGTATCTTCGCTCAGTGGTCCTCGCCAGTGGTGGCGTGGCATCCCATGCCATTACTCGCATCAGGCAGGTTATCGAGGAAAACCAAGCGCAGCGGCGTAAAGTCGAGCTGGCGAATGCGTCGCCAAAGGCCACTGTTCGCCTGGTGCTCTGGCTACCTATTGCCGCGCTGTTGATGGGGCAGTTGGCTGGGCAGGGCACGATTGCCGTCCTCTTTCGATCTCCGCAGGCAGTGGCGTCGGTGTTGATTGGCGGAATGTTACTTGCCGCTGGAAGTTACTGGAGCTCTCGAATGCTACGCAGCGCTCGGGCCGAATCACATGACCCGGCGATTTTTCTGGATGCAATTGCGATTGGACTTTCGGCAGGCATCACAACCAAGCAAGCCGTTGATTTAGCAAGTGGAAATTGTGAATTTGAAAACAACTTGCAAAATGAATTACAAGAACTGGTGGAACTTTCAAATCAAACCGGTGCAGCTTTGAGCAAATTGCTCGTCGAAAAAGCAGATGTTATTCGTGGCGAAACCAATTACAAAAAGTCCCTCGCTCTAGAAAAACTTTCGGTGAGGTTAATGATTCCACTCGGGGCGAGCGTGTTACCGGCGTTTGCGCTGATTGCAGTAGTGCCACTTGCGCTATCTTTTCTGGTTCAAAATAAAGGAGCATAAATGAAGCAAATAATTCACGATGAAACAGGAGCTGCTACCGCAGAGTACGCAATTGCCACAATGGCTGCGGTTGGCTTTGCCGGGCTCTTGGTGGTGATTATGCGCAGCGAAGAAGTGAGGTCTATTCTCTTCGATTTAGTTAAGAGCGCACTAACTTTTGTTGCGCCTTCCGATAGTGCAACTCCGGCGGGGTAGCGACGGCTCGGTAAGTGCCGAGTTTGTAATGGTGCTTCCGGTAGTTGCGATGATTCTTGGCATCAGCCTCGGAGCATTGTCTTTGCAGCTCGAGCGGCTCAAACTGGTCTCCGTCGCGGCCACGGTTAGTCGAGCACTGGCTAGGGGAGAAACGCAGGAAAAACTCGATTTTCTTATTCAGGGCAAACGGATCGAGGTGTTCGACCTCGAAAATTATCTATGCGTTGAGCTATCTGCTGATTATTTGCTGCCGGGCTTGCCTGGCTTACCGTTCCCGATAGCTGACCGAGAATGCGCCCGGAAGCTGGGATTGTGAGAAAAATTATTTTGGGCCGAAATCGGTCGAATTCGGGATCCGGCACAATTCTTGGGCTCGGTGTCGTGCTGTCACTGCTTGCGGTGCTGGTGGGCAGTAATTTAGCGGTGTCCAGGCTATTTGCGGCCCAGAAATTGCAGGTTCAAGCTGAGCAAATAGCCGTGGCGGTGGCAGATTCTGTCCGGGGTTTGACCACGGGTTATCCCTGTGAGGTGGCTGACCAATTTGCACATATGTATATGGTCAAAATCGCTTTTTGTCGTATTGTCGACTTCGAATGTTTTTTAAGGCTGCGCTCCGAGCAGTTTGACCTGGTGGCAGACGCCAGGGCGGGGCCACCTGAATAGGGAGACAACTTAGTGGCAAAGAAACTGGTAATCGTAGAGTCGCCGGCCAAGGCGAAGACCATCTCTAAGTACCTCGGTGGAGAGTACGAAGTGCTGGCCTCGGTTGGTCACATCCGCGACCTCATCGACACTAAGGATGTCCCTAAGGAGCTCAAGAAGACCTCGGTCGGCAAGTTCTCAATCGACATCGAAAATGACTTCGAGCCGATGTACGCCATTTCGGCCGGCAAGAGCAAAACCGTAGCCGACCTGAAGTCGGCCCTAAAGGATGCAGACGAACTGCTCCTTGCTACCGATGAAGACCGCGAGGGTGAGGCCATCGCCTGGCATCTTTTGCAGGTGCTCAAGCCAAAGGTTCCGGTCAAGCGAATGGTGTTCCACGAGATCACCAAAGAAGCCATCCAGGCTGCTGTTAGTCAAACCCGCGACATCGACGACAACCTAGTTCAGGCTCAGGAAACTCGTCGTGTGGTCGATCGCCTGTACGGCTATGAAGTATCGCCAGTGCTTTGGCGCAAAATTAATCGCGGTTTGAGTGCCGGTCGCGTGCAGTCACCTGCGATGCGTTTGGTAGTTGAGCGTGAGCGTGAGCGCATGGCTTTCATCTCGGCAAGTTATTACGACGTAAAAGCAATTCTCGATTCAAAAGTTTCTGGCGAACCAAATTTCGAAGCGAAGCTTCTTTCACTAGACGGCAAGCGTATCGCCACTGGCGAGAGTTTCAACGATTCCGGTGAGCTTAAGGCTGACGTTCGAGTGCTTAGCGAAGCTGAAGCAGAGCAAATCGCAATTGGCATGAAGTCAGGGTCGGTAAATATCGAAGTTGCCTCTGTCGAAGCAAAGCCATC
>JBEGSY010000060.1:0-4635 GCA_041179725.1 Actinomycetota bacterium | reverse complement strand
TGTGCCTCGCAGTGAGCTGCTAGAGCCTCGGCGCGTTCCCAAAGAGCCATCGATGCCTCTAGGGTCACGGAACCAGCCTCAAGCTCCGCGACAACTTTCTGAAGTTCGTCGCGAGCGGCCTCATAGGAAAGTCCGCTGATGTCTGCTGATTTTTTGTCGCTCATTGTGCTTAAAGCCTATCTTTTAGTCTGCTGTGGCCGAAGCCTCGCCCTTGGCTAGACGGAGCTTGAGTTTGGTGCCTGCCTTGAGTTTGGCTGGGTCGGTAATGACATGTCCCTCGGTGTCACGCACTACCGAATAGCCACGGTCGAGGGTGGATTGAGGGGATAGCGAAACAGCGAGTTTGCGAAGGTGTTCGATTTTGGTCATTTCCTTGTCGAGCATGCCGTCGATGTAATCCTCTACCGATTGGATTAGCTCAGCGATCTCTACCTCGTGCACCTCAATAAATGTGTACGGGTTAGCCAATGCCGGACGGCTGCGCAGCTGCCCAATCAGGTCAGCCTGGTTCTGCACATAGTTGAAGATTCGGTTGAAGCCGCGGCCGAGCAGTTGATCGAGAAAGGCGCGCTCTTCTTGAATATCTGGCACCACGCGCTTAGCTGCGTCGGTTGGAGTGGAAGCGCGCAGGTCTGCCACGTCATCCAACACCGGACGATCAGCTTCGTGACCAATCGCCGAGACAATTGGAGTCTTTGCGTTAGCTGCGGTGCGAACTAAGTTTTCATCTGAGAAAACCAATAGGTCACCAAACGCACCACCACCGCGAGCGATGATGATGACATCAACCTCTGGATCTTCGTCAAGTTTCTTGATGGCCGCGATAATTTCTGGAGCAGCGCTGTCACCCTGGACTTTGGTGTTAACTACTTTGAACTTGACATCAGGCCAACGAAGTTTTGCATTTTGCAGGACATCTTTTTCGGCATCACTATCTTTTCCGGTAATCAATCCGATGCAATTCGGTAGGAATGGAAGTTTTTGTTTACGTGCTGGGTCGGTCAAGCCTTCGGCAGTGAGTTTTTCACGTAGGCGTTGGATTCGTTCGAGCAGTTCGCCAAGGCCTACTTTGCGCAGCTCGTGAATCATCATCGAGATTTTTCCCGACTTCTTCCAGAAGTCTGGTTTTACTAAAACAGCGACGCGATCACCCTGACCAACATCTTGGGGAAATTCGCCAGCCTTGAATGAGTGCACGGCAATGGCCATGTCTTCTTGCATATCGCGCAATTCACCAAAGAAAGTAGAACCCTTTAGTGACGGTTTGGTCAGTTCACCCTCAACCCAAACCATTCCAAGGCGATCAATATATGCCTTGAGGTTTGCCGATAAATGGGAGACCGGCCATGGGTCGTCCGCCGAATTGGCTTTAGGGGCGGAGGTCTCTAACTCTTCGCTCATCTGGCCCCTACATTTAGACTTGTCACGTGACTGACATCAAGACTACCTCGGGCAAAAAGGTGCTTTTGGCCTCTCCTCGAGGTTATTGCGCAGGAGTAGACCGCGCTGTGATTGCGGTCGAAAAGGCACTGGACCACTATGGCGCTCCGGTTTACGTGCGCAAGCAGATCGTGCACAACAAGCACGTGGTTTCTTCCCTGGAGAAGCGCGGGGCCGTATTTGTTGATGAGGTAGACCAGGTTCCAGAAGGCGCCACTCTAGTTTTCTCTGCTCACGGAGTCTCTCCCGCAGTAGTGGCAGCGGCCGAGGCTCGGGGCTTGAACACTATCGATGCCACCTGCCCGCTAGTGACCAAGGTTCACAAGGAGGTACAGCGATTTGCCAAAGAGGGCTACGACATTCTTCTAGTGGGTCACGAAGGCCATGAAGAAGTAGAAGGCACCGCCGGCGAAGCTCCGGAAGTAGTACAGGTCGTCGACGGTGACGAATCAATTGCTGCTTCTAGCGTGAAGGATCCAAGCAAGGTCATTTGGCTTTCGCAAACCACTCTTTCGGTGGACGAAACGATGCAAACGGTTTTGAAGCTTCGTGAAAAATATCCAACTTTGCAAAACCCACCAAGTGACGACATCTGTTATGCAACTCAAAACCGTCAGGTTGCCATCAAAAAAGTTGGAGCTGAAAGCGATCTCGTTCTTGTGGTAGGTTCGGCAAACTCATCGAACACGGTTCGACTTGTCGAAGTTGCTCTCGAAGCCGGAGCAAAAGCTTCCTACAGAATTGACTACGCGAGTGAAATAAAAGATGAGTGGTTTGACGGAGTAGAGACCATCGGTGTTTCTTCAGGCGCATCGGTTCCCGAAGAACTTGTTGAAGAAGTACTCGAATACATCGCTAAACGAGGATTCGGCGATGTTTCGCTCGTGCAAACCGCAGAAGAAGACGTACAGTTCTCGCTACCTAAGGAATTGCGCAAAGAACTTAAAGCTGCTGGGGAAGACACCAGCAACAAAGCCAAGCGCTAATTACCGAAATTAGTTTCTTTAACTAGCTTGCCTTCGCGATCGAAGGTGCGCCAAATGCCAACCTGACGATCTAGGTCGAAATCACCGCTGCGCATAAGGCTGCCGTCCTTGCGATAGAACTCCCAGTGCCCGTGCATCTTGCCTTCGCGGTACTCGCCCTTAAAACGCGGAAGCCCATTCTCATAGAACGGGCTTCCAGCAGACATTTGAAATTAAGCAGTCTTTGACTTGCCGGCTGAGCCAAGCTCAGTAGCAGCTTCAACCACGCGAGCTGACATTCCAGCCTCAGCAGACTTGCCCCAAGCACGTGGGTCGTAAGCCTTCTTGTTTCCAACTTCGCCGTCGATCTTTAGCACGCCGTCGTAGTTCTTCAGCATGTGGTCAACTACTGGACGGGTGAATGCGTACTGCAAGTCGGTGTCGATGTTCATCTTGATAACACCGTGGCTTACTGCCTCAGCGATTTCCTGAGGTGTTGAACCTGATCCACCGTGGAACACGAGGTCGAACGGCTTGTTGCGGCCGTACTTCTCGCCAACGGCTGCCTGAATCTCGCCAAGTAGTTCTGGGCGAAGCTTCACGTTACCTGGCTTATATACGCCGTGTACGTTTCCGAAAGTTAGAGCAACCATGTAGCGGCCGTTTTCGCCAAGACCCAGTGCCTCTGCTGTCTGAAGTCCATCGGCTGGAGTTGTGTATAGGTGCTCACCCATGCCACCCTCAACGCCGTCTTCTTCTCCACCAACAACGCCAACTTCAATCTCAAGCACGGCACCGATGCCACTGGTTAGCTTCAGCATTTCCTGAGCAATCTGTAGGTTCTCTGCCATTGGTACGGCAGAGCCATCCCACATGTGTGAGTTGAATAGCGGGTCTTCGCCGCGCTTTACGCGGTCCTGAGAAATTGCGATTAGCGGACGCACGAGCTTGTCGAGCTGGTCCTTTGCGCAGTGGTCGGTGTGAAGCGCAACGGTGATGCCGTAGTTCTTGGCAACCTCACGAGCAAATGCTGCCATTGCGGCAGCACCTGAAGCCATGTTCTTGATGGTTGGGCCTGACCAGTAGTCACCACCACCGGTGGTCACCTGGATGATGCCGTCTGAGCCAGCTGCCTGCAGACCAGCAAGAGCGGCATTCAGGGTCTGTGAGCTAGAGACGTTGATGGCTGGGTAAGCGAAGCCACCCTGCTTTGCGCGGTCAAGCATTTCAAGGTACTGATCTGGGGTTGCAACAGGCATGGCCAAACTCCTAAAGGGGGCTTCATTGGATGGTTATAGTTTAGCCAAGATGAAGCTAAACGATGTTGGCCAACCAACCCTCGACCTATTTGCGTCGGCAGTTGCTGCCGCTGCCGGTGCGTGGCCCCAAGTTGGCTGCGGAGATAAAAACATTGTTGATGGCGCAGCTGTTGACGCAATGCGTTCTTCACTGCGCGGTGCCGAGTTTGGCGGGGTAGTGGTAATCGGCGAAGGCGAAAAAGACGAAGCACCGATGTTGTTCAACGGTGAAATCATCGGTAACGGAAAAGTTGACTGGGACATCGCAGTCGACCCAGTAGACGGCACCGCGCTCGCGGCTGACAACATCGAAGGCGCAGTGAGCGTAATCGCTGCAGCAGAGCGCGGCAAGATGCTCGAGTGCAAAGACGTTTATTACATGAAGAAACTTGTCACCGGAGCAGAAGGCATCGGTGTTTGCGACATCGACTTCACTCCTACCGAAAACATTCGACGTCTTGCCGAGGCAAAAGACATTCCGGTTTCCGACGTACGCGTTGCAGTAATCAACAAGGAACGCAATCGCGATGTGATTGCCGAAGTCGAAGCATCCGGAGCAACTTGGGTTTCTTTCGACGAAGGTGATGTTGCTATGGCAGTTGCCGCTGCAACTTCAGACAGCGGAGTCGACATGCTTATCGGAGTCGGTGGCTGCCCAGAGGGAGTAGCTACCGCATGCGCAATTCAGATCCTTGGCGGGCACATGCAGGGTAGATTCGCGCCTAGCGACCCAGACGAAATCGAGCGTGCACTAGATGCCGGTTACGATCTCGAGAAAAAACTCGAACTCAATGATTTAGTTTGGGGCGAGCGATTTGTTTTCGTCCTTACCGGCATTACCGATGGACTACTGGTTCGCGGTGTCCGCGAAACCGATGAAGGTTTAGAGATTCAAAGTTTCTTGCTAGACAGTGCCCTTGATGAAGGACATA
>JBEGSY010000059.1:0-14391 GCA_041179725.1 Actinomycetota bacterium | reverse complement strand
TGGTTTCAAGATCTGTGATTGACCAACCACTTCTTGAAGGGTTCTTGGCCGCATCCTGGCCGCTAGTGGTGCGAGGCCCTCGAAGATGCTGCTAGTCATAGGTTCAGGTTAC
The DNA here is from genome assembly GCA_041179725.1 of Actinomycetota bacterium. Taxonomy (GTDB): domain Bacteria; phylum Actinomycetota; class Actinomycetes; order Actinomycetales; family Microbacteriaceae; genus Rhodoluna. The sequence continues at coordinate 14,279 of JBEGSY010000059.1, read as the reverse complement.
AAGCAGAGACACCCGCCTACGGCGTAAAATGCCAAGGTAGCGTTTATCGGAGGAAAACTTGGCATCTAAGAAAAAGCAACAGAACTTATTCAGCTCAACTTCGAACAAGTTGGCCGAATACGAAGCTAAGCAACAGGCACACGCCAAGCACTCCCTTCGACGCAAAGCTGACAACAAGATTGCAATTATCGCCGGTGCTGTTGCACTCGTAGTGGCCTTCGGTTCCCAGTTTGCATACAGTGCTCTACATCCAGAGCCAACTGCCTCAGCATCTGCTACGCCATCAGCAACGCCTGCTGCTCAGGAATCAAATGGCCCACTTGTTCCAGATGTTTCAATTGCTGAGAATCGCACTTGGACCGGAACCATGGCTGTCAACTCTGCCAACCTAGGAATCAAGCTATTTGGTGATACAGCTCCCCAAGCTTCGGCCAACTTCATAGCACTTAGCAAAAAAGATTTCTACAAGGACGTTCCTTGTCACCGATTGACCACCTCAGGCATCTTCGTTCTCCAGTGTGGTGATCCGACCGGCACCGGAACCGGCGGACCTGGCTACTCATTCGGTCCGATTGAGAATGCGCCGGCTGCCGATGCCTCGGGCGTAGCAACTTACAAAAAAGGTGTTCTCGCAATGGCGAATAGTGGCGGTGCGTACACCAACGGGTCACAGTTCTTCATCGTTTACGCTGATTCTCCCCTGATGCCTAACTACACCGTATTTGGAGAAATTACTTCTGGCTTGGACGGACTTGATCCAATCATCAAGGCTGGCGTTGCCGGTGGTGCAGGTGATGGAAAGCCAGTCGTCGAAACTAAGCTCGGCGCAATCAAACTAAACTAATCAAAACGCACACGAACGCAACCGCGTATAGCTAAAGGAGCTACCCATGACTGCAACCAGTAAATTCGGCCGAGTCGACGCTGAAAACAACGTCTACGTTCTCGAGCTCGGTTCAGAACGTCAAGTGGGTCAGTATCCAAACGTAACTCCGGAAGAGGCGTTGGCGTTCTTCGAGCGCAAGTTCGCAGACCTTGAGGCGCAGGTTCGCATCCTGGAACAGCGTGTAAAGAATAAAGTTGACGCTGCCAATCTGGGGAAACAAGCCACCAAACTGGCAGATGAACTCGTCAGCCCAAGCGCGGTTGGAGACCTTAACAACCTTCGTAGTCGCGTTGCTGCACTAGCACCTGCGATCGCCGAGTTAGGTGCTGCGAAGGCGGAGGCCAACAAGGAGGCTGTTGCAGAGGCCTTAGCCACTCGCATCGCGCTCGCTGAGGCTGCTGAAGCAATTGCCAACCAGGACGCCTCAAAGACACAGTGGAAACAATCTGGAGAGAAGATGGCGAAGCTTTTCGCCGACTGGCAGGCAGCTCAAAAGAGCGGTGCGAAGGTTTCTAAAACCCAGGCCGATCCGATTTGGAAGCGATTCTCTCTCGCTCGCACTCGTTTTGAAACAGCTAAGCGTCAGTACTTTGCTTCACTTGATTCAACTAACAAGGCTGTTCGCGCTAAGAAGGTTGAGATTGTCGAAGCTGCTGAAAAGTTAGCAGCGGCCGGATCAGATTCAATGGTCGAATACAAAAAACTTTTGGACAGCTGGAAATCTGCAGGGCGCACACCGGGTAAGTCAGACGACGCATTATGGGCGCGCTTCAAAGCTGCCGGGGACACTATCTACTCTGCTCGACAAGCAACAGCAGCAGTAGAAAATGTGGAACAGAGCGAGAATCTAACCAAGAAACTCGAGTTGTTGAAGCAATACTCAACGATAGATCCAGCCGCGGGTCTTGATGAGGCTAAGAAGCAACTTCAAGAACTTCAAAAGAAGTGGGAGAAGATTGGTCGTATTCCGAAGGACAAACTTCGTGAAGTTGAGGACAAACTTCGTGCGATCGAGAACAAGGTCAAAACTGCCGAACAAGATCACTGGCGCAAGAGCGACCCTGCGTCTATTGACCGCAGCAATTCGGTAATTTCACAGCTCGAAGATTCAATCAAGAAACTTGAGTCGGAACTAGCAGCCGCAACCACTTCGAAGAACGAGAAGAAGATCAAGGATGCAACCGAGGCGCTATCGGCTCGTAAGACCTGGCTGGAAACCGTTAGGGCAGCAGCAAACTAGCCATTGTGAACGCGGTAGACATCGTAAACCGCCTCAATCCGCTTAACGGCATTCAGTAGGTGTTCCAGCGTGCCTGGGTCGCCCATTTCAAATACAAATCTGCTGAGGGCTACACGATCTGATCTGGTCGATACCGATGCCGACAAGATGTTTACATGGTGTTCGCTTAGTACGCGAGTAACGTCTGACAGCAAACCAGAGCGGTCGAGCGCCTCAATTTGAATCTGAACTAGGAACAGCGACTTAGAGTTCGGTGCCCATGAAACTTCCATGAGGCGCTCAGGTTGACTTCTCAGTTGTTCACTGTTCTTGCAATCCGCGCGATGAACAGACACCCCTGCTCCCCTAGTTACGAAGCCGATTATCTCGTCCCCGGGCACTGGAGTGCAGCATCGGGCCAACTTGGCCATGACATCGGCATCTCCGCGAACTAGAATCCCAGAATCATTAGCTCGATTACGATTCTGCGATCGAGCTCGATTTGGAAGTTCGAATACAGCCTCAGCAGCATCAGCGTCTGTGGCAATAGATGCGCTGAGTTTCTCGACAACCTGCTGTGACGAAATGTGACCTTCACCAACGGCTGCATACAGTGACTCGACATCGTTAAGTCGAAGCTCGTGTGCCAAGTCCAAAATGGATTCTGAAGAGAGAATTTTTTGGAGTGGCAAGTTGTGTTTGCGTAGCGCCTTGGCAATTGATTCTTTGCCTAGTTCGATTGCATCTTCACGACGCTCCGCTGAGAACCATTGCTTAATCTTTGCCCTGGCTCGCGGAGACTTGACGAAATTTAGCCAATCCTTGCTTGGAGCTGCCTCTGGTGATTTGCTGGTAAAAATCTCAACCGTATCGCCAGACTGCAACGGTGTATCAAGCGGAACTAAACGTCCATTTACCTTTGCACCCATTGTTCGATGACCAACATCAGTGTGCACGGCGTAAGCGAAGTCGACAGGAGTTGCTCCCCCTGCTAGACCAATCACCTTGCCTTTAGGTGTGAATACATAGACTTCTTTGGCGCCAATTTCAAAGCGCAGTGAGTCAAGGAATTCACTTGGATCCTGTGTCTCTGCCTGCCAATCGCTTAGGTGCTTAAGCCAGGCCAGATCTTCATCATTGCGCTCTGTGCTCTCGCCAATCTGTTCCTTGTATTTCCAGTGAGCCGCAACACCATATTCCGCACGCTGATGCATTTCGTGAGTGCGGATTTGAATCTCAACAGAACGACCCTTTGGCCCAATCACGGTGGTGTGCAGGGACTGATACAGGTTGAACTTAGGCATTGCTATGTAGTCTTTGAAGCGACCCGGTACCGGATTCCAACGCGCGTGGATGGCTCCTAGAACCGCGTAGCAATCGCGAACCGAATTAACCAGCACTCGGATTCCAACGAGATCGTAAATGTCGTCAAATTCGCGTCCACGAACAACCATCTTCTGATAAATGCTGTAGTACTGCTTTGGGCGACCAGCAACTTTGCCTTTGATTTTGCTTTCACGTAGATCATCTTCAATTTCAGAAATGATTGAGTCAATCACCTGTTCACGTTGCGGCGCTCTCTGCCCCACCAAATTGACGATCTCTTCGTAGACTTTTGGATAAAGCACGGAGAACGAGATATCTTCCAGCTCCCACTTGATTGTGCTGATACCTAGTCGATGTGCAAGAGGCGCATAAATTTCGAGAGTTTCTTGTGCTTTGCGTTTTGCAGATTCAGCGGAAACAAAACCCCAAGTTCGAGCATTGTGCAGACGGTCGGCCAATTTGATAACAAGCACGCGGATGTCTTTCGACATCGCGACCACCATCTTGCGCACGGTTTCGGCCTGTGCATGATCACCAAACTTTACCTTGTCGAGCTTGGTTACACCGTCTACCAACATGGCGACTTCGGCACCGAAGTCTTTCTCTAGTTGCTCAAGTTTGTATTCCGTGTCCTCAACCGTGTCATGAAGTAGCGAGGCAGCAAGAGTAATCGGACCGATACCAAGCTCAGCAAGAATCTGCGTGACCGCTAGTGGGTGGGTAATGTATGGCTCACCGCTTTTACGGGTTTGCTCTCTGTGAGCTTCTTCGGCTACGACGAAAGCTCGCTCAATGATTGATGTGTCCGCTTTAGGGTGATTCAAGCGAGCTAGACGAACAATTTCATTCAGTTCTGAAGTGTAGACGCCGTACTTCGAGAAGATTCTCGGAAGCATGCCACGTAAAGTGCTGATACTGCCTGTTGGCGTTGGATCGGTCACTAGAGCTCCTGCGGTCGTGGTTACCCCAGATTATCAACTAGCGCGAAGCAAGAACCTTTTTCGCCGCACTCGCGTATTTTGCCTCGCCCTCTCGGAGGTGAGAGTAAAACGGAGCCGCGATGAAAATGGTTGAGTAAGTTCCAACAACAATACCGATGAACAAAGCTAGCGAAATGTCGCGCAATGTTCCGGCGCCAAGCAAGGTTGAACCAATGAACAGAATCGCTGCCACAGGCAGAACCGCCACAATCGAAGTGTTTACAGAACGCACCAGAGTCTGATTGATTGCCAGATTGACCCTTTCCGCAAATGTTGCAGTCTCGCTGAATTCAACCTCAAATGTGTTTTCTCGAATCTTGTCAAAAACCACAACGGTGTCGTAAAGCGAGTAACCAAGGATAGTCAAAAAGCCAATTACTGCGGCTGGTGTAACTTCAAAGCCGACGACGCCGTAGACACCTGCGGTGATAATCAGGTCATGTAGCAGAGCAAGCATGGCAGCCAACGACATCTTAAGAGTGCGGAAGTAAAGTGCCATGAGTATTGCCGCTAGTGCGATAAATACGACTAGGCCATTAACAGCCTTGCCAGTGATGTCCGCTCCCCAGTTGGCACCAACAAAAGAGCTAGCCACCTGGCTGCCTTCAATTTTGTAGGCGGTGGCGAGTGCCTGGCGCACTGCTTCCGACTCAGTATCACTTAGCTTGTCGGTCTGGATACGCAAACCATCGGTACCCACAGCGGTTACGAGAGGATTCGCTGAAGATACAACCGACTTAACTGCAGCAATTGCTGATTGTTCTGTGCTCTGCGAAACTCCGGTTACACGGAATTCCGATCCGCCGCGGAATTCGATACCAAAGTTGAAGCCACCACGTGCAATCGGAATTACGATGGCAAGCGCCACCATGACCAATGCGATTACGTAGAAAATCTTTCGCTTTCCAACAAAGTCGAATGAACGCTTGCCGGTGTAGAGGTCGTTACCTAATTCACTGAACTTTGACATTAGTTCTGTCCTCCATTTGCAGATTCATTGGCTTTACGCTCGGCAATTGTTTGGCGTCGGCTAGCTTCTTTAGAAACCTTGCCGCGCTTAGCAGCGCCAACTTGCTCGGCCACACGGAACTGTCCTCGGCCAACATAAGTTTTTCCGCCAAGTGCACTAGCGTCGAAGCCACTGAGCCTGTGGCCTGAAGAGAAGAATTTACTCTGCGCGAGAATCTGAAGCATTGGATGTGTGAACAAAGCAACTACGGCTAGGTCGATCAAGGTGGTTAGGCCTAGTGTGAACGCGAAGCCCTTTACGCTTCCGACAGTGAGAGCCCAGAGAACAACAGCAGCCAACATACTGACGCCGTCAGAAACCAAGATGGTTCGAATCGCACGCTTCCAACCAGAATCAACAGCAGCAGAAAGTGTGCGACCGTCACGAAGCTCATCGCGAACTCGTTCGAAGTAAACAATGAACGAGTCGGCAGTGATACCGATAGCAACAATCAAACCGGCAACGCCAGCAAGTGAAAGTCGATATCCCTGGCGCCAAGAAAGAATCGAGATTGCAAGGTAAACCAGAATTGCTGCCACAATAAGCGAACCGATTGTTACCACTGCAAGTCCTCGGTACTGGAAAATCGAATAGATAATTACAAGCAGTAGTCCAATAGCTCCAGCAAGCAAACCACCCTTGAGCGATTCTGTTCCGAGAGTTGCAGAGATGTTCTCCTGGCTTTGAACTTCGAAACCAATCGGTAGTGAACCGTATTTCAGCTGATCAGCTAGAGCCTTTGATGACTCCTGGGTGAAGCTTCCGGTAATCTGCGCAGAACCGTTGGTGATAACCGCGTTGGTCTGCGGAGCGGTAATTACGTAGCCGTCTAAGGTAACGGCAAACTGATTGCGTGGACTAGCAAGCGGATACAAACGAGAAGTAACTGCGCTGAAGGCAGCGGTTCCACTGTTGTCGAATTCTAGATTCACAGCCCAAGTGTTAGTTGAAGCTCCGGTTGAAGTGGTTACGGTTCCAGCCTCGGCGTTAGCAATGTTGGTACCGTCAACCTCTACCGGTCCGAGGATGAACTTTTGGGTTCGGCTCGAGTCGCATGTGATAAGCGGTTGAGTTGCATCGTCGACCTGACCAGGCTGTCGGAACTCAGTTGCACAACTGAATGCATCATATTTGGCCCGAAGTTCCGCGCTAACCCAGTTCAGGTCGCTTGCGTCAGTTGGCGCAGCGTTAGGCGTTGTACTTGCACTGGCACTAGCACTCGCTTTCGCTGAAGGGCTAGCTGACGCACTTGAGTCTCCGCCGACCGACGCTGAAGTTCCGGCATCAGTCACTAGAACGGCACGGAATTCAAGTTTGGCCGAACTCTTGATCAACTGAAGTGTGCTGTCTGATGGAGTACCAGGAATCTCAACAATGATGTTTTTGTTGCCCGAAGTCGTGATAGTCGACTCCGAAACACCGGTTGAGTCCACACGTTGGCGAATAATCGAAACTGCCTGATTCAACTGTTCAGCTGAAACTGTCTTACCGTCTGCTACAGATGGCGCAAGAATGATGGATGTTCCACCCTGAAGGTCTAATGCCAACTCCGGTGCAAAGGTTGCACCTTGAGTATTGGTTGCAATACCCAAGCCGATGATTCCGGCAAAAGTGATGATTAGAGCTAAAAGCCAAGCCAAGCGCTTGCGCGCGTGCTTAGTTACAGATGAAACAGCCACGGAATTTCCTTGCTAGGAGTTATTTAGTCTTTGATGCTGCAGGCTTCTTAGCTGCAGGCTTCTTGGTTGCAGGAGAAGCTTTCTTAGCCGCTGGCTTTTCTGCCGCTGGCTTCGGAGCCTCAACAGAACGAACTGCGAGCTTATTGACTGACAGCTTGGTGCCAGGCGTAGATTCGATCACGATTCGGTCTGAATCTGCTGAGATGACAGTTCCGTAAACACCACTGGTCAGCATGACGCTTGAACCAACCGCAATTGACGACTGAAGCTCTTCAGCCTGCTTCTTACGCTTTTTGTTACTCATGACCATGAAGAAAATCATCACTGCAAGCGCAGCGAGTAAAAAGAAGTTTTCCAAGGGAAACCAATCTGATCGGTGATATGTCCTATTTACGGACAATGACGCGGGAACGCGTCCTCGCCAATTATAAGTCAAACAGTGGGGTTTGACCGTTGGTAAGCGCTTTTAGCCCCAAGTGTTGGTATGCCTTTTGCGTCGCTTCCCTACCCTTGGCGGTTCGAGAAACCAAGCCAGTGCGAACAAGGTAAGGCTCAACCACCGATTCGATGGTGTCCTGCTCCTCACCAACCGCAACCGCGATGGTAGAAATCCCGACCGCTCGTCCGGCGTACTGGGTGCAAAGTAGATGCAAGACGTCTCTATCCAAGCGATCTAAGCCAAAATCGTCTACTTCAAAGAGTTTTAACGCTGCTCTGGCAACATTCTCATCGATTGATTCGTGCCCCTCAACTAGGCCGAAGTCGCGCACTCTCCTGAGCAGGCGGTTGGCAATTCTCGGAGTTCCACGGCTACGTACTGCAATTGCAGACGCACCGGTTTCGGAAAGCGCAATGCCAAGCTTTCGACTTGCACGCATAATCACGGCGACTAATTCATCTTCCGAGTAAAACTCGAGATTTGCCGTGAAACCGAACCGGTCACGAAGTGGATTCGCCAACAGACCACTCCTAGTGGTTGCGCCTATAAGCGTGAAAGACTCAAGTTCCAGAGGAACTGATGTAGCTCCGGGGCCCTTGCCCACCATGATGTCAATTCGATAGTCTTCCATCGCTAGATAGAGCATTTCTTCCGCGCTCTTGGACATGCGATGAATTTCATCGATGAACAAAACATCCCCGGAAACTAAAGATGCAAGAATCGCAGCCAAATCACCCGCATGCTGAATTGTTGGCCCACTCGTTACTCGAAGACTGCCTTGACTTTCGTTTGCCACAATCATGGCAAGCGTTGTTTTTCCTAAACCTGGTGGCCCTGCAAAAAGCATGTGATCAGCTGCTCGAGATTGCAGTTTTGCCGCTTCAAGGATTAGAGAGACTTGACGTCTCACATTCTCCTGTCCGATGAACTCTTCTAGGCTGCTAGGTCTAAGTGCAGACTCAAAAGCTAATTCGCTTTGATCCTTGTCAGGATTAGTGATGTCACTCATCTCTATTTACCAAGCATTGACAGACATGCACGAATCAATTCAGGCATACCGCTATTTGGATGTAACGCGCATACATGGTCGACAATCGGAGATGCAACTTTCTCACTCCAACCTAGACTCTGCAGTGCCGAAAGAAGATCTGATGAAACTGTGTTTCCGGTTTTACTTGTCGACTTTATTTTGCCGGCCAGAGTGACAACGATCAACTTCGCCGTCTTAACTCCAACACCGCTAACTTTTTCAAAAGGTATTGAATTTTCTTCAGTGACGGCTTCAGAAATCTCTGCTGGGGAAAGCGTCGAGATTATCGACAAAGCCGTTTTTGGGCCAACACCAGAAACACTCCGCAAAAGATCGAACAAACCTTGTTGCTCAACGCCTTCAAAACCAAAAAGCTGAAAACTGTCTTCGCGAACAACCAGGGTTGTGAACAGAATGGCCGAATCACCGATTTGCAGGGCAGAAGCCACCGTTCCCGGTACCAAAACCTGATAGCCAACGCCGGCAACTTCGAGAATCACAGCAGAGCTGGATTTACTCTGTACGTTTCCTCGAAGAGATGCAATCACGCAAAAAGACTAACTAACCGCGGCGAGATTTCTTGGATGCCGCATCAGCCGCTCGCCAGAGTTCCTGCGCCTTGGTCAACTTACCGGCAGAGACTTTTGCTTCTGGCCGCCATCCGGCCGTTATGGCAATTGCCAAGGCATCAGCCGAATCAGCCGGTTTGGGAATGGCATCGAGACCTAACAGTTTTGCCACCATGTAGCCAACCTGTTCCTTGTTTGCTCTTCCGGATCCAGTTACTGCAGCTTTAACCTCGGATGGAGTGTGCATTTGAACTGGGATTTTGTTCTGATTGGCCAAAAGCAAAACCACGCCCGAAATCTGCGCTACGCCCATGACGCTTCGAAGGTTTTGCTGAGCGAAAACTCGCTCAATTGCAATCAAATCAGGTTTAAAGCGCTCAATCTTCTCAGCAATTCCATTCGCAATTTTCGCGATGCGCTCGTCAAGATCCAAACTCGTATCTGAACGGAGCGTATCAACATCGCAGAACTTTACAGTTCGATTTTTGGAAACGTCGACTATGCCAACTCCGCAACGCGTTAATCCAGGATCAACGCCAAGAATGCGGCGCGACATGTCTAGTCTCGTTCTAGTTCAGCTAGAACTTCAGCAGACATGTCGAAGTTCGTGTACACGTTCTGTACGTCATCAGAATCTTCAAGTTCATCAATCAATTCGATAACCTTGCGAGCAGTGTCCGCATCAACCTGCATAGGTAAAGAAGAAATAAATTCGGCATCCGCGGATTCATAATCAATACCTGCCGCTTGCAGAGCAGAACGAACTGCAACCATGACACTCGGGTCTGTTGTAATCACAAACTGTTCACCACGATCTTCGATGTCCTCGATACCAACTTCTAGCACCGCATCAAGAATGGAATCCTCCGACGCTCCGTGATTCTTAGAAACGACGATTACGCCTTTACGACTGAATTGGTAGGCGACACTACCTGGGTCGGCCATCGTGCCGTTGCCATTTTTGAAAGCGAGTCGAACCTCAGCGGCCGCTCGGTTCTTGTTATCGGTCAAACACTCGACCAGTAGCGCTACGCCGTTTGGTCCGTAACCCTCATACATGATGGTCTGATATTCAACCGCATCCGCACCGCCGCCGGAACCTCGTTTGATTGCGCGGTCGATGTTGTCGTTAGGCAACGAAGACTTTCGCCCCTTTTGTATTGCATCGTATAGTGCTGGGTTTCCGTCGGGATCAGGTCCACCTAGACGTGCTGCAACTTCGATGTTCTTGATTAGCTTTGCGAATAACTTCGCGCGCTTCCCATCGATGGCGGCTTTCTTGTGTTTGGTAGTCGCCCATTTGGAGTGGCCAGACATAACGCTCCTGTTTCGAAGATTTTCCTAAAGTTTACCCGAGGCTAAATAATGTCGATCAGCAGTTTGTGGATGCGATTTTCTCCAGTAACCTCCGGATGAAAAGAAATTCCAATGCGTTTACCCTGACGAACCCCAACGATTCGACCATCTTCTAGCTTGGCAAGAACTTCTACCCCAGCACCGACGGACTCCACTATCGGTGCACGAATAAATGCGGCATGCACCGGGCTATCGATGCCTGCTACCTGCAGATCAGCTTCAAACGAATCATTTTGATTGCCGAAGGCATTTCGTCGAATCTGAACGTCAAGCCCGCCAAAGGATTTTTGTCCACTGGCTGGGTCCTGAATGTTCCCCAGCATGATCAATCCAGCACAGGTTCCAAGCACCGGTAGTCCAGAAGCAATCGCTGCGCGAATCGGATCGTACATTCCGAAAATTTCGGACAGCTTGCTGATTGTGGTTGATTCCCCGCCTGGGATTACCAGTGCGTCGACTCTGCCTAACTGCTCCGGCGTCTTAACTTCTAAAACTGCAACACCCAAAGAATTGAGAGTGTGAACATGCTCACGCACATCACCCTGTAGTGCTAAAACTCCGACTGTTTTAGAAGCCAATTACCAACCGCGGTCTGCCAAGCGATGAGGAGCAGGAATATCATTAACGTTGATTCCAACCATTGCTTCACCTAGCCCACGACTAACTTCTGCGAGCACACTCGGATCGTTGTAGAAAGTTACAGCCTTTACGATCGCCTTAGCACGCGCAATTGGATCGCCAGATTTGAAAATACCTGAACCAACAAAAACACCGTCGGCGCCTAGTTGCATCATCATCGCCGCGTCTGCTGGAGTTGCTACACCTCCGGCGGTAAACATAACGACCGGAAGTTTGCCGCTTTGAGCGACTTCGCGCACAAGTTCGTAGGGAGCTTGAAGCTCTTTAGCAGCTACGTAGAGTTCATCCTCATTCTTCGCGGCGAGTGCACGAATCTCAGAGCTGATAGTTCGGATGTGTTTGGTTGCCTCAGACACGTCACCGGTTCCGGCTTCACCCTTTGACCTGATCATTGCTGCACCTTCAGTGATGCGACGAAGAGCCTCACCCAAGTTAGTAGCACCACAAACAAATGGTGTGGTGAACTTCCACTTGTCGATGTGGTTGACATAGTCAGCAGGACTTAAAACTTCAGACTCGTCGATGTAGTCAACACCAAGCTGCTGAATAATCTGAGCCTCAACGAAGTGACCAATTCGGGCCTTCGCCATGACCGGAATAGAAACGGCTTTGATAATGCCGTCAATCATGTCTGGGTCTGACATTCGCGCCACGCCACCCTGTGCTCGAATGTCGGCTGGTACACGCTCTAACGCCATAACAGCAACCGCGCCAGCATCCTCGGCAATTTTCGCTTGCTCTGGTGTAACGACGTCCATAATGACGCCGCCCTTAAGCATTTCGGCAAGACCGCGCTTTACTAATGAACTTCCGGTGGTTGGCTTGAAATCAGTCATGCCACAATTCTAAGCGCTGTATTTATCCCAGGCAGATTGAATTTCTTCACGCACTTCCCCTAAAAGTCGAGGCAAGGCCTTGGTCTCAGCGATGATTGGGAAAAAGTTAGCGTCATTGCGCCAACGAGGCACAATGTGCTGGTGTAGGTGCCCGGCTATGCCCGCTCCTGCAACCTCACCTAGGTTCATACCGATATTGAAGCCGTGATTCTTACTAACACCGCTCAGCACTCGCATCGCCTGCTGCGTGAGTAGTGCAATCTCATTTACTTCAGCTTCCGTTGCTAAATCGTACGTTGAGACATGACGATAGGGGCACACCAACAGATGTCCGCTGTTGTAAGGGAAAAGATTCAACAATACGAAACAGGTTTTTCCTCGATGAACAATAAGCGCTTTCTCATCAGACTTAGCCGGAGCTAAGCAGAAAGGACATTCGTGATCAGCAGGTTGCTGGCCTTCCTTGATATAAACCAGACGATGTGGTGTCCAAAGGTGCTGAAACGAATTCGGCACACCAGGCAGAAACGCAGCGTCTTCCATGCCTATACCTGCGTTTTGTTGTTCACGATTTCAAGAATGCGAGCAATAGCCTCGTCTAGCGGTATTCCGTTTTCCTGTCGTCCATCACGGTAACGGAATGAAACAGCACCAGAATCGCGGTCCTGACCGCCGGCGATAAGCATGAAAGGAACTTTCGCCTTTGTGTGGTTCAAGATTTTTTTCTGCATGCGGTCGTCGCTGTGATCAACTGAGATGCGAATTCCATGGCTACGCAATCGAGCGGCAATGTCATCAAGGTAACCCCCGAATTCTTCGGCGACAGGAATACCAACAACCTGGAGTGGAGCTAACCAAGGAGGGAAATGCCCCGCATAGTGCTCGGTTAGAACTCCGAAGAATCTTTCGATTGATCCAAACAGTGCACGGTGAATCATTACTGGTCGCTGACGAGTTCCATCTGTGGCTGTGTACTCGAGCTCAAAGCGCTCTGGCAAATTGAAGTCGAGCTGAATGGTAGACATCTGCCAGGTGCGACCGATTGCATCACGCGCCTGAACCGAAATCTTTGGACCGTAAAACGCAGCGCCACCCGGATCTGGAACAAGTTCCAGCCCGGACTGTTTAGCTACTTTCTCCAACGTTGCGGTAGCTGTCTTCCAGACCTTGTCGTCTCCAACAAACTTCGGGTTTCCTTCTTCTTTGGTTGAAAGCTCTAGATAGAAGTCATCCAAACCATAATCACGAAGCAAACCAAGAACGAAGTTGAGTACGTTAGTCAGTTCCAATTCCATACTCTCAGGCGTAACAAACAGGTGAGCGTCATCCTGCGTCATACCGCGAACACGCGTTAATCCGTGCAGAGTTCCGGATTTTTCGTAACGGTAAACCGAACCAAATTCGAACATTCGTAGCGGTAAATCACGATATGAACGTGATTGTGAACGGTAAATCAAGATGTGGAACGGACAGTTCATAGGCTTCAGGTAGTAGTCCTGACCTTGCTTACGAAGAACACCGTTCTCATCTATTTCTTCATCGAGCTTCATCGGCGGGAACATGCCGTCTGCGTACCAGCCCAGGTGTCCTGAGATCTCAAACAAGTTCGACTTAGTGATGTGCGGCGAGTACACGAATTCGTAACCCGATTCTTCATGTCGTTTACGTGAATAGTCCTCCATCACGCGACGCATGATGCCACCCTTTGGATGAAATACCGCTAGCCCAGAACCAATTTCATCAGGGAATGAGAACAAATCAAGTTCTTGTCCCAAACGACGATGATCGCGCTTTGCAGCCTCTTCTAGTCGTTCTTGATGAGCGCGCAGCTCATCCTTAGTTGGCCAGGCAGTTCCGTAAACGCGTTGCAATTGTTTGTTCTTCTCGTTGCCACGCCAGTATGCAGCCGCCACGCGAGTTAATGCAAAGGCATTGCCAATCATTCGAGTGTTCGGCAGATGTGGACCTCGGCACAGGTCTTTCCAAATTGTGTTTCCGGTTGCCGGATCAACATTGTCGTAAATAGTTAATTCACCAGTGCCAACTTCAGCAGCGCCTTCACCTACGTCGCCGCCCTTAAGACCGATGAGTTCAAGCTTGTAAGGCTCTTTTGAAAGTTCTACTCGCGCATCGCCATCGTTGGTAACCCTTCGAATGAATCGTTGACCAGACTGAATGATTTTCTGCATTTGCTTCTCGAGTGCTCGCAAATCTTCAGGGGTGAAGGGATTCTCGACATCGAAGTCGTAGTAAAAACCATCAGTGATTGGCGGACCGATACCAAGTTTGGCCTCTGGGTTGATGTTTTGAA
>JBEGSY010000058.1:0-10393 GCA_041179725.1 Actinomycetota bacterium | reverse complement strand
GGCGTGACTACAACCGAAGTGCCACTGGCAACTGGCAGTCGGTCAACTTCATGGATGAAAACATTCAGCTACCTGAAGGTTTCCAAATGATTTACCGCGGCCACACCAACACTCACGCGGTACACAACGCCGGAGTCGCTGGCCGAGCAATCGACGTGACTCTTTATCCGGACGTCACCGAGTTGTACATCGCGGCAGACGTACTGATTACAGACTTCTCATCGGTGATGTTTGACTACACGGTGACCGGCAAGCCAATCATGTTCCTCGCTCCAGATCTAGAGCGCTACCGTGCCGAACGCGGCTTCTACTTTGACTTTGAGACCATGGCTCCAGGCCCAATTCTCAATACCGACGCGGAAGTGCTGCAAACCCTCGGCCGCATCGACCAGGTGAGCAAAGACTACGAAACCCGCTATCGAGCCTGGCAGCAGAAGTTCAATTCACTCGAAGATGGCAACGCGGCAAAGCGTGTGGTCGACATCGTCTGGGGCAAAGCGTGATCGCCCGTATCCGCAAGGCTCTAGCCGGAGGATTATTGCCGGCTATTTATTATTCGATTGCACGTTTGGTCTGGTGGTTTAGTTTCCGCCTATCGCAGCGTGATGATTCGATGCCAAAGGTGACGCTTGTGGTTCCGGTGTACAACGTGGAGCAATACCTAGCCGATTGCTTGCGTAGCCTTCTCGCGCAGAATTACAAAAACTTTGAAATCATCGCGGTCAATGATGGAGCCACCGATGGTTCTGCAGCCATTCTGCAAAAGTTCGCGGCGGCAACTTCGAAACTTCGCATCGTTACCCAACACAACCAAGGACTTGGTGCCGCGCGCAATGCTGGAGTAGCGGCGGCGCAAAACACGGATTACCTCATGTTTGTCGACAGCGATGATTTGCTTCCACTCGCAGCGGTTTCACGATATGTAAAGCAGGCACAATCATCTGGTGCAAAACTTGTGGTTGGAAAAACCGTCTGCTTCTACGGCATGAGATTTTTCGCCCGCACCTCGACTGCCAAATTTTTCACCAAGAACTTAACTGCAACCAACTTGAATCAGCATCCGGAGTTCTTGGGAGATGCCACCAGCTGGAACAAACTTTACGATTTCAAGTTTTGGCAGGAGCACAAGTTCGCATTCCCAACCGGTGTTTGGTACGAGGACATGACTTTGGTTTGCACTGCCTACTTGGCTGCCGGTAGCTTCGATGTGTTGAAAGCTCCAAGTTATTTTTGGCGCGTCCGTGCTGAGGGGGAAAGTCTTTCCAAGCGCACCAAAGAATTGAAGGCGCTGCAGGATCGACTACTTTCCATCGAGCAGATTCACAAGATTCTTAAGCGCGCTATCGAGAAGGGTCTAATCGAGCAGAAGGTACTGGCCAGTTACCTGACCAGGATTATTTCCATGGACCTCCAGTTGTTTGTCAGTGAGATTCCAGACACCGATCAGCAGTACTTTGACGAGTTCCATACACGTGCCGCGAAGGTGCTAGCGGATGCCGATGAAGAGGTCTGGGCAAATGCCAGCGGTTCAAAACGGTCGGCCGTCTGGGTGGCCGTTCATGGCACTCGTGAGCAGACCGTAAAACAACTCGCAGCCTAACTCGCAGACGATTCCAAGGCTAAATCTCGGGCTTATCTGGCCCTAAAAGTTAGGCTTAACTCATCCGTCGCGAGAGTTGGCCATGAAAAAAATTGCATCTGTCCTTGTCGCAACCGCAATTGCCCTGAGCCTTTCCGGTTGTGCTTTGCTCTATCCGAACTGGGGTACAGATCAGAACCCAGGCACATCGCAAAGCGCTGAGCCGACTGACACCCCATCGGAATCAACCTCGGCCAGCCCTAGTGCTGTGCCAAAGTCGAAGGCAAACGTGCAAATTAGCGATGCCTACGCTGATGCCGCAGCGGGCGTTCTCTCAGTAGTCGCTGCGGTTAGCAACGTGACCCAAGATGGCGGCACTTGCACCCTGATTTTGCAAAACGGAAACACCACCAAGCGTCTGCCATTCAAGGCTGAAGCCAACGTCAATAGCACTCAGTGCCACCCGATGGATGTGCCGCTGGCCGGATTGGTCAAGGGCACGGCTATTGTTTCTGTCGAATATGACTCACCTACTTATTTCGGAGTTTCTGCAACTCAATCTGTAGTCATTCCGTAACCAGTTAATGAAGAAAATCCTGAGCCGCGCAGTCGCCATTGCAACAACTTTGTTGCTTGGCCTGATTGGCCTTGTCTCGATTCAGGCGCCTGCGGCAAGTGCAGCGGATGTGAGTCGATTCGATCCGGGATTGATCATTAGTGACAGCGTTTTTTACGACTTTGGCACAATGACAGCTGCCGAAATCCAACGCTTCTTGGAAAGCAAAGTTCCGGTTTGTAAAGCTAACGATGGTGGCCCAACCTGTTTGCGCGATTACGTGATGGACACACCAGAGAAGGCCGGCGAAGACGGCAAGTGTTCGCCGATGCCAGCAAAGAGCAATCAAAAAGCCTCAAACATTATTTATGACATCGCTCGTGCCTGCGGCATTAACCCACGTGTACTTATTGTCTTCTTGCAAAAAGAGCAGGGATTGATTCAGGCAACAAATCCAACCGCATACATGTACAAAGCAGCGATGGGTTATGGTTGCCCTGACAGCGACCCGGCAATTTGCGGAAAAGTTCACACCGGACTGTTCAATCAGTTGTACAAGGGTGCCGGCCAGTTGCAGTGGTACGGCGATCCTCGCGGCTCATACACCTACCTAAAAGTTGGTCGCACCGCAAACATTCTTTACAACCCGAGTTCTAGCTGCGGCAAAAAACCGGTGATGATCAAGAGCATTGCAACCACCGCGCTTTATTACTACACGCCTTATACGCCGAACGATGCTGCACTCAAAAACCTTTACGGCACCGGTGACTCTTGTAGTGCATACGGAAACCGAAACTTCTGGCGCTTTTACACCGACTGGTTTGGCAACACCATCGGCGGTGGATTCTTACTCAAGGGCGAAGGTGCCGATGTCTACCTAATCGTTGACAATAACAAGTACCTGATTAGCGACCCGGATTTGATCAATGCATTAAAGCCGCTTGGCCCGCTTGGCACAATCTCCCAGGATTACCTGAACACCTTCAAGTCGATGGGTAATCTGAGCCGAATCGTGAAGTCGGCTACTAACCAGTACTACTTTGTTGATGCCAGCACCAAGTTTGCTTTCAGTAGCTGTCAGCAGGCGACAACCTTCGGCCTCGATTGTGCTCAGGCAGTGCAGTTGACCGGTTCGCAGTTGGCGGCCCTGGCCGATGGTCCGGCGATGACCGAACTAGTAACCGGTGATGATGGCACCGGTCAGTACCTGATCAGCCAGGGAGTGAAGCGTCAGATTCTGGACAGCAATTCACTGGCTGCCAACGGTATTAGCGCTCCACTCACTGCTTCAACCAAGATCAGCGCGTACAAGTACCTGCCTTGGGGTAAGCCAATTATTGCTGAGCGAACGATTTTCAAAAACTCGAATACCGGACAGCTGGGTGTCTACATTGGCGGACAATACTTTGCCATCGATGAAGCCACAGCAAAAGATGTGAACTTCACGATTTGGTTTACGCAGTCAAGTGGAACCATGACGACCGATGGACTTAGTGCATCGAACAGTCAAGTCGCCATCAAGAGCATCGTGGCTAATGCCGCTGGCGACACCTACTTGATTAGTTCGGTTGGCAAGCAGCTAATTGTCAATCCAAAGGAAGTCATTGCAAGTCCTACAATTGTGACCGATGCATTGCTCAACGCCATCCCAACAATTTATGAAAAGTTGACGGCGCCGTTCTTTGTGAAGACCAAGACCGACAAGGTGGTCTACTACGTTGCCGCTGCCGAGAAGCGTCCAACAATTTCAACCGCGGATCGCACGACATTAGCTGCCGAAATGTCGAATCCCACGGTACAAGTTTTTGGTACTGCCGCGTTTGCACTCATCACCGCGGGTAAGACAGTGATTCCTAACGGAACATTTGTGAAGTCGTCGAAGAGCGGCTTGAACTACTGGATTACCGGAGCGCACTCAATGGCATTGGTACCAAACACAGATGACGCCACCCAGTTCGGATTGGGTAAGACTCGCTCGGCGACCTCGAATGATCTAGCCGGATACAAAATGAATGCAAAACTCACCGGAAGCAAGGTGAGCTGCGATGCCCAGACCTACATCGCAATTGGCGGTAGCTACTACAAAGTAGCTCCAGAAAATGCAGTGCACTACGCAGGTGGAACAATCTCACTTTCACCGACGGTCTGCGCTCGACTCAAGATTGCCACGACTGAGCTCGGGCGATTCATACGCACGCCCGACAAGGTTTTCTGGTTGATTCAGAAGGGGCAGCGTCGGCAGATCGCCAATGCCACCAAGTACCAGGAACTTCGCGGAGACCTACTGCCTGCGGTAGCGGTCGACTATTACTTCGCCAAGAAGCAGGCGCTTGGCAAGTCCGCTCCGGCAACTTTGGTCGAGCCGACCGCCACACCTACTCCAACGCCAACAGTAACCAGCACACCGACCCCTACGGCCACCAAGACGGCTACGCCAACTCCTACTAAAACTGCCACTGCCACTCCCACTCCGACCGCAACAGCAAAGACCTACATCGTGGTTAGCGGAGATACCCTGCAGAGAATTGCCACCAAGTTTGGGGTCACTGTGGCTGCGCTAAAGACAGCCAACAAGCTGACCAGCGATGTCATCAAAATCGGTCAAAAACTGGTGATTCCATAGACTTGACCCATGTCTAAACAGGTCGTCATTCTTGCTGCCGGTATGGGTACGCGCTTAGCTCGCCCGCTACCAAAGCCGCTCACTGAATTACGCGATGGTCGTTCTATTATGAAGCAGCAAATCGACAATCTGAAATTCGCATTCGATGAAAGCTACCGCGTGATGATTGTGGTCGGCTTCAAACTCGAAGCCATCATCGAGCGCTTTCCAGAAGCAACTTTTGTTTACAACGAGTATTACGACCAAACCAACACCTCTAAGAGTTTGCTAAAGGCACTTCGTGCATCTGGCGATGGCGGAGTGCTTTGGATGAACGGCGATGTGGTTTTTGATCCGCAGGTTTTGGTGCGGGTAACTCCGATGATGGAGTCGAACCAATCATTCATCGTGGTTAATCAGTCGAAGGTAAGCGACGAAGAAGTTAAGTACACTCTCGACGCCGATGGTTACATCAACGAATTATCGAAGCAAGTGGTCGGTGGGCTTGGCGAAGCAGTTGGCATCAACTATGTCTCGGCGCAGGATAAAGCCGCACTTATTCAGCGACTAGCCGAAGTGGATGACCAGGATTATTTTGAGCGCGGCATTGAATACGCGATTGAAAAAGATGGAGCCCGGTTCAAGGCCGTCGACATTAGCGATTTATACGCTGTCGAGGTTGACTTCGCCGAAGACCTAGAGAGAGCAAACGAGCTCTTTTAGGGGTTCTACCTCGAGTCTCGAGGAACTCTTCGGGGTCATTCGCCTTCACTGCAAAGAGCACGACCATCGCCCAACCAAGTTCGAGAAGCATGCGGCTCTCGGTGAGATTCTGCGCCAGAACTCCAAAGAACACCAGCATCGGCCACAGGTAAAGCGGATTGGTGTGACGCACTCCGAGGCGCCACAGCTTGATGAAGGTCAGCACAATTAGGATCAGCAAAAGCAACAATCCGATCGCGCCTATCTGAAGCCAAGTATCTAGATAGGCGTTATGCGCCTGGAAATACGGCACCTTTTTGATGACCACTAGTCCGTCGTATGGCT
This sequence comes from Actinomycetota bacterium, assembly GCA_041179725.1. Lineage (GTDB taxonomy): Bacteria > Actinomycetota > Actinomycetes > Actinomycetales > Microbacteriaceae > Rhodoluna. Next base: position 4,609 of record JBEGSY010000058.1, on the reverse strand, counting down.
CTACGCCAGGCACCCAGTATGAGATCCAGCCCCAGCCCTGCACCGGACGCTCCCAAATCAGACCGAGTACTTTCTTCCAGATTTTGCTTCGACCGGTCATGTCTGGGCTCTTGCCAAATGCGGCAAAGACATCGGCGCGGAAAATCAAAACCACAACTGCGATTACTCCGGCTACCGCCCATACCCATCGATAGGTGCGGTGTCGAACATCGCGATCCTTACCCTCAACCGAAATGGCAACCACGGCAGCAACCGCGATGGCCATCACTGCAAAACCAACTCCAGCTGACTTGGCTAACCAAAACGCAAGTACTGATCCAACAAAACTGACCACGCTTAGAGCACGCAATCTTCCTCGCACCACATATTCGATGGCAAACACCACGAGTCCGATCATTGCGATATAGGCGAGCAGGTTTGAGTTACCAACAATGCCCTGAATGCGGTCGCCGTCAAAGAGGTGACCGCGAGTCCAGTAGTAGGCGCTCGCCGGAGGTTTGTCGCCGGAGTAGTTTTTGAAAATTGGTGGAATCGGTCCTCGCACGATTGCTGCAGCGATGAACTCAAAAATGAAGGATGTCGCCAGGATAAAGCGAATGACATTGGCAAAAACCTTCAGTAGGTGACGCCAACTAAAACTGCCGGCGAGGAATAGACCAAATAGTGTGGTTGCCAGTTGAGCAAAAACTGCAAGTGCCGTAAAGGCCGGGTAGAACGACCAGGTGGTGCTAAGCGACATGACTCCTAGCAACGCAGCCAGCGGCCATGGAATTTGCCGGATGACTCGCTTTGGTTCGTTCTTGAAAAACAGGATGGCTACAGCCACCAGCATGACGCCGAGCAAAATACCCCAGCCCAGCCAACCAATCGAGTAGCGAACGGCATCGCCAGCGCCAATGGCAAAGACCCCGGCATAGGCAAGATAGGTTTTGGCGCGATAGCCCGGTTCGCGAGTATTCAGAATTACTCGGATCGGCTGCGTCATCGCGTTCATAGAAATCCAAGTCTATTCAGTAGCCTTAAAGCACCCGTCCGGATGGAGTGCCTTGATTCGTAAGATCACCAACCAGGCGCAGCCTTACGCCTGGGGCTCCAAGACCCTGATTTCCGACTATCTGGGGTACACCGAAACCGGTGGACCGATGGCCGAAATCTGGTTCGGCACCCACCCTGGTTCCATGGCATACGCCGAAGATTCTGGCGTTGGCCTGTTGGAACTTCGAAATGGACGCCCACTTAGTTTCCTGATGAAATTTTTGGCAGCCGATCAGTCACTGTCGATTCAGGCTCATCCGAATTTGGCGCAAGCCGCCGCTGGCTTTGCTGCCGGCAATGTGAATTACAAGGATGCTAACCACAAGCCTGAGGCCATCGTTGCCGTTTCAGAGTTTGAGGCACTTTGCGGCTTCAAGACTGACAAACAGATTCGCGAGCTGTTTGAAGACATTTTGAGTTACCCGATTACTCCGGAACTGCATACAGCGGTGGAGCACTGGGCGCAGTTGTTAGAGCAAGGTTTGCAGAATTTGTTCTCGCACTTACTGCACGCACGAAACAACTTTGTCGAACTTGGGTTGTCGCTTGCCGCGCTCGCGGATTTCGATGGTCGCTTTGAGCTTGCCGCCAGACTCAACGAACAACACCCTGGCGACCCAGGTGTCGCAGTTGCGCTACTCATGAACCATGTGCGTTTGCAACCTGGGCAATCACTGGCACTACCTGCCGGAAATATTCACGCTTATCTTTCTGGACTCGGCGTAGAAGTCATGGCGTCGTCCGACAATGTGCTCCGCGGCGGACTCACTCAGAAACACATCGATGTTGACGAACTAGAAAAAGTTGTCGACTTCGAATCGCGTGGCATTCAACTCGTGGAGCAAAAAGAAATCGCTGCCGGGCTTACCGAATTCAAAATTCCATTTGATGAGTTTGTGCTTTATCGAATCGAACCGAGTGGCAATCGCGTGCATGCCGACTTGCAAATTTCTGGCGACGCCATCGCGGTTTGCATTGGGGGAGAAGTTGCTGTCAGCAACAGCCAGGATCAGCGCGAAGTGCTGACCCGAGGCGAGGCCGTTTTCATCGGTAATTCCGCGCGATTGTTGAGCTTCAGCGGTGCTGGCACAGTTTACCTAGCCGTCGGCCGGGACTAGTTACTAATTAGGAACGTGCAGCCCAGGCGCTGTCGATTATTTCGGGGAGCCCGTTTTTAGCTTTCCAACCGAGCGACTTTTCAATGCGAGAAACATCTGCGCACAAATAAGGCGGGTCACCTGGTCTGCGTGGCTGCACATCGATTTCAAAGTCAATGCCAGAAGCTCTACGTATTTCCTTGATCACTTCGAACACGCTTGAGCCGTGACCGGTGCCAACGTTAAATGTCGCATACTCACGATTATCTGTTTTGGTGTAATCCAAAGCAGCGATGTGCGCTTCGGCTAAGTCGAGCACGTGCACGTAGTCGCGAACGCAGGTGCCATCGGCGGTTGGGTAATCGTCACCGAAGACCACCGGTTTTTCGCCGGCGGCTAGCTTGGCAAAAACTATAGGCACCAGATTCATCACAGCGGTATCGGCAAGATCTACCCAGCCTGCTCCGGCAACATTGAAATAGCGAAGATTCACTCCACGTAAACCCCAGGCTCGAGCAGCGTTGGCTACCATCCATTCGCCAATCAACTTGGTTTGTCCGTAGGGGTTGATCGGGTTGCAGACGATGTCTTCGGTGACTGCCGGCACATCCGGCATGCCATAGGTAGCAGCGCTGCTGCTAAAAACGAATTGGCTCACTCCGCACTCGTGCATCGCCTCGAGCAGATTGGCCATGCCACCGATGTTTTGCTCGAAGTACCACTCTGGTTTGAGTACGGATTCGCCGACTTGCTTGCGTGCGGCGAAGTGAATTACCGAGGTGACTGCATCCTCGCGGATGATTTCCACCAGGGTCTGCTTGGCATCGGCCGAGGCTAGATCGAGCTCAACCAATCGAGATTCGCCAATTCTGGCTTGATTGCCGGAGGAGAGGTTATCGATTACAGTGACCCGCTTACCCTGCTGCTGAAGCAGACGGACCACGTGGGAGCCAATGTAGCCCGCTCCGCCGGTCACCAAAATAGTCATGCCCTGAGTTTAAGCCTCAGCCAAGCCCTGAAACTTGCCATTTCTCAACTTGACAAGCACCTAGTTACACCGGTGTAATTACAAGCAAGGAAGTTTCAAGGGCGCTAGCTTCTAGCCGCTCAGGATGGGGAAATGAGTTATGGACAGTCGCAGTCACGTGCCAGAAAACTGGTTTGTCGATCCGCTACTGCTAGGCGTCTCACGTGCCTACAACGACTATGACGAAGACCCACTGGGTTGGCAGGCAGATGCAATCTGTGCACAGACCGATCCAGAAGCTTTCTTTCCAGAAAAGGGCGGCTCAACTCGCGAAGCCAAAAAGATTTGTGGCGGTTGCGACGTAAAGGCACAGTGCCTCGAGTACGCACTCAAGAACGACGAGCGTTTTGGAATCTGGGGCGGACTCTCAGAGCGCGAACGTCGCAAGCTTAAAAAGCGCGCGTAATTTTCGGCGGTAGCCGATCAAAATGAAAACTTTCGTCACCGCAATAATCGTTAGTCACAATTCGCCTGACTTTCTCGATGAAACAATTGCGGCAACCAAATCTCAAAACGTCGATCAACTAATCATTGTTGAAACCGGCGATGCCGAAAATCCAAATGCAATCACCGCCCCGGGTGCAACTCTGCCCGAGGCAATTGCACTGGCCGAACGAAATGCCGCGCCGCAAGCTGAGTGGCTTTGGATTTTGCATGACGACAGCGCTCCGCTAGACAACGCACTAAAAGAATTACTGCGTGTAGTTGAACTCTCGCCTTCGGTTGCGGTAGTTGGTCCAAAACTCATGGACTGGAACAACCGCAAACTAATCAGCCAGCAGGGACTAACGCTTACTCGCCGTGGTGCGTTGTTTAGTTTGGTCAGCGATGAGCTCGATCAATCGCAGCACGATGCCGTCGACGACGTGCTCGCGGTCGGCACCGCCGGCATGCTGGTAAAGCGCAGTGTCTGGAATGCCCTAAACGGACTAAGCGAAGGAATACCTCCGCTGGCCGCCGACATCGACTTCTCAATGCGTGCTCGTTTGGCTGGTCACCGAGTTGTCGTGGCTCCGCAATCTCGCGTGGCCCATGCCGCACTGTCGCTCCACGGTAAACGCGATCGCTCGTGGTTGCGAGTGCAGCCAAAGTCGGCTCTGCGACGGGCAGAGCTGCAACTCAGGCTTTCTTATGCTCCGCTATTGGGGGCATTGGCATTTTGGTTCTTCTTACCTCTCTTGACCCTCGGTCGTTTGATCTGGAGGGTTTGGTCGAAGCGCCCAGACCGCCTGGTTGGCGACCTAGCTGCCGGGTTCTGGGCTTATCTAACGATTGGAGCCAGATTCCGTCATCGCCGAAAAGTAACTGCTGGTGGTCGCCGAGCAATACGAGCGCTTTATGCCACCAAGCAGCAGGTTCGCGATGAGAAACGCCAAAACCTTGAGCAAGAGGAAATTGAGGCTCGACTCGAGGCACACGCTCAGTTAGCCGAGCGCGATTCCACTTCACC
>JBEGSY010000057.1:0-2599 GCA_041179725.1 Actinomycetota bacterium | reverse complement strand
GTTAGTTGGCAGCAGTTTGAGCCTGAGGAAGGTAATTTCGATTTTTCTCTGCTTGACCACCAGCTTGAAGTAGCTAGAGCTCACCATTTGCGTTTGGTGCTGATATGGTTCGGCAGCTTTAAAAATGCAGCTTCAACGTACGCGCCAAATTGGGTGAGAAGCAACACAACAAAGTTTCCACGCGCGCTCAAGACTTCCGATTCGAAACCGACCGGAACACCTACATTGTCTGTTTTTAGCAAAAACCTACTTGAAGCAGATAAGTCAGCTTTTCAGGTACTGATGGCTCACCTTGCTGAGCACGACAGGCAAAACACTGTAGTAATGGTTCAGGTCGAAAACGAGGTCGGCATCCTTGGCGCCAGCCGCGACTACAGCTTGGGGGCGAACGAGGCTTGGTCAACTCAGGTGCCAATCGAGATAGAGAAGCACTTTGGCAAATCTGGAACTTGGTCCGAAGTAGTTGGCGACCAGTGGCAAGGGCACGAAGTTTTTATGGCCTGGGGTTTTGCCAGCTTCTTGAATGAAATAGCCCGAGCCGGGAAACAAATAAAAGACATCCCGATGTACGCGAACGCGTGGCTGGGTCCGCAGGAAGGCCAGACGGAAGCTGGGCAATGGCCAAGCGGTGGGCCAAGTGAAAACGTCATCGATATTTGGCGTCTTGTCGCGCCCGATATCGATTTTGTCTCTCCCGATATTTACATTAAAGATGCGTTGCCGGTAATGGAAACCTACTCAAGAGCAGATAATGCCCTATTCATACCCGAGAGCCGTCACATTGCCGGAAATCTTTTTGCAGCCCTGGGCAACTACGGGGCCATTGGCTATTCAATGTTCGGGGCTGAAGAGGGACGCATCGGTAATCTCATGTCGGAATCATTCGGTGTTCTGCGCGAAGCAACTGGAATAATCTCTAATGCACAGTCAACAAACACAATCCGTGCTGTCGTACTTGAAATGGATGAGCCCAGTGCCCTAGTCGAGTTCGACGAGGTAACTGTAAAGGCGAAAAATAGCCTGGCTGGGTTAAAAAAGTTCGTTGAGGTAGCTGGTGTAGATCTTGCAATTCAGGATTGGGCCGAACAATCTGAGCTGGATGATTCACCGGTTTTCATCCCCTCAAATACCGATCAGCGGCCATTCGCATTGATAATTCGAGAAGCCGTAGACAGGTTTCTACTTATCGGAAAAGGCATAAATGTAGATTTTGAAATTCCAGGTTTCCGAGTGGAAATCGACATCGTCGAAGAGGGGGCATTCAAAAATAATGAATGGATTTCAGCTCGCAACCTGAACGGAGATGAGAGGCTCAACTTTCTTCCCCTACGAAAAATCTCGTGCGCCCGAGTTTCGATTCTGCGTTTTCCAGAGTAGTAAGAGTTAACGAACGACTATTTTGACCGGTGCCAAAAGGCCAGCGGGCATCAATTCGGCATCAGGCTCAAAAATTGGGTAACCCAAGTAGGTGGGCACTGCCCTTGGGAGTCTTGGTTTGCCGTATTGGTCTCCAATGAGCCGGTTTCGCCAGTTGTTTTTTATCACCAACTCGACTTCGTTTTGTCCGGGTCGTAGATGTTCGGTGATTTCGATTTCCTGACCTAATGCCCAGGCGGTCCCAACAAAAACGTCATTTATGTGTACGTCGATTAGTGCTGAGAAATCATCAAAGCCCAACGCATACTTTGCATTTATTTCTGGCCCGAGTTGAATCGCAGTTTTAAATTTCGCACTACCCGAGTGGTACCGGACGGCGTCCAACGATGACGTTGACCAGTCAAATGTATCCCCACACTCGATCTCTAAGTCATCGAATTTTGCGATCCAGTCTCCAATCAATTCTTCCGAACGTTTTACTGTTGCGAGGGAAGTACGTTCAACGGGTGAGTCAGAAAGCATCACAAACACTGAAGCGTAGGGGCCAAGCTTGATTTGGAATTCACCATCCAAATTTTCGAGTTCATAGATTTTTTCAGGGGCAGTCGCATCAACTAGGTATGAATATCTGCGTTGGGTAGAAAACTCTGCTAACACCTCAAGGATTTCTCTTCCAGTATTTGAAACAAAGTAGAGATCGGCACCGGCATCGGTGCGATGGATGCATCGAACATCAGCCTTGGGGGTGTACGAGGCATCGAGTTCTTTATCGCCAACTTTGAAACGCCAATCAGCACGTGTGATGCCTAGCTGTTCAGCTAAAGCAATTGCTGCGGCTTCTGTGTTTACCGAATAAAAATTGTCGCTAGCTGCGAGTGCTTCAACCAGGCTCTGAAACTCGTTTTGGTCGTCACTTAGGCTCGGCGAACTGTTGGGGAGCGATCCAAAAATAGGAACGCCCGATGCGGCTAGATCGATCAATTTCTGAATTGTCTCAAGCGTCAATTTCTCTGAATTGCCGCCGAGGTATAGAAGATCGTAGTTTCCCTGAGCACTCACGAGCTTGCCGTCAGTCACCGAAATTTGCGTGAGAAGACCGGGTTTCGAAACTAAATCAAAGTCATAACCGGAAGGAACTTCGAATTCACGGTCACCCCAAATTGCGGTGACCGGGGCCTCTTCTCCAACAAAGAACAGAATTTGGGCTACTGGGCGACCGGTG
>JBEGSY010000056.1:0-5247 GCA_041179725.1 Actinomycetota bacterium | reverse complement strand
GACTCGTCACCGCTTCACGCATTGGAAATCTGCCTGGCCCGATTGACGGACCAACCGTTGGTTCATCGCACCCGATCTTGCGTCAGCAATCTGAAGTTTCGGTTTCGCTCGGAATGACCGGCAAGCTTTGCTTGCAGGCCGATCAGATTGTTGTGATCAACGAAACCATATGCCCAACCAACTCAGACGTGATTTGGGCTCGTGAGTTTATGGATGACTTTGAGTCTCGCGGCCGCGTAATTCGCGACGGCAGTGACCTACCTCGTTTGGGTCGTGCTCAGAAGATTGCCCGTTTGGCCGAGGCCTTCGGCATCAACCCTATGTAGTCGTTATTCGACGTCGACCACTTCGGCTGCCTTGCGCAGCATCTTTACCAACCAGGCAATCGCAGGGTCGTTAGTTTTGCTCGGGTGGTAATGCACCGATTCAATCAAAGTGATGTTTGGCAAATCGGTTTCAACAATATGAATATCAATTGACTCTGCAAGTTTGCGAGCCATGCGCTCTTGCACGATGCCGACCAAATCAGTTTCTGAAACCATTAGTGGCACCAGCGAAATTTCGGTCACCGAAACAACTTCGGTGTCTGGTTCGAATTTGAAATCGGCAAACATCTGATCCACCTGGTGTTTTGAAGAACCGAGGTTGAGATGCACGCGCGGCAGCTTCTTTAGCTGATCCAGGGAGAGTCTGCCCTTCTTAACCGCAGGGTGTCCCTTGCGAGTAATTACTACGAAGGCGTCGCTGAAGAGCGCCTGCTTTTTTCCTGGCAAACCAATGGTTGGGCTCGCAATCAATACATCACGACGAAGCAGATCAATTTCCGCCATCGTTGGATCTTTTGGTAACACGCTGAACTTGATGTCGACGCCAGGTGCTTCATCCTTAAGAAGGTTCAACAGCGGACTGGTAATTTGACTCAAGAAGTAATCAGTGGCCGCGATATAAAAAGTGCGAGTAGATGTTGCAGGCTCAAAGGTTGGTAGCAAATCAAAAGTTCTGCGGATTTCCAACATCGCCTCAGCAACGCTTGGCTTCAGCGATTCGGCAACCGGAGTGAGCTGATACTTGCGACCCTTACGTTCGAGCAGCTCATCGTTGAATTGCAAACGCAAGCGTGACAGCGCACCGGATACTGCAGGTTGAGACATACCGACCACTTCGCCAGCGCGAGTCAAATTCATCTCGCTGAGAATTGCATCCAGAACCACTAAAAGGTTCAGGTCCATGCGCTTGAGGTCGGTCACGCCTCTAGTTTATTAAACCGGTGGGGCTACGAATAGACCCTTGTCGACATCGTTGAACGATTCACGTGCAACGAACTCGCTCATTAGGTTTGCTGTGCCCCACTGGTCCTGGGTTGAAACCTGAGTGATGTCGAACTTGCTCGGGTGCCAAGCGTCTTCGTCTTCGATGGTGTGCAACTCGGTGGTGTACTCCACGGTGTTTCCGGCTGGATCGATGAAGTAGGCGAAGGTGTTGTCACCTGCGTTGTGGCGACCTGGACCCCAAACCATGCGGTAACCAGCGCGAAGAATCTTGCCAGAGCCGCGCATCCACTCTTCGATTCCGCGCATCTCGAATGACACATGGTGAAGTGAGTGGTGTGGGCCCTGCACGATTGCCATTGAGTGGTGTGCTGGGTTGCAACGCATGAAGTGCATCATCTCGCCCATGTGTGGGTGAGTGAGAGTGTCACTGATTGCAAAGTCGAGGTGGTCGATGTACCACTGAGTGGTTGCTGCCAAGTTAGAAGTATTAACAACAACGTGTGAGAGTTTCACCGGAACTGGCTCGCGCTCACCGATTTTACGGCTCTGCTTAAGTTCAACGCCGGTTGAAACTTCGAGTGTGCGGCCATCGAGATCGAAGAAACGGAAACCGTATCCGCCACCAAACTGAGTTAGGTCTTTAGGCTCGTGAACAATCTGCACACCTTTGCCAAGTAGTTCAGCGTGAAGTGCATCAACGTCTTCTTTGTTAGCTGCACCAAAACCAATTAGGTCGATGCGCTTGTCGCCCTTGCGAATGCGAATCTGGAACGGCTCTGGTGAACCATCAACGCCAAGCCAAAGAGTGTCGTTCTCGCGGTGAACTTCGCTTAGACCCCAGTGCTTGGTAAAGAACTCGGCCTCTTCTTCGAAGTTCGGCATAGCCATGCCTAGGTAACGAAGGTGAGAAATCTTACGGACGGTCATGCCCTACTCCTTTGTGGTGGCGTTGTAACAAATTCAGGCTAGAACAAGGTCTCTCGGCATGCATCTCCCTTAGGCAAATACCTATTATTTGGTACGCTGACAGAAACATCGCGAATTGGAGCCAACCTTGTCAGTCGCTGGCCAAGACCTCAACCTCCTGGTTGCTCTGCGTGCGCTGCTTGAAGAAGCCAACGTGACTAAGGCCGGCGAGCGCCTCGACATGAGTCAGTCGGCAATGAGTTCGGCACTTGCCCGATTGCGCTTGCAGTTCGAAGATGAGTTACTGGTTCGCGTTGGCCGAGAGTACGAATTGACCCCGCTCGGACACCTCTTATTACCGCAGCTTCAGCGCACGCTGCCGCTGGTAGATAAGGCTCTCAAGATCGACGAAACCTTCGATCCGTATGCTCGTCCGCACACTTTCAAGATTCAAGCCTCCGACTACTCGACTCTGGTTCTGCATCGCGCACTAAAGGTGCTTTTCGACCTGAAGACCAAGGTCAAAATCGAGATTGTTCCGCTACCGACCAACGCCTACGACCGCGTTCGAGACCTGTGGAACAATGACTTCATCATGGGTGTGCCAGGCATGGGTATCACCGGCCAAAGCCAAGAGATTTTCACGGATCAATACGTGGTGCTGTTGGACAAAAACAACCCACGCCTGAAGCGCGGAAAGCTCGATTGGGAAGCCTTTACCGAGCTTCCTCACGTGGTTTATGACTTTGGCCGCGGGCCACTGACCCCGGTGAACCGCAAACTCTTTGAACTTGGCTTTACTCGCAAGGCGCACGTGGCCACCACCAGCATGCTGCCGATCCCAAATATCCTTCGCGGCACCGACATGATTGCTGTGGTTCCTAGCCGCATGACCCTGCGCCTAACTCCGGATGACTCGGTAATCGCGGTTCCGGCACCTTTTGGCAAAGTTGAGGTTCACCAGGTACTTTGGTGGCACGAATCCCACAACTTTGACCCTGCCCACGTCTGGATGCGTGAGTTCCTGCTAGCCCAGGACTATTCGCTTTAGCAAATGGTAAGCATTGGTCTAGTTACTAGACCATGAGGCCCATTTTCGAATACTTTGGCATTAGCCCAATGCGGGATATTCGAATGGAGTCAAAGATGACAGTAAACAACGTTCTAGTAGTTGGTGGCGGAATCACCGGTACCGTTCTAGCAATCGCACTCGCTCAGAAGGGCGTAAAAGTTGTCCTAGCCGAGCGTTCACCAGTTTGGTACGGAGTTGGTCACGGAATTACCCTGCAGGGAAACGCACTCGGCAGCTTCAACAAAATAGGCGCATACGACAAGATGGCCGAAAAAGGTTGCGGCTTCGATGACATCGAAATGTTCCACGCCAGTGGAGCACTAATTGCACGTATGCCAATCGCAAAGGCAGGTGGCCCAGAACTTCCTGCAACCATGGGAGCTCTTCGCTCAGACATTCAAACCGTGCTCGTAGACATGATCCACGATCTTGGAGTAGAAGTTCGTCTCGACACTGAATTAGTTGGATTTGAAAACCACGAGAATTCAGTTACCGCTGAATTCAATAATGGAAACAAAGAAGAGTTCGACCTAATCGTTGGTGCAGACGGCATCAAGTCAAGCACTCGCAAACTTCTTGGTATCAAGGAAGACAAGAAATCATCGGGTCTTGGAATCTGGCGTGTAGTTACAACTCGCACGCCAGAAATGAATTGCTCAGGAATGGCATACGGAGGAGACGAGTACAAGGCTGGTTACACACCAATCTCTGACACTCTTTGCTACGCATTCGTACTTACCAAGCCAGAGCGTCCAGACAACGGACTAAGCGATGCAGATGAAATGCGTCGACTTCTTTCTAGCTACCACGGCAACTTCGACTACATCCGCAACAACATCAAAGACGACGACTACATGAACTTCCAAGAAATCGAATGGTTGTTTGTTGAAGACGAGCCATGGCACAAGGGTCGCGTCATTGTCACTGGTGATGCAGTTCACGCTTGCCCTCCGCTCATCGCTCAGGGTGGAGCCCAGTGTTCAGAGGACGCAATCTTGCTAGCCGACTACGTTACCCGCGAGGGCAACATGGAAGACCTATTGGTTGCATACCAGGAGCGTCGCAAGCCTCGCATAAAGATCGTGGTTGAAAACACCTTGAAGCTAGCCGCCAAGGAAATCGACCCAAGCCTGCCAGGCGACCCAGGTCAGATCATGGGTAGCACCATGGGTGCCATGGCACAGCCTGCCTAATTCGCTTCACCAAAATAAGGAATCTGTTTTATGTACATGTATTTTCCGACCAACTACGTCTGGTCTCTATCTGTCGTTGCAACTTTGAACAACGGTGGATACATCGACGAAGTTGACCGTGCTTGCAAGCCAGTGCTCGAAGCATCGCAGCGTGGCGACGACGCCGGTACCGAGTTGCTTTACGCATCATGGGAAGCAGTAGCTAACCGCGTTCTAGTTGGTGCACAAGAGGACGAAGCTGCTGGTCGCATGATTAGCGCTGGTGAAAAGTATTACCGCGCATCGCTTTACACATCACAGGCAGAACGTTTGCAGTCGCCACAGTGGGAAGGTCGCAACGCGGCTTACCAAAAGTCAATCGACTTGCTTTTAAAGCACGTTGAGATCGCCGGTGTTCCTTTCAGCCGCGTTGAAATTCCTTACGAGGGTAAGTCCCTTCCTGGTTACCTTTACCGAGCACCGTCATTGGATGGCAAGCCAACTCCAATTGTGATTCAGTGGAACGGTCTCGACTCAACCAAAGAGATGATGTACTACTCGCAGTTCCCACAGATGCTCGCCAAGCGCGGCATCTCAACCCTGATGGTTGACACACCGGGTTCAGGTGAGGCACTTCGTCTTCGCGGACTAACCGCACGTTACGACACCGAAGCATGGGCAGCTGCTTGTGTTGACTACATCGAGTCACTCGGCGAGTTCAACGAGAAGAAAATCGGTTTGGTTGGTTGGTCACTCGGTGGTTACTACGCACCTCGTGCAGCAGCATTTGAAAAGCGTCTTGCTTTGGCCGTGGCCTGGGGTGCAA
>JBEGSY010000055.1:0-3801 GCA_041179725.1 Actinomycetota bacterium | reverse complement strand
TGACCCCGGCCGAAATTCTGGCTGTCGAAGGCAACGAGTGGTTAGGCGGCGAACCAACCCTGCCCGAGTGGGTTGCCCAGTGGGGCAAAGATTCAGCTCTTCCTAAGGGCAAAGAGGCAGCGCCCAGCAAGTGGTAACAAAAGTGTTTGCTTGGCGTATTCACCTAGTTAACTGATTTCTCACTCTGCTCGAATAATTTTTCAGCATGGTACTAAGAGTCGCAGTAGTCACCGAATCTTTTTTGCCTTCAGTAAATGGCGTAACTAACTCGGTCGTGCGAGTTCTTGAGTCATTGAAAGCCGATGGTCACGAGGCCATAGTCATCGCTCCTACCTCGAACTCAAACGAATTCTTGGGCTTTCCGGTTATAACAACTAATCGGTTCTATTTTCAACAATTCCCTGTAGCGTTGCCGCTTTTGAATATGACATCGATACTTAGAAGTTTTAAACCTGACGTGATGCATGTTGCCGCACCTTTCGCACTAGGAAGGCAAGCAATAAGAGTGGCCGAGCGACTAGGTATTGCGACTGTCGCGGTTTATCAAACCGATATTGCCGGATATACCAAGAGGTATGGACTCGGCGTGTTAAGGCCAATAATCGATCGCTTGGTTGGAAACATACATAGAAATGCCACCCTCAACCTGGCTCCCACTCAAGAGGGCGTGGATTACCTTCAAAAATTGAAAGCAGCCGAACCGAACATCTGGGGTCGCGGCGTGGACTTAGAACTATTTAACCCTCGACGCAAGGAAACTTCGGAAGTCCAAAAGTTCCGAAAAAAAGTGTTGATGGGTAAAAACCTGGTGGTGGGTTTTGTTGGTCGCCTTGCGGCTGAAAAACAAGTGGAAAGGTTTGCAGAACTATTTGACCTACCCAGCGTTAGTTTCTTGATAGTTGGAGATGGTCCAGAGCGGATCAGGCTGGAAAAGCTGTTTTCGGGTCAAGCGGTAACTTTCACTGGAAAATTGACCGGTGAAGACCTAGCCAACGCATACGCGGCCATGGACATTTTTGTGCACTGTGGGACCGAGGAAACCTTCGGTCAAACAATCCAAGAGGCGCTTGCAACGGGATTACCTGTCGTCGCGCCTGATCGTGGTGGGCCAAGTTATCTAGTGGAATCTTCTGTGACTGGTTATCTAGTAGATCCGGAGAAGGAAAACTCATACAGGGATCGCGTTCTGAGACTAGCTTTAGACACCGACCTTCGAATGGCAATCGGTGAAAGCGCCCGCAATTCAGTGCATGGCAAAAGTTGGAAAGTAAACAACCAAAAACTATTCGAACTCTACGAATCTGCCGTGCGCCACAAATCAAATAGGGTTGCCGCTTGAATTTCTTGGATGCCCATGAAATCGTGGCTAGTTTTGGTGCATTTGCAGTTTTCGGGGTAGCTCTCATCATCTTTATTGAGACAGCCACTATTTTTGGTTCATTCTTACCTGGCGACTCGTTGTTGTTTATTTTGGGTCTTTCACTCTCCACCTTTTTAGATGATTTTCCCCTGGTACCTGCGTTAGCCATTGTGCTTCTCGCAGCCATTGCAGGTTCACAAACCGGATACTGGACCGGAAAGCTTATGGGGCCAAGGTTGTTCAAAAGACGCAATACTTGGTTCTTCAATGAGGGAACCATTGCTCGGACCAATGGGTTTTTTGAACGCTACGGCGCTAGAGCTATCGTTCTTTCGCGGTTTGTGCCTATTCTGCGAGCACTGGTGCCAATGTTTGCCGCTATCTCGGGACTTGACTCTCGAAGATTTTTCAAGTTGAACTTGATCGGTGGAATTGCGTGGGTAATCGGGTTGATGTCTGCTGGATACTTGCTTGGTTCGTTTGAACTAGTGGCCAAAAATATCGAATTAAGTGTGCTTGTATTCGTTGTGATTTCGTCGCTGCCGCTGCCAATTGAACTAGCTAAAGAAGCAGCTAAACGACGTAAGCGACGCTAGAGGTTTGAGTCGCAACCAGAGAAACAATTCGTTCTCCGGGGTTGCAAATCATTTGCACAGGTTCAAGATGTTTTGGGTTCAGCCCATCGCCCGATGATGCTCCGCGCAAACGGCGCCCCCAAAAAGGAAGAACATAGACCCACAGCCATCTCAAGGTGTGCCATAGCGAGCGCTGCGGTGCTGCCATTTGAGACTCATCAAACTCCTCGATTCGTGAGGATAGGCCGAGCAAGTCTGCAGCTTTATTGGCAACCCGAATATGCCCGTGCCCCGAAAAGTGAACCATGTCCTCCGACCAAAATTTCAAATTTGAGAATTCATTCATCGAAAAGAGGTCTAGCACCGGAACACCGAATTCCGCTGAAACACGTTCGATCAACTGGCTCATGACCCGCGCTTTTCGGGCCATTGGTCGAAAGACTCGAAGGTGGGTCGGATGAATTGTATTCACCACTAGAACGTGACAACCCGCATCCAATAAACGTGATATCGCTCCCCTGAGCAGTGATTCCAGCGCAGAATGCTTTGAACGTCGGCACATAATGTCATTCGATCCGGCCATGATTGTTACCAAATCGGGCTTGGCTTTTAGAGCATCCTCGAGTTGCGCAGTCAGAATTTCCAACATTCCTCCGCCTCGCAGCGCATAATTCCCGAAGAAAAATTCTTCTTGGTGCTGGTCAGCCTCCAGGGCTAGAAGACCAGCCAGTCGATCGGCCCAGCCCCGACCACAACGACTGGCGTCAAAGTCAAAGTCGCCAAGACCTTCGCTCAGTGAATCTCCTATTGCCACGTAACTTCGGTAAAGAAACTTGCTCACAGATCTCATCTCTGAAATTGCCTATGTATGAACGGCGACTCGATCGAGATTGCGACCAAGAGCGATTACCTGCCACTGGGATTTTTGCCATGCATCCACGTCTAGTGCATTACGCCCATCAATCACCAATCGCCGAGAAACTATCTCTCCAAGAACAGCGGGATCTGCGTCGCGATACTGCTTCCATTCGGTCGCAAGCACTACCAGTTCGCTGCCGAGCATAGCCGTGCGCAGTTCTTCCTCAGTTTCTAGCTGCGGGTAAACCCGATTTACGTTGGCTAGCGCTTTCGGATCATGCACCACGACACTTGCCCCGGCTTGCCAAAATTGTTCAGCAATAGCCATGGCTGGGGAATCTCTTACATCGTCGGTTTCCGGTTTGAACGCTGCACCAAGAATTGTGACCTTTCTACCTGTCAGATCACCCAGTTCTTCCCTGGCAATTTCTAGAACTCTTTCGCGGCGTCGAAGGTTTATTTCTTCAACTTCTTTCAAAAATCCCACTGCGCGACCGACACCCAGTTCTTCAGCGCGAGCGCGAAAAGCACGGATGTCCTTCGGAAGGCAACCACCACCAAACCCAATACCTGTGCGCAAGAACTTGTTACCGATACGTTCGTCATAACCTATGGCTTCAGCCAACTTCACAGCATCGGCACCCGCAGCCTCAGCTATTTCAGCCATCGCGTTTATGAACGAAATTTTCGTGGCAAGGAACGAGTTCGCCGCAACTTTTACAAGTTCTGCCGTCGGAATGTCGACATTCAAGAGAGGCACGCCCTGGCTGGTAATCGGTTCATAAAGCAGTCGTAGCAGTTTCGCGCTCCACGGTTCGTCGGTTCCGATCACAATGCGATCAGGAAGAAGGCTGTCGTCGAGTGCTGTTCCCTCTCTTAGGAATTCGGGGTTCCAAGCAAAGTGGGGCTTGAATGACACTTTGGTACGCAGGTACTCTGCCAATGCTCGGGTTGTGCCAACTGGCACCGTTGATTTTCCGGCCACAAGGGCATCTTCATCAAGGAAGG
>JBEGSY010000054.1:0-4217 GCA_041179725.1 Actinomycetota bacterium | reverse complement strand
TGCTAAAAACTAAAACCGGTACGGCAGTTTACGTAGCCGCAATTAAGCGTGATGAAAATGGAAATCCGATTGGCTTGTATTCACCTCGACAGGTGGGCCTAGGCACATCGAATCTTCGCTCACTATCTTGGTCTGGCCTCAATAGCTTGATTGCAATCGCGGCTGGTGACTCAGCGGGTGATGTACCTAAATCAATCGTTGTTGGTGGTGGAGTTAGTGACATTACGTCGATGACTGAGGCGAAATTAATAATTGCTCAGAACGATTCATCCGCTATTTACTTGCTTGATAAAAACAACATTCTGTTTGAGTATCGCGGCATGAGCTGGCTCGGTGTCGAAACCGGAGTCATCGCTACTCACTACATCGGCTACTAACTATTCACAACTTTTACTCTGATTGATTTTTCCGAGTCACGCAATGTGAAACTGAGGCATGCCTCTTGCCACTGACCTCAGCAACCTATTTCTGCCAAGCAACTGTGCAGTTTGCGGACGACTACCTAAGCCACTTTGTGATGTATGTTTTGACACATTGCGCTTTGAGTCAAAGCAAGTTAATCGTGGGGAGTTGAGTGGCCAATCCCTCGGCGAGTATCGCGACCAACTGGCCACTGTGATCAACTCCTTCAAGGAACGCGGTCAGCGCAACCTCGGCGTGCTGCTCGGCAATGAGCTGGCCAAGCGGCTCACCCGCCCAGATGCCCATCTTCTGGTGGCAGCGCCCAGCGCAACAGCCAGGGGCTTTGTGCCTGCTGAGATAGTCGCGGGTGCCCTGGGTAAAGCCTGGGCCATGCCAGTAGCTCGCCTGCGCATCAGACCAGGTGGCCAAGACCAATCCCAACTGCATCGCAGCGACCGCCTAGTCAACCTGGTAAATCGAATATGGTCGCCAATTCCACTCAGCGGTAAGAAAGTTCTTTTGGTTGACGACGTAGTCACCACCGGCGCAACTCTGACAGAAATGGCAAGAGCGGTTGTCGTGGCCGGGGGAGAACCGATTGGATTTATAACGGTTGCTGAGACAATTCCTAAAAGTCTCACAAAGTTTTAGAAAAAGGTCTAGTTTGTACTCACAGGCATTGGTGCCTGAATGGAGGTCACAATGGAAATTCAGATTCAAGCCAAAAACCTCACCGTGTCAGATCGCTTCCGCGATTACGTGGCGGAACGCTCCCACAAGGTTGAGCAACTAGATCAAAAAGTGCAAACTTTCAGCATCAAAGTAATTCGACATGACCATTCGAAAACCAGCGGCCCAGAAGATCAGGTAGAACTCACCGTTCATGGCGGCGGGCACCTGGTGCGAGCCGAAGCTCACGCCGGCGACAAGTTTGCCGCTTTTGACATTGCCTTCGGCAAACTCACCGAACGTCTTCGCCGGGCTGCCGACAAGCGCAAGCCGCATCACGGACGTCACGGTTCGGTGGGCACCAGCGAACTTACCGCTGAAGACTTTGCTCGTCTTGACGTCACCCCGGTGGATTCCGATGTGCTGGCTGGCAAAGTGCATCACGACGAAAGTGATGATGAACCTGAGTTCGGCCACAACCCGATTGTGATTCGCCGCAAGCAGTTTGAGGACATAAAGATGTCGGTAGAGACGGCGTTGGATCGTATGGAGTTACTCGGCCACGACTTCTTCCTGTTTCACGACGAAGCCACCGACAAGCCAAGTGTGGTTTACAAGCGCAAGGGCTGGAATTACGGGGTAATCACCCTGTCCTAGACTGCCCACAGGTAACTCCCAGCCGGTCAATTAGACTTGCCTAAGTACTAATTCCAACCGTCTGGAGCTCACTTTGGCCAACATTATCGACAAGGTGCTGCGCGCCGGCGAGGGTCGCCTTTTGGCGAAACTTCGCAACCACGCGAACGCAGTCAACTCGCTCGAAGAGTCGTTCAGCTCACTCACCGATGAAGAGCTAAAGAACGAGACCACAGTACTGCGCGAGCGCTTTGCCGCTGGCGAAACCCTTGACGAACTGCTTCCTGAGGCATTCGCGGCTGTTCGCGAAGCCGCAAAGCGCACCCTCGGTATGCGTCACTTCGACGTTCAGCTCATGGGTGGTGCGGCACTTCACCTCGGCAACATTGCCGAAATGCGAACCGGTGAAGGTAAAACTTTGGTGGCAACTACCGCTGCTTATCTAAACGCAATTCCCGGTCGCGGTGTTCACATCGTTACCGTAAACGACTTTTTGGCAAGCTACCAGTCTGAACTCATGGGACGTGTATTCCGCGCACTTGGAATGACCACCGGTTGCATCCTCGGTGGCCAGGATCCAGCCCAACGTCGTCAGGAATATCTCTGCGACATTACTTATGGAACCAACAACGAATTTGGTTTCGATTACCTACGCGACAACATGGCTTGGGATAAAGCCGACCTGGTTCAGCGCGGTCACTTCTTTGCAATCGTCGACGAGGTTGACTCGATTCTTATCGACGAAGCACGTACGCCGCTGATTATTTCTGGCCCAGCAGCTGGTGAAGCCAACCGCTGGTTCACCGAGTTCGCGTCGATTGCGCAAAAGCTTCAGCCGGTAATCGACTACGAAGTTGACGAGAAAAAGCGCACCGTTGGAATTCTTGAGCCGGGCATCGCCAAGGTCGAAGACTACCTAGGAATCAACAACCTTTACGAATCAGCAAACACACCGCTGATTTCATTCTTGAACAACGCCATCCGTGCGAAAGCTCTTTTCAAGCGCGACAAAGACTACGTTGTGATGAACGGCGAAGTACTAATCGTTGACGAACACACCGGACGTATTCTGCCTGGTCGTCGTTACAACGAGGGTGTACACCAGTCCATCGAAGCTAAGGAAGGCGTTGAGGTTAAGGCTGAAAACCAGACCTTGGCCACCATCACTCTGCAGAACTACTTCCGCCTGTACAAGAAACTTTCGGGTATGACCGGTACCGCTGAAACCGAAGCTGCCGAATTCATGAGTACCTACAAGCTAGGCGTGGTGCCAATCCCAACCAACAAGCCGATGGTTCGTCTTGACCAGCCAGACCTGATCTACAAGAACGAAGAGATCAAGTTCGCCATGGTGGTTGAAGACATCGCGGCCCGCCACGACAAGGGGCAGCCAGTTTTGGTTGGAACCACCTCGGTGGAGAAGAGCGAATACCTGAGCAAGCTGCTTGCCAAGCGCGGAGTTCGCCACGAAGTATTGAACGCCAAGAACCACGCTCGCGAAGCGGTAATCGTGGCACAGGCTGGACGCCTCGGCGCCGTCACCGTTGCCACCAACATGGCCGGTCGTGGTACTGACATCATGCTCGGTGGTAACGCCGAGTTCCTAACTGTAGAGGCACTAAACAAGCGCGGCCTACACGCAGACGAAAAACCAGAAGAGTACGAAGCAGCTTGGGCTCCTGAGTTTGAGTCAACCAAGGCACGTGTTGCCGAGGAAGCAGAGAAGGTTCTTGCCGTTGGAGGGCTTTATGTACTCGGCACCGAGCGTCACGAATCTCGTCGCATCGACAACCAGCTTCGTGGACGTGCCGGACGTCAGGGTGACCAGGGTGAATCACGTTTCTACCTTTCACTAACTGACGACCTAATGCGTTTGTTCAACTCAGGCGCAGCCGCTGCGCTTATGAACCGACCTGGAGTTCCAGACGACACTGCAATCGAATCAAAGATGGTTAGCCGTGCAATTCAGTCGGCGCAGTCTCAGGTTGAAGGCCGCAACGCAGAAATCCGTAAGAATGTTTTGAAGTACGACGATGTTATGTCTCGTCAGCGCGACGCGATTTACACCGACCGTCGTCACATTCTCGAGGG
Source organism: Actinomycetota bacterium (assembly GCA_041179725.1). Lineage (GTDB taxonomy): Bacteria > Actinomycetota > Actinomycetes > Actinomycetales > Microbacteriaceae > Rhodoluna. The sequence goes on along the minus strand of JBEGSY010000054.1, from coordinate 419 downwards.
CGACGACATCAAATCACGTGTCGAAACCTTCCTTGACGAAGTAATCGAAGACGTTGTCAACCAGCACATCGTTGAGGGTTCGGGTAAAGACTGGGATCTCGAATCATTGTGGAGCGACCTCAAGACCATCTACCCAATCGGTTTGGAAATCTCCGAGGTTCTCGCCGAAGCCGGCAACCGCAACAAGTTGACTCGCGCCTGGTTGGTTCGTGAAGTTGTTTCAGATGCCAAGATCGCTTACGAAAAGCGCGAAGCAGAAATTGGCGAAGCAGCGATGCGCGAACTTGAACGTCGTGTTGTGATGTCGGTTATCGACCGCAAGTGGCGCGACCACCTCTACGAGATGGATTACCTGAAGGAAGGCATTGGCCTTCGTGCCATGGCACAGCGTGACCCACTGGTCGAGTACCAGCGCGAGG
>JBEGSY010000053.1:0-5128 GCA_041179725.1 Actinomycetota bacterium | reverse complement strand
ACTCACGTCACACTCAGCAAGCCAATGTTCGTCATAGTCGCGCAGCTCTATGCCGAAGCCTGAACCGATCACTCGGTATGCGGGTTTCTCAATAGCCATTCATATTCACTCTCGATTGCATCTTGATTAAAGACTAAGTGGGTGGGTTCAAACGAACCCACCCACCAATCAATTGCAGTTAGTCGCGCAACTCACTTTCAGCAAAGTCTTTGTTTTCTTCGGCTGACTTCACTCTTGCAATGGTGAAGATGATTAGACCGAAAACACACTTGGCCAAAATGTCGGCGATGCTGTAACCGATTTCTCGGTTGACAACTGCCTCGAATGATGGAGCACCAACGTCGTTCATCGCAAGGATGAATGTGATTGGGTACACACCCCAGGTTGCGACCAAAAGCAGACGCGCTGACTTGAGCATTTTCTGTACCTTTGGTGACTGAGATTTCAGGCTCTTTCCAATTTCGATGAACAGAACGTACATGATGTAGAGGAAAGGAATTGTCGACAGTAGGCCCCACACAGAATTTGGAAGATTGAATAGATTGGTGTGCATGTCTCCTGGGTAACCCAAAACAATCATCAATGCGGCTGCGGGAACCAAGCGCTTCAGTAGCGAGGATTGCACGGCCTTTGCAAGGCCCATAACCGCAACTAATTCAACTAACAGCAGCGGAACTGTCAAGAACCAGTCAACGTATCGATAGCCAACGTTATAGCCATCAAAGCCCGCTTGGATAGTGCCGCCGACTGGATACGCCTCATTGAATGAGTCGAACATTCTGAAATAGTGATAGGCAGCTATAGAGGTGACTGTCGCAGACACCATTACTGCAAGTCGGTATTTAGCAAGAACTCGTTCTCGCGCAACCCATAGAAAAATGCTGGTGAAAAGCATGCTCGCTATTCCTAGAGAGAGCATGTTGTAAACGGCTAAATGTTGATTGATATCCATTTTGTTGCCTTTCAGTGATTGAAACGTCTTTGTGAATCATGAAGGACTTAGATGCTGTGAAACTGGTGAATCGCACCATATGCTTTTGCACAGTCATTAGCAGCAACCGGCACTCGCCCTAGAAAAGTCCTACCTTTGGTAACTCTTAAATAACTTCTGACGGCTAGCGGGTTTGTGGTGCAACTATAAAATCAATCTATGTCTGCTGATGAAGTTACCGCCTACATTGAGGCACAGGATGAACCCAAACGCTCTACTCTTTTGGCAGTGCGTCAGAGCATCCTAGAAATTGAACCATCGCTTGAACAGGTAATTGCCTGGAATTCACCCCAGTTCAAATTCAAGGGCAAATATGCCGTGGGACTATGTGCTTTTAAAAATCACTTGACCTTCTCGCCGCAGAGCCCCGATGTAATGATCGAGCATGCCGCTGATCTGGCCGATTATGTGACTTCAAAAAGTTCATTCCAATTTGCGATTGACCAGCCCTTGCCAAAGACATTGCTGTCAAAGTTGCTAAAGGCGCGTTTGGCTGAACTCTCAAAGTAGGACTCAAAGGGGGTACTAGCGTCACCTGCTGAGGGCAACAAAAACCACATTTTCAAAACCAATCAAGCAATAGACTTTCGACACATTCTCGATTCGAAAGCTTTTCCATGTCTGAACAACTGAAGCACCCCAACTTGGTTTTGGGCATAATCGCGCTCAGTTATTTGATGCTGGTGGTCGACCTTTCGATTGCCATAACAGCCCTTCCGCTCATCCAGGCTGACTTGGGTTTCAGTACTGCATCGCTTTCTTGGATTCAGAATGCATACACGCTGATTTTTGGCGGATTACTCTTGCTCGGTGCCCGCATCGGCGATCTCTTTGGCCGTCGCCGCATGTTCATCTGGGGACTCGGGTTTTTCATGGGTGCCTCACTTTTGGTGGGCCTCGCAACTTCAGCCGAAGTCATGATTGTGGCGCGAGTACTTCAAGGCGTGGGCGCTGCTGTTCTAGCGCCTTCGACTTTGGCGCTGCTCAGCACAAGTTTTCCGGTGCAACCAGAACGAGGCAGGGCGATGGCCATTTATGGCTCGATCACCGGCATCGGCACGAGCCTAGGTTTGGTTCTGGGCGGTTGGGTAGCCGAAGCTTTTGACTGGCGCTGGGCGTTTATTGCTAACGTGCCCCTGGGCATCGCCCTCATGATTGCCGCTCGCGCTTACCTGGTTGAAACTCCAAGACAAACTGGTCGCGTCGATGTTTGGGGTGCGGCGCTTTCGACCGTTGGCATGACCGCAATTGTTTATGCACTAATTCTTGCTGCTGAAGAAGGCTGGCAACAAAACACCACTTGGATGCTTTTGCTGCTCGGCATCATCTCAATCGGTGCCTTCATCCAGGTAGAAAAGAAGGTAAAAACGCCTCTGGTTCCGCTGCGACTGTTTAGGAGCGCTCAACGCTCAGGAGCCAACCTAGCCCGAGCTTTATTTGTGGGGTCAATGGCGGCATTCTGGTTCTTTGTTTCGCAGTTCCTGCAGGTTGCAAAAGGATTAAATCCACTCGAAACCGGACTAGCCTTTTTGCCGATGACGCTCGCAAGTTTTGCAATTGCATTCTTTGTTCCACGCCTCTCTCGCCGTTTCGGTGACACACCGTTTCTGGCAGGTGGTTTAGCAACTGTGGCGATTGGCACTATTTGGCTTAGCCAATTCACTGCCAATGGGTCTTATCTGTGGGAGGTGGCTGTGCCGATGGTGCTAGTGGGTATTGGCCAGGGGGCCTCAACCATTCGTTTGACAACCGCGGGAATAGCTGGAGTTTCAGCTGAGGATTCTGGAGTGGCTTCGGGCATAGTCAGCACGGCTGTTCAGCTCGGCAGCTCACTTGGCCTTAGTGTTCTAATTGCCTTGGCCGCAGCAGTTGAAGTTGGTGGGCTTTCGGCCGGTGAAGCGATCTCGAAGCAGGCAAATATTGCCGTTTTCGGCGGAGGTATTCTTTGCGCTATCGCTCTGGCTATTGTTCTGGTTTTTGTCCTGCCAAAAAAAATTCAGTTGGGCGACTAGTAACAAAATTAGATATTAAAAAAGCTTCTAGTAAATTTTCGCGGTAAGCCACTAACCTGACATCAAGAAATGATTGTCAGGGGGCATCAGGCCGATGAAAAAACTAGTTGCAAATCTTCTAAAACCCGAGCCGGCTCTCGCAAAACTCCTGCTCAAACTCTTAATTGTCAACATTGCATTTTTTCCTGTTTACGTAGCAATAATTATTGCGATCGCGCTTCCGCTATTCATTGTTGCTGCCTTGGCTGAAATTTATTTCTCGGTGCACTTGCTGGCAGTTAGCCTTATCGCCCGTCGCAAGGCGGTTAGCGCGGGCACAATTAAGCCGGCCAGTTTTATCCAAGGCTTTTTGTTTGCTGTCGGCGCTATTGTGATTTTGGCACCAGTTGTTGCTGCCGTGGCATCAAATCTTGCACCCGAAGATTATGACGAGGCTCCCCGGCTCTCTGTCCAAGAGGTTGAGGTTATGCGCAACATCGCTCACGAGTTGAATTTGGTAGTAGTAGCTGCCAATGGCACGTCACTAACTCCCGAGCAGATTGCCGAAGCTGCTAGCGATGGCCTTGCCCGCTCTGTAGATACAAGCAGCGAGCCAATAGTGACTCAGGTACAGCGTGAGACTGAAGAAACGAAATCAAAAATCACTGTCGATTTCTCGACTGGCGGACATGCGTGCCTCAGTATTTCAAACAAAGGCGCAAAGGCCTGGCAACATTCACTCGTTGAAGTTGAAAGCCTTAGTGACCTCGATGCATTCGGTGAATACGTGCAAAAGTATTGCGATGAACTCGACTAAGGCCCGATCACAAAATAAGAAAATCAGGAAGAAAAATGACACCCCTGCAAATAGAAAAGCAGATCAAGCTCTATAAACTCGCGCTAATTCTTCTGGCCTCAGCTACAGGAATCACGATTGTTGGCTTCTTTCAAGTCTTGGCGATGCAGTCGTCGAATGGCGATCTAAGTTTTAGCAATGCACTCGCTGGCAACGGTTTGTTTAGCCCATTGGCAACACTAATTGCAGACCTAATTGCCGCTCCCGGCATGATCTGGCTTTATCGCTCATCCAAGAAATTAGCCGCTTTGTCGCCTGAAGGTGCGAGAACCAAATATCGGGCAATCTGGGCTTTTCAACAAATAGTCGGAACCATAGTGACCGCTGGCGCAGTAGTGATGATTCCTGGCTCGCTGATGGCAATTCAAATGTTGTTGCCTGGTTTCGCCGTAGTCTTTCCAATTTTTGCCGGCGCATATATTCACCTGCGTGCTCGGGCCCTGAATCGTGAGTATCGACTCGCAGAGAACACGCCGCCTGCTGTCCAGGCTGAACTAGAGGTCGAAAACAAACCAGAGATCACAACAGACCCTAAATCTGGAATGGTTCCGTTGGTCATAACTGGCCTTTTACTGGCAATCAATGTTGTTGGTGAAATAAGTTTTTACAACGAGTTTAGAAGTGATCCGGGGTTCTCTACGCTCGGATCGAGCATGTATCCATCAAGCATGATGCTGGGACTGGCTCAATTCCTCGACATATTTGTAATCGACCTCATTGCGCTTGTGTTCATGATTATTGCCATCAAGGCTCGGGCAAGGTATCCAAAAGGCCGAATGCGCCTAATCGCAATTTTTACGATCGCAAACCTGGCAATATTTCCGGGAGCATTTGCAACACCTTTGGCTTTGTCTGCAGGCCCTAATGCGGCAGCCAGCCAGCTTGTTTCACAGCAAAAAGACTCCTACGAGACAATGAATTACTTGCAGAACCAGCCCCTCCCAGCTGGTTTCGGAATGATCGACGAGTTCAGTTCTTGCCTCGATGCCGGCTGCGGTAAAGAAGTGAATTCGTTTTGGCGCACTGGGGTTTACAAACTCGAGGATCCTGCCATGCTCGAAACCTGTGAGGCAGTAATTAGTTATGGACTCAACCTTGGTTTAGACAACTATTCGGCAGGTGAAAATGGTGAAACCCTGCCACTCGGCGATGGCGTCGAGGCTGCATCGGTCTGTGCCAAAACCATGGATGAATACCCCCGTCTGAAAGTTCAGCAATATGAGGCAATTTCGCCTCGGTTCACAATTTCGGGAACGGCCAATTTTGGGGCAAGAAGCCCATTACAACTCG
>JBEGSY010000052.1:0-6580 GCA_041179725.1 Actinomycetota bacterium | reverse complement strand
CGCGCGAGCCAACCCGGTTCTTCTCCCATCCGGACTTTAACCGTCGGCTCTGGTATTTCACCAAATCAACCGCCTGAGTTTCCCCAGTCGGGTCGCGGGCTATAACCGCCGGCTCAGATTTTCACTGACCCCGAAGAACTTTGTTGCTTTGTAATCCTTACAGATAAGTAGTGCCTGGGCAAAGTTATTCCGATTTGCGCACAGCGAACTCGGAGGTATAGTGGTAATTACATAGATAATCAGCACTGAATAGGTATTCAAATGACTGTTTTAGCCGCCAATCCAGCGGATGTGGCCAACTGGGCAGGGCTGCGTGCTCAACTAGAAGCTGCCGACTCAAGCCAGAAAGCCGAGCTACTTGCCAACCAGGCTCGCCTAGCCCGCCGCCAAATCATCCAGATGATCGATGGGGCAGGCCAGGGGCACATCGGTGGCGACTTCAGCGTGATCGACGTGATGACCACCCTTTTCAGCGCAGTGCTCAACATCGACCCGACTAACCCAACCATGGATGACCGCGACCGATTCATCCTCAGCAAGGGGCACTGCTCAGCGGCGCTCTACACGACCTTGGCTTTCAATGGCTTCTTCAACCGCACTGAGCTCTCAACTTTCATGGCGCCATACTCTGCGCTCAACGGGCACCCAAACCGCAACAAGGTTCCTGGTGTTGAAACCAACACCGGCCCACTCGGGCACGGATTACCGGTTGGAGTTGGCACGGCGATCGCGGCAAAACTCAAAAAGACCGGCGCTCGCACCTTTGTGATTTTGGGCGACGGCGAAATGCAAGAGGGTAGCAACTGGGAAGCACTTATGAGTGCGGCTCACTTCAAGCTAGATAACCTAACTGCAATTGTCGACCGCAACCGTCTGCAGCAGGGAGCTCGTACCGAAGATACCAACGGTCTCGATCCACTAGATGAAAAACTCGCAGCCTTCGGAATGGAAGTGCGCGAGATTGATGGCCACGACTTCGTTTCACTTTTGAAAGCACTCGAACCATCAACCACCGGCAAGCCAGTTGCAATCATCGCCAACACCAAAAAAGGGAAAGGCGTTTCGTTTATTGAAGATCGCGTTGAATGGCACCACAAGGTTCCTTCAAAGGATCAGGTAGTTCAGGCGCTGGAGGAATTGTCATGAGTGCACCAACCGCAAACAGTTACCTAATCGACGGAGTAGAACGTCCGGTATTCGACAACCGCGTTGCTTTTGCCAACACCTTGATTGAACTTGCACGTACCGACGAGCGCATCGTTGCCGTGTGCAATGACTCGGTCGGTTCAAGCAATCTAGGTGGCTTCCGCGAAGAATTTCCTGACCGACTAATCAACGTTGGCATCGCCGAGCAAAACATGGTTGGTGTTGGAGCCGGCCTAGCAAACGCCGGCATGATTCCATTCGTTTGTGCTGCTGGGCCATTCCTATCTGGCCGCGCCACCGAGCAGGTCAAAGCCGATGTTGCCTACAGCAACTTTCCGGTGATCCTCTGTGCCATGAGCCCTGGTATGGCCTATGGAGAACTAGGCCCAACCCACCACTCGGTTGAGGATCTCAGCTGGATGCGTGCCCTGCCAAACCTAGACATCGTAATGCCGGCAGACGAGCTACAGACCCAGCAGGCAGTGCGCTGGGCGGTAGAGTCTGGTCGCCCGGTTTACCTTCGCGTTGGTCGCCACAAGGTGCCGAACCTGGTTGCCGATGGCACACCATTTACTCGCGGAGCTTTTGTCGAGATGGCAAGCGGAAACGATGTCACCATCATCGCCGCCGGCAGCATGGTTTCTCGTGCGATTGCAGCCGCTGCAATCTTGAAGCAGCAAGGCGTGAACGCACGAATCCTGAACGCAACCTTCATTGCTCCACTCGATGAGGAAGCAATCAAGAAGGCAGCAAAAGAGACTCGTGGAATCGTCACAGTCGAAGAGGCAAATGTTTCCGGCGGACTCGGTGCAGCCGTCGCATCAGTAATAGGAACTCTTGAGACAAATTCACGCGTTCCGCTACGAATTATTGGCACCGATGATTGGTCACCAACTCTCAGCACCGACGCTCTTTACACTCACTTTGGATTGACCGCAGAGAACATCGCTCAGCAGGTGAACGAGGTTTTGTCGCGTGACTAATCAGCAGCAACTAATTCTTGCGATCGACCAGGGCACTGGTTCGACCAAGGGGTTGCTAGTTACGCAAGACGGAAAAGTATTTGCGCAGCACAGCGAAAACATCAGCATCGAATCTCCGCAGTCGGGTTGGGTGCAGCAAGATGCTAACGAAATTTGGCAATCGGTAGTCAAGTGCATCGACGTATTGATGGAAGCCGCTGCAGAAAACCAAGTTCTTGGCTTAGCGATAACCAATCAACGCGAGTCTGCCATCGCCTGGGACAAATCCTCCGGCGAACCAATTGGTCCGATGCTAGGTTGGCAAGATCGCCGCACGGTAAATCGTCTCAGCGATTTCACCGAACAGCAGAAAAACCAGATCAGAACTATCACCGGCTTGCCGCTCGACCCAATGTTTAGTGCGCTCAAGTTTGAGTGGCTACTAGCCAACCACCCTCAAACAAACAGTGCTCAAGATTTAGCTCTCGGCACAATGGACAGCTGGCTGGTTTACAAGTTGACCGGACAGCATCGCATCGAACTCGGCAACGCCAGCCGAACCCAGTTGCTGGACATCCACAGCGGCAAATGGTCTGCCGAACTCACCTCTCTATACGGCATTCCAACAGAGGCACTTCCTGAACTGGTCGCCAGCGACTCCGTCTCAGCCGAAATCAATTGCACAAAGGCCAAGGGGCTGAAAGTCTTGGCAGTGCTGGCCGACAGCCATGCTGCACTCTTTGCCCACGGCAGCGACATCAAGGCAACTTTCGGCACCGGCTCAAGCATCATGGCGCTAACCAAGCAACCGGTGGAGGCTCCTGGATTGGTGCAAACCGTGGCCTGGGCTACCGAAGCTGATGGCATCACAACTGCACTCGAGGGCAACATTTTGTCTTCTGGCTCAACCGTGGTCTGGCTTGCCGAATTGCTTGGCAGCACTCCGAATGAATTAGCCACGCTTGCTCTTGACGCGAAGCAAACCAATGTGAATCTAGTGCCAGCCTTTGGTGGTCTTGGTGCTCCATGGTGGGATGCCGATGCTCAGGGAGTAGTGACCGGACTCACGCTTGCGGCATCACGAAGCGAATTGGCACGCGCCGCTTTTGAATCCATCGTGCTGCAAATTGATGACGTAATTGATGCAGTCGAATCAGCTACCGGCGAAAAGATTTCTGAGGTAAATGTCGATGGTGGCCCAACCAGCAATGAATGGTTGATGCAGTTGATGGCTGATTACTCACAACGACGAATTACAAAAAATGACATTCCAGAATTGAGTGCGGTTGGCGTTGCCAAGTTCGCGTTCAAGAAATTCAGTGCAGCAAAAACTACCAGCTACACTCCACAAATTTCAGCCAGCTCAGCGGAAAGCCGAAAGGCGAGCTGGCTTGAATCCGTTAAGAAATCAAGAATGCAAGGGAGCAACTAATGTCAAACATCAAATTCGGAGCCGGTATTTGGCACTTCGCGAATTATGTCGACCGCTACGCGACCGACGGTTACGGACCTGGCATTAGCCTGCCGGATGCAATTGATATGGCTGGAGCGGTTGGCGACCTATCGGTTGTCGACCTCAACTGGCCGTTTGTTGATCCAGAGCTTTCACACGATGAGGTAAAGGCTGCACTGCAGCGCAACAATCTCGGCGTCATCGGTATCACTCCAGAGATTTACAACCGTCAGTTCGCCAAGGGTGCCTTCACCAACCCAGACCCTGGCGTGCGTCGTGCCGCTCACGAGCTAGTTACCCGCGCGGTAGGCGTGGTCAAGGACTTTGGTGCCAGCTACGTAAAGCTCTGGCCAGGCCAGGATGGCTGGGACTACCCATTCCAGGTTGACCACCACAACCACTGGAAGCTAGCCCAGGACGGCATTGGTCAACTGGCTGCCGAGAACCCAGACGTCAAGTTTGTTATCGAGTACAAGCCTCGCGAACCACGCGTGAAGATGACCTACGACTCAGTGTCCCGCACCCTGCTCGGCATCGAAAAAATCGGTCTGCCAAACATCGGTATTCTGCTCGACTTTGGTCACGCACTTTACGGCGGCGAATCACCGGCAGACAGCGCGCAGCTTGCCATCGACTACGGTCGACTATTCGGCATGGACGTCAACGACAACCTCCGTGGTTGGGATGACGACCTAGTTGCCGGAACAGTTCACCCGATGGAACTCTTCGAATTCTTCTACGTGCTTCGCAAGAACAACTGGGAAGGCGTTTGGCAGCTCGACCAGTTCCCATTCCGTGAGAACCACGTTGAAGCGGCAAAGATGGCAATCGAATTCCTCAAGGCGGTAGACCGCGGACTCGACCGACTCGACTTCAAGAAACTTCAAGAAGCACAGTCTCGTCACGACGCAGTTACTGCTGGTCGACTAGCACGCGAAGCTCTGATGGGTTTCTAATTGCTCCAACACAATCTTTCGACGAGCGAACTGGCTCTGCTCACTAAAGTTTCACGACTCTATTACGAGCAGAAAATTCGCCAACCGGAAATTGCCAAGCGACTAGATATTTCTCAGTCGAGAGTCTCGCGCCTGCTTACCCAGGCAGTCGAAATTGGTGTGGTGCGAATCACAATTGTTTCGCCAACTTCCGTTCACCCCGAGTTGGAAGAACAACTTAGAGAAAAGCTTGGCTTGCGCGATGTAATCGTGGCTCACGTTGATGACGACTCCGAAGAAAGCGCACTAAGTGCGATCGGTTCTGCCGGAGCGAGCTACCTCGAGGCTACGCTCAGCGACAACGATTGCATCGGGCTTTCCTCGTGGTCTTCAACGCTTCTCGCAGTGGTTGATGCCATGGCGCCAGGACTGGCCAGTGCTAAAGAGATCATCCAGATTCAGGGCGGGGTTGGTAACCCAACCGCTCAGGTGCAGGCAACCCGCTTGACCGACCGCTTCGCCGCGGTTACCGGGGGAGAAGCCAAGTACCTAGCGGCCCCGGGCGTAGTGGCCAACAAGGCGGTTAGGGACGGCCTATTCCAAGACCCCTACATCGGCCAGGTAGCAAAGGATTGGGACCAGCTCACCGTTGCGCTACTCGGTATCGGCGCGCTTCAGCCATCCAAACTGCTCAAGGATTCGGGTAACACCCTCAGCGATGACGACCTGCAATCACTGCGCGAGGCCAAAGCGGTAGGCGATGTTTGCCTGCACTACTTTGATGAGAACGGCAAAGCTGTGGACTCGGCTTTGGACGATCGCGTGATTGCCATCTCGGCAAAACAGCTGCAGGCAATACCACGCCGCATCGGAATGGCTGGAGGAAAGCGTAAAGCCGAAGCCATCCTTGCTGCCGCAAAGGGCAAGTGGATTGACGTTTTGATTACCGACTCGGCAACTGCAAAAGCGCTAATTAGCGAGCAGTAACAAAACCAATTCGTTCGTAAACCTTGACCAGGGTTTCCTCGGCTTGGGCATTTGCACGCGCAGCACCTTCCGCAAGCAAGTTATCTAACTCAGCCTGGTCTGCCAAAAGTTCCTCTGCACGATTACGAATCGGCTCGATGGCAGCAACCACAGCATCCGCGATGGTGGTCTTCAAGGTTCCATAACCCTCACCAGCAAACTCATTAACTGCAGCATCAACCGACTTACCGGTGATTGCCGAGTAGATGCCGAGTAGGTTGCTAACGCCAGGCTTTGCTTCGCGGTCAAAACGAATCTCACCGTCGGTGTCGGTTACCGCCGACTTGAACTTCTTCACGATGGTTGCGTTGTCATCCATGATGTTGACCAAGCCCTTTGGGTCGCCAGACTTTGACATCTTGGCTTCAGGGTTTTGCAAGTCGTAAATCTTTGCAGTCTCTTTGAGAATGTGCGCTTCTGGAACGACGAAAGTGTCACCGAAGCGAGAGTTGAAACGGTTAGCCAAGTCGCGAGTTAGCTCGATGTGCTGACGCTGGTCTTCGCCAACCGGCACCGCCTTTGGCTGATAAAGAAGTATGTCTGCCGCCTGAAGAATTGGGTAGGTGTAGAGCCCAACCGAGGCTGAGTCCACGCCGTTCTTCTGCGACTTGTCTTTGAACTGAGTCATGCGTCCGGCTTCACCCATGCCGGTGATGCACTGCAGCACCCAGGCCAGCTGCGCGTGGGCAGGCACGTGTGACTGCACGAACAGTGCTGACTTGGTGTGGTCAATGCCGGCGGCTAAATACTGAGCGGCAGTGCGGCGGGTGTTGGCACGAAGCTCGGCTGGAGCCTGCGGCACGGTAATCGCGTGTAGGTCAACGATGCAGTAGTAGGCGTTGTAGTCATCCTGCATTGCAGCCCAGTTCACCAGTGCGCCAAGGTAGTTGCCGAGGTGCAGGGAACCAGCCGATGGCTGCATTCCGCTCAAGAGATTGGGCTTAGTCATAGCCCTAAGTCTAAATGTTGTAGGTCACAACCACTGGAGCGTGGTCGCTCCAGCGTTCCTCATATGTAGGTGCGCGATGCACCGAGTAGTCCAGCGCCAGCTTGGCCAA
>JBEGSY010000051.1:0-5369 GCA_041179725.1 Actinomycetota bacterium | reverse complement strand
AACGCTTTGGTGATGCCATCGCGGTTGGTCTTGATGTTCGCGGCACCACTCTTGCGGCACGCGGTTGGACCCAAGAGGGCGGCGATTTGTTTGAAGTTCTGCAGCGCCTTGAGGATGCCGGTTGCGCACGTTACGTGGTCACGGATGTCACTAAAGACGGCACTCTGCGTGGCCCAAACATTGAACTACTGCGTCAGGTGATGGCTAAGACCAGCAAGCCGGTGGTGGCTTCTGGCGGAATTTCATCGCTGCAGGACATCACTGATTTGCGCGCTTTGGTTGGCGAAGGGCTCGAGGGTGCAATCCTCGGTAAGTCGCTTTACGCCGGTAAGTTCACTCTTCAAGAAGCTTTGGCAATCGCTAGTAACTAATGACTTTCGAGCACGAACACATCAATCCGAATCGATTCACCGATTCGGCTGGCTTCCCCTGGGAAGGCCGCGAGCTTCACGAAAATAATTTCGCCGGCGACGATGGTTCGGCAGATGCAAATCTGATTGACACAATCACAAAGTTTCAGCGCGGTGAAGTAACTAACGAAGATGTTGTCGATGCGTTTTCAAAAGCGAGACTCCTAATTCCACTGCTTGCCAATCTTGGCGAATCTGAAATCGGTGAGCACGGGCACAAGGTTGACAAAAGTGCAGAGCTCAGCATCGTCACGGTTGGTACTCCAGATGAACAAAACGGTTTGCCGGTATTCTCCTCAGTTGCAGCTATGCAACTATGGAATCCGACTGCGCGTCCGGTGCCAAGTGATGCAGTGCGAGTTGCGATTGCTGCAGCTACCGAAGGCAATACGAGAATCATCTTGGATGCCGAAGGGCCAACCGAATTTGCCATTCGCCGTCCGGCAATCGCTGCCATCGCCCAAGAAGAAAAATGGATTCACCCGGTGCGCGACAAACGTGTGCGTGACGAGTTTGCCCGTGTACTCGATGGGGTAGAAGAGTTTGTTGGTTTTGATTTAGAAGACTGCGATCCTGCATCTCGCTTACACAGCGCCGAGTTGCTCTTGGTTTTGAAACTTACCGAAGGCCTAACTGGAGAAAAGATTCAAGAGTTAATGCAAGAACTTGCCAAGCGCTTAGCGGACAGTTCGGTAATCGCCGAACACGTCGACAGTCTTCGAGTAAAACTCGCCTAAGAACTAATTGACCGGGCCGGTGTACTTCTCGCCCGGGCCCATGCCTGGAGCGTCAGGAAACGCCGAAGCCTCACGGAACGCCAACTGCAGTGAACGCAATCCGTCTCGAAGCGGGCGAGCGTGGTGATCACCTAGGTCGGCGGCGGCCGAGGTAATTAGCCCAGCCAAGGCGTTGATTAACTTGCGTGCCTCATCCAGATCAGCCTTGCGGCCATCATCGCCAAGGCCACACTGCACGGCGGCAGCACTCATCAGATGGATTGCGGTGGTGGTAATAACCTCAACGGCTGGTACTTCGGCGATGTCACGAAGCTGTTCGCTAACCTGTTCGGCGTCAAAATCTGGCAAGGGGTTTACTCCTTCAAGGGCTTTCTGCTAGGCTAGCCCATGGCTCCGGGGTTCGCTCCGGTCAGAAGTGGATTCATTTCCCACCTAGTTTCACCGCTCTAAAGGTGTACGGGTTTAGCTTTTGGAAACTTCGTTTCTGTGCGTTTGCGTTTACGCTTTCGTGGCCATTGCTCTGCTCAATAAAGAACAGAGTGTCACGGATAAAAGGAGCAACAATCAGCGATCCACGTATCAATGAGCGCATCCGCGTGCCAGAGGTTCGCCTCGTCGGCGCAGCAGGTGAGCAGATTGGTGTTGTACGCATTGAAGAAGCACTGCGTTTGGCACAAGAGGCAGACCTCGACCTAGTCGAAGTGGCTCCAATGTCAAAGCCTCCAGTTGCGAAATTAATGGACTTTGGAAAATTTAAGTACGAAGCAGCCCAGAAAGTTCGCGAGGCACGCAAGAACCAGGTGAACACAGTCCTAAAGACAGTTCGCTTCGGTTTGAAGATCGATGCTCATGATTACGGCACAAAGCGTGCGCAGATTGAAAAGTTCCTTAAGGCCGGCGACAAGGTAAAGGTGATGGTGGTTTTCCGCGGTCGCGAGCAGTCACGTCCAGAGATGGGCGTAAAGCTGCTACAAAAACTTGCCGAAGAAGTATCTGCGTTTGGATCTATCGAATCGACTCCGTCGGTTGATGGTCGAAACATGGTTATGGTGATCGGTCCAGCCAAGAGCAAGGTTGAGGCAAAGGCCGAAGCCAAGAAGGCGGCAGCAAAGAGCGCAGCACCAGTTGCTGAGCAGACAGAAGATTCGGCAAGCGCCGAGTAATAGAAGGAGAAGGCAATGCCAAAGCAGAAGACCCACTCGGGCGCCAAGAAGCGTTTCCGCTTTACCGGTAGCGGCAAGCTAATGAAGCAGCAGATCAACATGCGCCACAACCAGGAGCACATGTCAAACCGTCGTAAGCGTCGTCTAAACGTTGACCAGGTAGTTTCACCTGCAGACTTCAAGACCATCAAGAAGCAGCTCGGCAAGTAACCGAATCTTTTATTAGGAGCATTAAAAATGGCAAGAGTAAAAAACGCGGTTAACTCGCTAAAGAAGCGCCGCACAGTTCTAGATCGCGCGTCAGGTTACCGCGGTCAGCGTTCACGTCTATACCGCATGGCAAAGCAGCAGATGCTGCACTCGTTGGTTTACGCATTCAACGACCGCCGTGCACGTAAGGGTGACTTCCGTCGTCTATGGATTCAGCGCATCAACGCTGCAGCCCGCGCAAACGGTATGACTTACAACCGTTTCATCCAGGGTCTAGCACTTGCTGGTGTTCAGGTTGACCGTCGTATCCTTGCTGACCTAGCGGTCAACGAGCCAAAGACTTTCGCGTCACTAGTTGCAACCGCAAAGGCTGCACTTCCTGCAAACACTTCAGCACCAAAGGCAAAGTAGTCACCAGTGATTATTGATCCCAAAGCGAACGCAGTTCGTGGGGTCGCCAAGCTAAACAAGAAAGATGCCCGGTCGGAGACCGGGCTCTTTCTGCTTGAAGGTCCACAAGGTTTGAGCGAAGCTCTAGATCGACCAAAACTAATCGTCGATCTATATGCCACCGAAGATGCGGTGGAGCGTCACACTGACTTGTTTGCGCGTGCTGCCGCTGCGCGTATTGATGTTCAGTTAGTGAGCGAAGCGGTGCTCAAAGTGATGTGTGACACCACAACACCTCAGGGCATTCTTGCGGTTTGCCACCAGATGCACAGCAGCCTCGAGAGTTTGATCGAATCTAAGCCCCAGCTTGTGGCACTGTTGGCAAACATCCGTGACCCAGGTAACGCCGGCACTGTTTTGCGCGCCGCCGATGCCGCCGGAGCGGATGCGGTTATTTTTAGTGAAAACAGCGTCGATGTTTACAACCCAAAGGTGGTTCGTTCAACCACCGGTTCGTTGTTTCATCTTCCGGTAGTAACCGGAGTTTCGATTGAAGATGCAATTGCTGGTTTCCGCGCCGCCGGAATGCAGATCTTCGCGGCTAATGGTGGGGGAGTTCAGTTACCTTCACTCTCAACTGCCGAGCTGGCTAAGCCGACGGTTTGGGTGATGGGCAACGAAGCCTGGGGATTCGAACAGACCACGCTTGATTTAGTTGATAAGGAAGTTGCTGTACCAATTTATGGGGCTGCCGAGAGTCTGAACTTGGCTACGGCAGCCAGTATTTGCCTGTATGCCTCAGCCTTTGTTCAGAACGGCACTGATTAGACTAGAAGCCTTATGTCTGGCTCAAATCCAATCAACGAAGCAGCTGTCGCTGAGGTAGTTTCAAACGCGCTCGCCGCCATAAATTCATCAACGGATTTAGCCTCGCTAAAGGCTCTACGCCAGAGCACTATTGGGGAGCAAAGCCCAATCGCGGCCCTAAACGCACAGCTCAAGTCAATAGACGCCGCCTTCAAGGCAGAAGCTGGAGCACTAATCGGCAAGGCCCGTGGCGAAATCAACCGAGCTTGGTCGGCTAAGGAAACCGAATTTTTCGCAGCCGAAGAGCGAGCCAAGCTGGCTGCTGAGACTGTCGACGTCACCGCCGTGGCAACCCGCGTTCCATTTGGCGCACGCCATCCGCTATCACTGCTTCAGGATCAGATCTCTGATGTATTCATCGGCATGGGTTGGGAAATCGCAGAAGGTCCTGAACTCGAGCACGAGTGGTTCAACTTCGATGCGCTCAACTTTGACGCGGATCACCCTGCTCGCGCAATGCAGGACACCTTTTTCGTAGATCCGGTCGACTCACATCTTGTGCTTCGCACTCACACATCTCCGGTGCAGGTTCGCTCGCTGCTCGAGCGCGAATTGCCGGTGTATGTGCTTTGCCCGGGCCGCGTTTTCCGTACCGATGAACTCGATGCAACGCATACTCCGGTTTTCCACCAGGTTGAAGGACTTGCCATTGACAAGGGATTGACCATGGCTGATTTGCGTGGAACTCTCGAACACTTTGCACGCATCATGTTTGGCGAAGAAGCCAAAATTCGTCTGCGTCCATCTTTCTTTCCGTTCACAGAGCCTTCTGCAGAACTCGATGTTTGGCACCCGGGTGCCAAGGGTGGAGCTCGCTGGGTCGAGTGGGGTGGTTGCGGAATGGTAAATCCAAACGTTTTGCGCGCCGCAGGGATTGATCCAGAGGAGTATCAGGGTTTTGCCTTCGGTATGGGTATCGAGCGCACATTGATGTTCCGCAACGATGTTAAAGATATGCACGACATGGTCGAAGCAGACGTTCGTTTCTCACAGCAGTTTGGAGTGACTCTCTAATGCGCGTTCCATTGTCTTGGCTTGCCGAATATGTAGACCTTCCTGGTGATGCAACTCCAGATTCAGTCATGGCCGAATTGGTGAAAGTTGGCTTGGAAGAAGAAGGTAGCCACGGATTCGATGTCACTGGTCCGGTAGTAGTTGGTCAGGTTCTCGAGTTCGTTGCAGAGCCACAGTCAAACGGAAAAACCATTCGTTGGTGTCAGGTGCGCGTTGCGCCTGAGGGTGCTAAGGCTGCCGATGGTGGTGAAGATGTTCGGGGAATCGTTTGTGGTGCAAGTAACTTTGAAGTTGGCGACAAGGTCGTGGTTTGCCTACCAGGTGCGGTGCTTCCTGGAAACTTTGCCATCGCTGCACGTTCGACTTACGGCCACGTCAGCGATGGAATGATGGCTTCGGCTCGCGAACTTACCTTGAGCGACGACCACGCCGGCATTATCCGTTTGCAGGAAATGGGGCTGGATCCAAAGGTTGGTGCAGACGCACTGGAACTGCTCAGCCTCACCGAGACTGCCGCCGAAGTCAACGTCACTCCTGACCGCGGATATTGTTTTTCAGTTCGTGGCATTGCTCGCGAG
>JBEGSY010000050.1:0-12284 GCA_041179725.1 Actinomycetota bacterium | reverse complement strand
GCTTCAACGATTTCGATTGAGTCGAAAAACTGTGCCGCCTCTGCAGCAAATTTCGACCCGAGCATTGACCCGATAGAAAAGTTTGGCACCACTACTACTGCGGCAGAAGATCCGTTTAGCTGCGCTTCGATTTGCTGCAGGTGATGCGCAGACCAACCGCTAGTGCCAACCAAAACTTTTTGATTGTTAGCTATGGCATGGGCAACAACTTTTTCGCTAACTTCAAGACGAGTTACATCGAAAACAACATCGGCTCCGATGGTTTGTGAAAGTTCACTCTTAGAGTCGAGTGCAGAGTGCAGCGTCAATCCTTGGGCAGCCTCGATTAACTCGATGGCTAGTTTTCCCATTCGGCCGGTGGCACCGACCACTGCAACGCTGATACTCATGACTTCAAACTTACCAAGGGCCTACAGAAAAGGCTCGAAAGTTTTCTGCTCGACATCGCCAACTGCGACAATCGACTGCTCATTCTTCTGCAACCACTGCACGAGTGATTGAACTTCTTCAACGGTCACCTGCCCGTAGCGCTCCAAAGTTTCATCGAGATCCAGGAATTCGCCGGTGGTCATCTCGGAGCCGATTAGCCTGCTCATGCGAGCCTGACTGCTTTCAAACTTCAAAGCCAGACCGCCAGAAATGTTGCCAACGGCGAGGTCCAGTTCGGCCTTCGTGATGCCGGACTGTGCAATGTTGTCGAGTTCTTGAAGCATCAGTTTGGTAACCTCGCCGGCCTTAGCTGGAGAGCAACCCGCATAGAGACCGAAGTAGGCACCATCCGAGTAGCCCTGGTTGAACGAGTAGACACTGTAGGCCAGCCCGCGCTTCTCGCGGATTTCCTGGAAGAGTCGTGATGACATTCCGCCACCGAGGACGGTGTTGAGAATACTCATGGCAAAACGACGCTCATCATTGCCGATTAGCCCCTGCATACCAACCAGGATGTTGGCCTGCGCAATCGGACGCTTGATTACTTCGAGTTGTTTGCCGCGAGAAATCTGGGCGGCCACATTTGCTCGACGAGCAACCGGCTCCGCTTTCTTGCCGAGGTCCCAACCGGCGGTGGCCAATTCTTGTTCCACCATCTCGACGAACTTGCCGTGGTGTACTCCTCCGGCAGCGGCAACCACGAGATCCTGTGGTCGGTAATTCTTTTGGTAGTGCTCCCAAACCGCATCGCGGGTAACAGCTTCGATGGTTTGCTTGGTACCACCAATTGGACGACCGAGTTCGTGGTCGCCGAGAACCGCGGTAGCGAATGCCTCGTGAGCAACGTCTTGCGGGTCGTCGTCATTCATCGCGAGTTCTTCGAGAATCACGGTGCGTTCGTTTTCGAACTCAACCGGATCAATCAAAGATGAAGTGAGCATGTCTGCAATTACATCGACGGCAAGTGGCAGAGCCTTGTCTTGCACACGTGCGTAGTAGCTGGTGTGTTCTTTACCGGTCGATGCGTTTGATGATCCGCCGACGCTGTCGAAAGCGATTGCGATATCTAGAGCAGTGCGACGTTTGGTTCCCTTGAACAGCAAGTGCTCTAGGAAGTGGGTACTGCCGAAGTGCCCGTCTACTTCGTCACGTGAACCAACCGCAACCGAAAACGAAACGCTGGCACTCTGAGCACCTGGCACATGCTCGGTTAAAACGCGAACACCGCTTGGGAGGATAGAACGGTGAACCGTGCTACCTCCCGAAGCGGTGAACGAGAGTTCTGATTGGTCAAGCGGAAAAATAATTTCAGACATGACCAGATACTAATTACTCTTCGTCAGAGTCTGCTGCAGCTGCAGCGTCACCCTCAACAACCGGGCTTAGCGAAAGCTTTCCGCGGTCGTCGATCTTGGTGATTTCAACCTGAAGCTTCTGGCCAACCTCGAGTACGTCTTCAACGTTCTCAACGCGCTTGCCAGCTAGCTTCTTCAGCTCTGAAATGTGAAGCAGGCCGTCCTTACCTGGGATTAGAGAAACGAACGCTCCGAAGGTGGCTAGCTTCACAACAGTTCCCAAGAAACGCTCGCCAATTTCAGGAACGTGTGGGTTCGCAATTGCGTTCACACGTGCCTTAGCAGCCTCAGCCGAAGGTCCGTCGGTGGCACCGATGTAAACGGTTCCGTCGTCTTCGATTGAAATGTCAGCGCCAGTCTCGTCCTGGATTTCGTTGATCATCTTGCCCTTAGGGCCGATAACCTCACCGATCTTGTCTAGTGGAATCTTCACTGCGATAACGCGTGGAGCGGTTGGTGCCATCTCGTCTGGTTCTGAAATTTCTTCAGCCATGATTTCCAAGATGTGCAAACGAGCTTCACGAGCCTGAGTTAGCGCACCAGCAAGAACCGATGCAGGAATGCCATCGAGCTTGGTGTCCAACTGAATTGCAGTAATGAATTCGCTAGTACCGGCAACCTTGAAGTCCATGTCGCCAAGCGCGTCTTCTGCACCAAGGATGTCGGTGATAGCTGCGTACTCAGTCTTACCGTTGATCTCGTCAGAGATAAGACCCATTGCGATACCGGCAACTGGTGCACGTAGTGGCACACCTGCAGATAGCAGTGCAAGAGTCGAAGCACAAACAGAACCCATTGAGGTTGAACCGTTTGAACCTAGCGCCTCTGAAACCTGACGGATTGCGTAAGGGAATTCTTCGCGTGATGGAAGAACTGGAACAAGCGCACGCTCTGCCAATGCACCGTGACCAATTTCACGACGCTTAGGAGTACCAACACGACCAACCTCACCAGTTGAGTAAGGCGGGAAGTTGTAGTTGTGCATGTAACGCTTTGAAGTCACTGGTGTCAGTGCATCAATCTGCTGTTCCATCTTCAACATGTTCAAAGTGGTGATACCCATGATCTGAGTCTCGCCACGCTCGAAGATTGCCGAACCGTGCACGCGAGGTACTACGTGAATCTCGGCAGTGATCGGACGAATGTCCTTCTTGCCACGGCCATCCATACGGATGCCTTCCTTGAGCACGCGAGTACGAACAATCTTCTTGGTCACTGACTTGTAAGCAGCCGAGAACTGAGACATGGTCTCTTCGTCGAACTTCTCTGCAAGTGCAGCCTTGGTCTTCTCTTTCAGAATGTCATCTGCATCCTGGCGAGCCTGCTTCTCAGCAATCTTGTAAACCTCAGCCAACTCGGTTGCAGCAGCTGCGTAAACAGCGTCGTAAACCTCGTCGGTGTAAGGCAAGAACACTGGGTACTCTGCGGTTGGCTTTGCAGCCTTTGCTGCCAAGCGAGCCTGAGCCTCAACTAGCGCCTTGATGAATGGCTTTGCAGCCTCAAGACCCTGAGCAACCACATCTTCAGAAGGTGCAACTGCGCCTTCGTTTTTGATTAGGTTCCAAGCGTTCTCTGAAGCCTCAGCCTCAACCATCATGATGGCAACGTCTTCGACGCCGTTCTCAACGATGACGCGACCGGCAACAACCATGTCGAATACTGCGCGGTCAAGCTGTGAGTGCTTAGGGAAGGCAACCCACTGACCATCAATAAGCGCAACACGCACACCACCGATTGGGCCAGAGAATGGCAAACCTGCAAGCTGAGTTGACATCGATGCTGCGTTGATTGCAACTACGTCGTAAAGCTCATCTGGCTCGATAGCCAAAACTGAAACCACAATCTGGATTTCGTTTCGTAGACCATCAACGAATGATGGACGTAGCGGACGGTCGATTAGACGACAGGTAAGAATTGCTTCGGTCGATGGACGACCTTCGCGACGGAAGAATGAACCAGGAATTTTTCCTGCTGCGTACATACGCTCTTCAACGTCGATGGTTAGTGGGAAGAAATCAAACTGATCCTTTGGCTGCTTGCTTGCAGTGGTAGCCGAGAACAACATGGTCTCTTCGTCAATGTAAACGCTCGCTGCACCCTGTGCCTGCTGAGCTAGACGTCCGGTTTCGAAGCGAATGTGACGCTTGCCAAACTTTCCGTTGTCGATTACTGCGGTTTCGTACTGAGTACCGCTCATCGTTTCTACATTGTTCTGTACTGAATCGTGACCCACTCGGGCCTCCTCTTTATATCCTCGCGTGCGAAACCCATTTGGTTTTCAACACGGAACGCGGCAGCAAGTGAAACTTGCCCACACTTTGAGGGATGCCCCGATGATTATCGGTAACTGATCTGCAGTAAAAAATCTTGAGAAAAAATGTGTTTCAAAAACACGGCCTCAAGGTCTTCAACCGGAGATCAGCAAACCTGCCTTGGCGTTCGTTAACAAGGTTAGCAGCGGGTACCGCTATTACCTAGAAAAGAAAACACCCCCGGTATACCGAGGGTGTTTCTGAAAAACTCGCGTTATCGGCGAAGACCTAGGCGGTCGATTAGCTTACGGTAGCGCTCGATGTCTACCTTCTGAAGGTAGCCAAGGAGGCGACGACGCTGACCAACCAGGATCAAGAGGCCACGACGTGAGTGGTGGTCGTGCTTGTGGTCCTTTAGGTGCTCGGTTAGGTCCTTAATACGCTGAGAAAGGACAGCAATCTGAACCTCAGGTGAGCCAGTGTCACCAGGGTGAGTTGCGTACTCGTTGATAATAGCGGTCTTTACTGCTGCATCTAGTGCCATAGTTTGACTCCTTCAGTTCTTGCTGCGCGGCGCAAAACCCGGAATGGGTTTGCTCTCTTTATCCGCGGCCGATACACGGCAACCTATCGAGTCTAGACCAAAACGGGGCTGGATGCCAGTGGCGATTAGCCGTTCTGGGTGGTTGGCATTGGAGAAGGTACCTGGTTTGGGTCAAACTGCCCGTGCTCACCGTCGCCATCGCGATCACCCGGACGTGGTGGGTGCTGCCCATTTGGGAACTTGTGGTCGCCATCGCGATCGAAGCCAGCTACTTTGCCAAGGTCTTCGTTGGTCTCATGACCAACAACTACTCCAGCGCCAAATGAAACTCCGAGGGCTAATACGCCGCCGGTAATGATCCCGATCAATTTTGCAGTTTTCGACTTAATCCATGGAGTGGAGTTGTCATCTTCGTGGATGTACTCAGGCTCTGGATTTTCAATTTTTGCGTTCATGAGAGTCACTCTGGCCGAGCAATCTGGCATTTACCTGAGAATCAGCCGTACTTTTTCTATATCTCTATGGATTGCCGAAATCAACTCATCTGCGCCATTGAACTTCTCCGTTGGACGCACGAATCCCACGTACTCAAAATCGACAATGTGGTCGTAGAGGTCGAGGTCGTTGCGATCCAGAACAAAAGCTTCTGCGAGCCTCGGAACAGTCTGAAAGGTTTCGTTGATGCCAATTGAGATTGCCGCTGGATAACGATTTACTCCGTCGATCAGCCAACCGCCATAAACACCATCGAGCGGAAGGTAACCCTCCGCCCCACGTTCCATGTTGGCAGTTGGGAATCCGATGGTTCTTCCGATTTTCAAACCGTGCTCAATCACGCCGCGAGTGAGGTGACGACGGCCAAGCAAATCTGCAGCAGATGCTACATCGCCGCGTTCAAGCGCCTGACGAACGGCAGTTGTTGAAACTATCTCGCCGTTCATCCTTTTACATGGAACTTCAAATACCTCGAAACCAAATTCTCCAGCTAATTCACGCAATGTGTCGCAAGTTCCTGAACCATGCGCGCCAAACTTGAATCCCTCACCAACAATTACAACTTTGGCTCGAAGAGTTTTCACCAGATACAGCTCAACAAAATCTCGCGCGGGCATCTCAGCAAGTGCACTGTTGAAGTCGAGCGTCAACGTGGCATCGACTCCAGTTGCCGCGATGTATTCGGCGCGTAGCTTAGGTCCGAGAATTGGAAAAGGCACGTGGGTTGGATCTAAGACCGCATTCGGATGTCCGTCGAATGTGAGCACCACAGAAGTCAGATCTTTGGTTCGGGCAATGCTGACCAGCTGAGCGAAAATTTCTTGGTGCCCAACGTGAATGGCATCGTATTTGCCAATGGTGACCGCTGAACCGGCGGCAGCCGTCGTCACTGATGACGAACTATTCCATTGCTGCATAATTTGTAATTCTAAGACTTTTGCTTGCGTAGCCAGATAAGCCCAACAATCGGCATGATCAAAGGGAACCATCCGTAGCTAATTC
Organism: Actinomycetota bacterium; assembly: GCA_041179725.1. Lineage (GTDB taxonomy): Bacteria > Actinomycetota > Actinomycetes > Actinomycetales > Microbacteriaceae > Rhodoluna. The sequence continues at coordinate 6,207 of JBEGSY010000050.1, read as the reverse complement.
CGTACCAAGACCACACTGTTGAACTCGGGAAAATCGAAGATTGAAAAATACTCAAACTGCCAACAAGCAGTACACCAGCAAGTTCAAATATCACCGTAGCCAACGCAATTCGTCTTGAGCCGGGGGTATTTTTCGCCAAGGCAATCGTAGCCACTATGTAAACCAATGCACTGAGCGCAGAAAGTGAATATGCCAACGGTGCCTTATCGAACTTTGCGATGAGTTCGTAACTGGCTCTCCCAGTCGCCGCAAATGCGAGTACGCCATAGAGCGCAACTATTAGAGTGCTAACTCCGCGTTTTGGTTTCGGTTGGTTCACCTAACCAGCCTAAATGCATTTAATTACTCGGTAGCGGCGATGGTGCAGGTAGTCCTTCGGAAACAAGGCCAAGTGCTAATGCGCGCAGATTTTCCGGTATCGCGATCACCGTGCTCATTCCTAGCGAACCCTGACTGTCCTGGCGAAGAATGTACTTTGCTGCCGCACGTGTCTTTAGCGAGTCAACACCGCAGAGTCGAAGATTGATTGCAACTAGTGCCTGATAAGGATTCGGAGCAATGTTGATGCCCTCGGGAGCTATCGGTTTTGCCTTGGCATCGAAGATCAGTTCGAGTACGCCAGCTGCTGCCATGGCTTTGAACATTGTTCCTGCTGAGTTGATTGAACCAGCCTCTGGAATTACAACATCAGTTTCTAAGTTTTTACCGGTGGCAATGCCCACCAATGGCAGTGCTAACGTCATAGCTTTTGAGTAACTGGTGAGCACGATTCCGCCATCTGCGATTGTGTCAGCTGTTGCTGTGCCGATTGGTAGAGAAACTTTTGCTCCGCCTAGGCGCTCCAGCCAGGCACTGAATGGTGCTTCGAAATCTTTGGTTAGTTCATTGCCAAATGTAACCGGAGTGCTTGGCAATACGGTATTTGGATTCAAAGCTACGAGTTCAGGGTCATCCCAAGTGGTGATTTCTCCCGCGAAGATTTTGCCGATAGCTGAGGCTGAAAGTGTGATGCCACTGATGTCGGTGAGTTGAAAAGCCAGTACCGGTGCATCAAGCGCATACGGCACTGTCACGTAGGCCTTGCAGCTCGCATCCGCAGGATCACCAATCTGCAGTTCAACATCAGTGCCGGTTGTATCAACCGGAGTAATGGTCATACCCTCGGCTTCGCAGTTCATTGCCACACCCGTTTGCCAATCGCCGGTGACGGCCAGAATTGAATCTGGAGCCGAAAGCTTGGTGTCTCCATTGATACAGGTGTAACTCTGCTCGGCAAGGGCCGCTGCCACCTCTGGAGGCATTGGCGGATCACATGCGGTTAGCAGAAAACTTGAACCGATTACCAGGCTCACAAGTTTCATAATTCTTGCCGACATGTATTCCGTCCTAACTGAAAATACTCTCTGGGGTACTTTGCAGTACCCCAGAGAGTTTTGAAACAGGTTTTGTTACTTGATCTTTGCAATCAGCTTTAGCGCACTGGTCTTTAGTGCACCGGTGATTGCTACATAGTTCAAAGCTGTTGCCTTTGCCGGAGCACAGGTGTTCACGAAGTAGGTCAGGTACTTCTTGATTGCTACACCCTTAGCTGCACTCTTTGCAGCAGTTGGAGCAACGACGTATGAAACTAGAGTCGCGTTGTAGCCACCCTTTACTACTTTCTTGTAGTCGAGAGCTAGTGTGCCATCGGCAGCAAGTTTCTGAACCGCTAGGAACTTGGCAGCAGTTGCAGGAGTTGGCTTTACAAATTCACCGTTCGGGTTACGAAGTGAGGCGTAGTTCAAACCTTTACCTGCAACGTCCGAAAGGTCTGCGTAGCTAATTGAACCCTCAGTTGAGGCAATAAGCGCAGCAATCGCGGCTCCATCCTTGGCACCCAATCCAACTGGAGTTGCCTGGCTTGATGCGGTAGCCCAAGAGTCGCTTGCCTTGTAACCGGTCGCACCGTTACCAGCGAGGAAACGGGCGATGTTGTCGACTGTACCTGAAGTGGTGTTGCGGTAGATCACAGTGATCTTGGTCGATGGAAGCTTCACTGATGGGTTTAGCTTTGCGATTTCTGCATCGTCCCAGGTAGTGAAACGACCGTTAAGAATTCCACCAAGTACCTTCGCACTTAGCTTCAAGTTGCTAACACCCGAGAGCTTGTAAGGGATAGCAATCGGTACACCGATGACTGGAACATAAGTGAAGTTGGCCGGCTTTGCAGCGGTAGCGGAGTAGAAGCTGTCTGTGCCAGCGAAGTCTGAGGTGCCATTTACGAAGTTGGTCTTACCTGCGCCTGAACCGCCTCCACCGTAAGTGATTTTGTCGGTGGTGTAAGCAGCTGAACAGGCCGCCTGGATCGCGTTCTGAGTAGATGCACCGGTTGCGGTGATGCTCTCAGCCGCGTTTGCAGCAGGAGCTGCGAGTGCAACTGAAGCCACAAGAGCTGTAGCTGCTGCGATTGCGTATTTACGCATTTATGTTTCTCCTTGATTTAGGTTTTGTCGTTTGACGTGTTTAGTAAATGACCTTGAGGTTAACGCTTGGATTTGCCTTTATTGATTTCGACTAAACCCAAAGTGAACATTTGGTGTTAACCGAAGTGCCCGTTCACGTAGTCGTTAGTACGCAGGTCAATTGGCTGATTGAAAACCTGTTCGGTTTCACCAAATTCAACTACCTGGCCAGGGTTGCCGTCCTCAGCGAGGAAGAAGGCAGTACGAGTTGAGACTCGCTGTGCCTGCTGCATGTTGTGAGTAACAATCACGATGGTCATGTCTTCGCTCAACTCGAGAATGGTCTCTTCAATGCGTCGAGTTGAACCTGGGTCCAGAGCAGAACATGGTTCGTCCATAAGCAAAATCTCTGGATCCATCGCCAATGAGCGCGCAATGCATAGACGCTGCTGCTGGCCCCCCGAAAGCGACAGGGCAGGGTCGTTTAGACGATCTTTTACCTCGTTCCAGATTGAGGCGCGGCGAAGCGAGGTTTCGACCAACCCGTTGGCGTCGGCAGCTTTGCGATTCGAAAGCTTGAGGCCCGAGAGCACATTTTCCTTGATCGACATGGTCGGGAAAGGGTTTGGCTTTTGGAAGACCATACCGACTCGAAGTCGAACGTCAACCGGGTCTACCCCGGCATCGTAAATGTCAACGCCATCGAGAATAACTTTGCCACCGAGCCCAGCGGTGGGAATCAGCTCGTGCATGCGGTTCAAAGTGCGGATGAAAGTTGATTTGCCGCAACCAGAGGGGCCGATCAATGCTGTCACTTCTTTTTCTGGGAAAACCAGGTTTACGTCCTTTAGCACGTGACGCTGACCAAACCAGACATTTACATCTTCGGCAATTAGTGAAGCCATCTTTACTTTCCAGCTTTCTTTGAGGCGCTCTTTTGACGAGTAACAACTCGTGCTGCGATGAACAAAATTGCTACTAGCAACAGGATTACGAATGCTGAACCCCAGGCTCGCTGAATACCGGTGTCGAAGTTACTGCTGATGAACTGATACAGGTAGGTAGGCAATGTGGCAATAGCTCCGTTGAATGGATTCCAGTTAGTGCCGTTCGAAGCAAAGGTGGTTACCACTAAAGGCGCCGTTTCACCAATGATGCGCGCAATACCTAGAAGAATCGCTGTGATCAAACCCGACTTCGCGGCTGGCATGGTGACCAACCAGAAAGCTCGCCAAGCGGGCGCTCCCAGTGCCAGTGCGCCGTTACGCAGCTCTTGAGGAACCAATATCAAAGTTTCTTCGGCAACACGAGTAACTGTTGGAAGCATCAATGGAATGAGTGCGAGCGAACCGGCCCAACCAACATACTGAGTGAACCCACTAGCAATAAACATTGCGTAGATAAACAAGCCAGAAACCACAGAAGGCAGTCCACTTAGTGCCTGAATCAAGGTGCGCACGATAGATCGGGTGCGTCCGCGAGTCTCGGTGAGATACACCGCGGTGGCGATGCCTAGAGGCACGGTAACAATTGTGGACATAGTCACGATCAGGATTGTTCCGACAATTGCGTGACCAACGCCTCCGTAATCGAGTGACGTTGACTGTGAAATGTACACGTTGTTTTGAGTAAAGAATTGCCAGCTCAAAGCCGCTGTGCCCTGTTGAACCACCGACCAGACCACGGAGACCAGAAGAATGAAAACACTGGCGGCAAAGAACAAAATCAAGACCTGCAAAATTGCATCAGACTGTCCGCGTCGACCAGAAACTCTGCGGCCGGCAATGACACCTAGTACTAACTGAATTGGAAGAAATACCAGTAACAGGGCAAGCTCAAAGCGCAGTCCAAGGAACATTGCGAATAAACCGCTGGCAATTGGCAAGGTAGACGCGACGATAATCATCGCAACGGCTGTACTTGAAATCTGCTTCCATGGCTCAGCATTAGTTGGTCGTGCCACCGGGGTCGGCTGTAGATCACTCATTAGTAGCGCCTCCAAGGTTGCGCCTTGGCCACAATGTACGAAGCCAACGAGTTGACCAGCAACGTGACGATGAAGAGCACAACGCCGGCAGCCATCAGCGCTGCCACTTCTTCTGGTCCGGCTTCTCCAAATTTGGCGAGAATCATCGAAGCAATTGAGCCACCCTTGGCTTCGAGCACGTTGAACCAGTTGGTTTCAAATGCCAGATTCAAGACGAACAGAATTGCAACCGTTTCACCGAGCGCGCGTCCCAAGCCGAGCAAAACACCACCGACGATTCCGCCACTCGATGTCGGAAGAATAACTCGTCGCAAGGTTGACCAGCGGCCGGCACCTAGCGCAAGTGCAGCGTTAATTAATTCACGATCGAGCTGACTGAATATTTCTCGGGTTACCGAAGCAATAATCGGAACAATCATTACGGCTACTACCCAACCTGCAATAAACGGAGACCTGAAGAAGTTGTCGCCGGCATTTTGGAAAATCGGAATGAAACCAAGAGTCTGATTGAGTAGCTCAGCCCAGCTTGCAGCAACAGGAGAAAAAACCAAAAGCCCCCACAGTCCAAGGACTACGGAAGGCAAAGCCGCTAGTAAATCCACGAGTATTGTGACACCCTTAGCGATCTTTTTATTCGCCATGAAAACAATGAAGTACGCGATTGAGATAGACATCGGGACTGCCAACATAACTCCGAGAATTGAAATCAGGATTGAACCCCACAGCATTGGCCAAATCTGAAATTTCATTACCTCTGGAGATGCGTCCCAGGTGGAACCAAAAATGAAATCGAAACCCTGTGATTCGAAAGCCGGCCATGATCGAATAGCCAAAAATACGAGGATTAGAGCAACAAGCACTATAGAAGAGTTAGCCGCCAAAGTGGAAATCCCGTAGAAGGCACGGTCTGCACGACTGAAAGGTTTAGCGCGTAGTGTGCGACGCTTAGTTTTTTCAATCTCGGCCATGGCTAAAGCATGCTTTTGCCGAGTAACCAAAACCTTTTCAGATGGTTAACAGAAGGTTAAATCAGAATCCGAACCAGATCTGCTCCATGCGGGCAAGCATGATGGCTACCGTGAATCCGGCAACCCCAAGAACCATGGTTGACCAACGGGTGCGTTCCACGAGAGCCCAGAATCCAGCGCCAACCGGCACAATCAGGGCAACCACAAGGTAGCTGAAGAACTCAACGGTGTCGGTCTTGGCGCGAGCTCCGCCGGCAACCAGAACAATACTGACAACAAACTGAATTAGTAGAAGCAGCTCAACTAGAGCCAAGGCACCGATTGAGATCATGCTCGGCTTGCGCTTGGCCATGCCAAGCAATAGTCCGAAACTTCCAACAGCAGCTGCAATCACTTCTTGAGCAACCAAGAACCACAGAGATGATTGATTCACTTTTCCTCCGCAAAGACCACTGCTGATTTCAATTTTGAGCCGGCTGATTCAATCATTGCAACTAATTTGTCGCCGCGGACCGCTGCCGCAATTTCAGAACCTATGCTTCCATCAAGCTTCTTGCCGTGACGCAAATCAATTTCTTGCTGCTCGGTAAGTTCAAACTTCTCAAAGTTGGCTACCGCTGCATCAAGTAGTGGAGTGATTTTTAGATTCTCACGGCTGAGCGTCTCCATCGGCAAAGCATCTTCAACCCTGTAGTCGCCAACTTTGGTGCGACGTAGTGCAGTGAGATGACCGCCAACCTTTAGAGCAGCACCAAGATCGCGAGCCAGCGCGCGAATGTAGGTACCACTGGAGCATTCAATCACCACATCG
>JBEGSY010000049.1:0-5543 GCA_041179725.1 Actinomycetota bacterium | reverse complement strand
CCGATGACCTGTTTGATCGTGACGAGGTGCACGAAATTTATGCAACCTGGCGCGAAGTGTTCAACGAATACGATCCACCTCGCATGGCCGTTGCCGAGGCCTGGGTGCACGCAAACCGTCGTCCAGCCTATGCAAGCACTAAGGGCCTTGGTCAGAGTTTTAACTTCGACATGTTGGGAGCTGGTTGGCGGCCAAAAAAGGTTCGCGAAATCGCAGACTACAACCTAACCGCCGCCAAGAAATCTGGCAGCAGCACCACCTGGGTACTTTCAAATCACGACATCATTCGTCACGCAACTCGTTTTGCTTTTCCAGAGATCGATAACTTCTTTGATTGGTACGGAAAGAATCGCCTGACCGCCAAGCCAGATATTGCGCTTGGCACAGCGCGCGCTCGCGCGATGACAATGTTGTTGCTTGCGCTGCCGGGTTCAACATATCTATATCAAGGCGAGGAACTTGCTTTGCAAGAGGTATTGGATATTCCAGCGAAAGATATGCAGGATCCGCAGTTCTTTAGAAACCCAGAATTAGGTTTGAGTCGAGATGGTTGCCGCGTGCCACTGCCGTGGATCAAGAACTGTTCGTCGTTCGGATTTGGAAGCGGCGGCTCACATCTTCCGCAGCCAACTTGGTACGGCTCAATCTCGGTTGAAACTCAAGACGGTGTGCAGGGTTCAACCCTTGAGCTGTATCGAGAGCTGATTAGCTTGCGCAAGAGTTTGCAGAGTGCCGAGGAAATCAAGTGGCATAAGAATTGGTTTGCGCCAAAGGTGTTGCACTTCAGCCGCCCTGGCGGTTGGCACTGCTTAACGAACTTTGGTAAAAAACCAGCGAAACTTCCTGCTGGTCAGGTACTGGCTACATCCCAGCCTCTGGTGGATGGCAAGTTGCCGGTAAACACCACCGCTTGGCTAAAGGCCTAGATACCTTTAGAAATCGTAATCAAAACTGTCATCACGGCCAGTTTTGATCGTTGCACCTTCGCGAACGTAAAGTGGCAACGAGTCGAATCCATGCTGCTCGGTCAACCATCGACCTCCAGAAACAACTGCTCCGGTGAAGAAGTTTGTCCAGCTTCCCGCAGGTAGATAGAACTCAACAATTCCTTCTGAGTTGAAAACTGGAGCAACCAATAGGTCGGGGCCGAGCATGTATTGCTGATCGAGGTTTTGACAGGTGCGGTCCTCTGGAAATTCCAAAATCATGGCACGCATCATCGGTGTTCCCTGATTCGCAACCTCTTTTGCCGCGTCATAGATATATGGCATCAACGAAGCTTTTAGCTTGGTGAATTTGCGCGTGACTTCAACAGCTTCGTCACCGAACTCCCATGGCACTCGAACAGATTCGTTTCCATGTAAACGACTGTGAGAACTTAGTAAACCAAATGGCACCCAGCGTTTGAAGACTGCGGCATCTGGGTTGCCTTCAAAACCACCGATGTCATGAGCCCAGTACCCAAAGCCACTCATGCCCAGACTCAAGCCTCCTCGAAGGCTTTCGGCCATGGATTCAAATGTTGAAGTGTTGTCGCCGCCCCAGTGCACGGGCATTTTTTGCCCACCGGCTGTGGCACTGCGGGCGAAGAGAATTGCATCATCTTGGCGGTATTCGCGCAAAACTTCCCACACAGTCTCGTTGTAAATCTGAGTGTAAAGATTGTGCATCTGTTCTGAATCGCTGCCATCGAAGTAGACGACATCGGTTGGTATTCTCTCGCCGAAATCTGTCTTGAAGCAGTCGACGCCCATTTCAAGCAGAGGTCGCAATTTTGATTGGAACCACTTGCGGGCACCCGGATTAGTAAAGTCCACGATTGCATTGCCTGCTTGCCAAAGATCCCATTGCCAAACAGATCCATCTGCACGTTTCAAGAGGTAACCAAGCCCGGCTGCCTCAGCAAAAAGCGGGGAAGCCTGGCCGATGTAAGGGTTGATCCACAGACTGATTCGTAGACCATCCTTTTTTAGGCGAGACAGCATGCCCTGCGGGTCTGGGAAAACTCTTGGATCCCATTGGAAATCACACCACTGATACTCACGCATCCAGAAACAATCAAAATGAAAAACACTCAGCGGGATGTCTCGTGATTTCATGCCGTCAATAAATGAGGCCACAGTTTTTTCGTCGTAGTCAGTGACGAATGAAGTGCTAAGCCATAAGCCAAAAGACCACTTAGGTAGCAGCGGTGCTCTACCCGTAAGTGCGGTGTACTTGGTCAAAATCTCTTTTGGCGTAGGGCCGTAAATCACCAAGTACTCAAGTTCTTCGCCCGCAACCGTGAACTGCACCTTGTTTACGGTCTCACTACCCACCTCAAACGAGACTCGCCCCGTGTGATTTACAAAAACTCCATAACCCTTGTTGCTTATGTAGAAGGGGATGTTCTTGTAAGCCTGCTCGCTTGATGTGCCAGGGTCTTCGTTATAGACGTCAATTGCCTGGCCATTTTTTACAAAAGAGGTGAACCGTTCGCCAAGGCCATAAATCTGCTCCCCAACCCCGATAGGCATCTGCACACTGAGGTGCTTGCCTTCTTCACTGGAAGTGTAGAAAACACCTTTGTCAGTTTGGCTCGCGATTGTTTTTTCGTGTCCAAGCCAGTTGAGACTGAAATCAGTTTTTGAAATCTCAACGGCTAAATTTCCGGAACTGAAAGAAATACGTTCGTCAGATTCTGTAGCAGAGGTCTGTGCTGAGCTCTCGGCGATTGAAAATTTCAATGGAGCCTTGCCGCCCTTGTGATGCGAAGCCTTAACACGAATTACTTCGTTTGCCGGGCTGTCAATTGATAAGTCAATGGTGCCGATATTTAGGGTCTGTCCGCGGTGCGCGACTTTCCGCGTGGCATAAAGAAGCTCGACCCTTGAATCGGTGTGCTCGGCACGCTGCAGATCAACGGCCTTGGAAAGAGAAACGCCCTCTCTGATTAACCAAAATCCATTTGTAAACTTCATGTTTTTTAGTCTTTCAGAGAGGGCGCGTTACTTGAATTCGTTTCCTCTAGTTTCTAACTAGCGGACCACCACTGCGCTTTCTAGCCAGAGCGTCTGCAGTCGCAGCAACAGTTAGAACGGCACCGGTGATGATGTAAGCAATACCTGCTGGCATGCCCAATAGACCAAGACCGTTATCGATGATCGCAATTACAAACGCACCGATTGCTGCATGCACTAGACGTCCGCGTCCTCCAAAGAGGCTAACGCCACCCACAACCGCGGCTGCAACACCTGAAAGAACAATTGCACGACCAGCTGAAGATTCAACGTTTCCGATACGGCTAACGTTGAAAACACCAGAGATCATCGCAAGTACAGAACAGATCATGAAAGCTGTGATGCGGATCTTTGCCACCTTGATACCCGCACGACGTGCAGCCTCAGGGTTTCCACCAACTGCATACATGTAGCGACCAAACTTGGTGCGGTCCAGCATGAAGGTTCCCACGAACAAGATAAACAAAGCGATTGGAATAACGGTTGGCACACCCTGAATCGGGTTGGTGATGACCAGCGAGCGTGGCAGGTTAAGCACGGCCACACCAGCTCCGCCCAGAACTGCAATGCCCGCAACCTTGATTCCAAGGATTGATAGTGGTCGGGTTGGCAGGTTTGCCTTAGTGCGTCGTGAACGATCCCAAAGTCCCATCGCGAGAGTTAGACCGATGGTGATACCCAGCATTGCCCAACCACCCCAAAGTGGAAGGTTGGTATTCATAATTGCTTTGATCTCTGGCACCTCAAGGCGCAAAATTCCACCATCACCAAGAATGATGAGCATTACACCAGGTAATGCCAAGTAAAGAGCTAATGAGATAACGAAAGATGGAACGCCCACTTTCGCAACAAAGTAACCAAGGAACCATCCCACAACAAGTGCGAACAAGAATGCGAGCCCAAATGCGAGGAGCCAAGGAGTTCCATCTAGGTGCAGCTTGACGAAAATCGCCATGCCGGTTCCGGCGGTCACACCGGCAGAAAGGTCAATTTCACCAAGCATGATTACAAACACCAAGGCTGCTGAAAGCATCATCAGAGTCGCGGCCTGAGTAAAGAGGTTTGCAAAATTGATTGGAGTTAGGAAATAAGGAGATAGTGCGCTGAACAAGATCATCAGCAAAATCAATGCACCAATTGCAGGAAGAGCCCCCATTTCGCCGCTCTTCAAGCGCGAGCCGTATGCCTTGATCTGATCAAGGGCAGTGCCCTCGTGACCAGTGTTAATTGTGATGTTGTCAGACATTATGCTTTTTCCTTTTGAGTCTTTAGGCCCGTGATGTAACCGATGATCTCGTTATGGTTGGTCTTTTTGGTTTCAAGCTGCGCAACCATGCTGCCCAAGTAAAGAACTGCGATGTCGTCAGCAACTTGGAACACGTCCTGAAGATTGTGGCTAATCATAATTACGGCGATTCCCTTGTCGGCCAGGCGACGAACTAGGTTCAGAACCTGCTCGGTCTGTGCAACTCCAAGTGCCGCGGTTGGCTCATCGAGAATTACAACCTTGGCGTCACGAAGAACGGAACGTGCAATTGCAACCGTCTGACGCTGACCACCAGATAGAGAAGAAACTTTTTGACGAACAGACTTTACGGTACGCACTGAAAGTGACTGCAGCGCCTTCGCGGCAGCGAATTCCATAGCAGATTCATCTAGCGTGAACTGCTGGAGTTCTTCGCGACCAAGGAACATGTTCTGAACGATGTCTAGGTTCTCGCAGAGAGCGAGGTCCTGGTAAACAACCTCAATACCAAGGGCAGAGGAAATTCTTGGAGTGGTTAGTGATACTTCTTCGCCTTCGAACTTTACGCGTCCTTCGTCGTACCACTGAACGCCAGCTAGGCCTTTAATCAGTGTTGATTTACCTGCACCGTTGTCTCCAACGAGTGCGGTTACGCGGCCTGGGTAAACCTTTAGGTCAACACCTTTTAGGACATCAACCGGTCCAAAGCTCTTCTTAACTCCTGAGAGTTGAATTAATGGCGTGCTCACTTGCAAACTCCACTTCTAAATTTAGATGAAACTGGGCGCCAGCCAAAGACTGGCGCCCAGATTCTGTACTACTTAGTTTTTACTTAACGCCGTGCTTAGCACATGCTGCTGCAACATCTGCAGTACATAGAGCTTCAACAGTTGCGTCTCCCGCTGCAACAACATCCTTTACGGTGTCAGCAGTGATCGAGATTGGGTCAATTGTTACGAATGGAACGCCATTTACGTTCTTTGTGGTTGGGAAAGTCTCACCAGCAAAGATCGCCTTGATAACTTCTAGAGCCTTAGCAACCTCTAGGCTGAATGGCTTGTAAACGGTACCGTACTGCTTACCTAGAAGAACGTTCTGTAGACCTGCAACAGATGCGTCCTGGCCTGATACAGGAACGGTTAGACCGTTCTTGTCTAGAACCTGGATGATTGATGCTGCGTTGTTGTCGTTAGGAGCTAGAACGGCGTCAACCTTACCCTTTACAGCAGTGAATGCCTGCTCGAATAGAGTTCCAGCCTTTGCGCCATCCCATGTACCTTCCATGGTGAAAGCAGCCT
>JBEGSY010000048.1:0-3887 GCA_041179725.1 Actinomycetota bacterium | reverse complement strand
GGTGCGAAGAATCGACTCCCCAAGATGCACACGTCTGGCTCCGGCATTTTCTAGAAGTTCAAGCTCTTCGGGTGAAATGCCGCCCTCTGGACCAACTACGAGAGCGATGCTGCCTTCGAATTCACTAAGAGCAGCAATTCCTAGCCGTGCGGTCGGGTCCAGCACCAAAACCTGATCAAAACTCTTGACTCCCTGGGCTAGTGCCGCAGTGTCTATTGGGTATTCGACCTTAGGAAAGTATGTGCGGAGCGATTGTTTTGCCGCCTCATCGCAGATGACTTGCCACCTAGCCTGTCCCTTTTCCGATTTGGCCTCATCCCAACGAGAAATGGAGCGTTCCGCCTGCCACGGAATTACGCTGAATGCACCCAATTCGGTTGCCGCTTGAATAGCTAGTTCGTCGCGATCTCCTTTAGCCAGCGCCTGAATCAACGTGATGCGGTTACTACCCGGAGATTCACGAAATACAGATTCAATAGCAACTTCTAGGGATTTAGGTAGCACATTACTAACTAGACCGCGCACTCGTAGACCAGCACCGTCTGTTAACTGAATCGCTTCCCCAACGCGCATTCTTCGAACGCTTGAAGCATGCTTACCCTCTGAGCCGCCAAGTTCGAATCGATCTCCTGCGGATGGCTCTTTGGAGAATTCACTCCAAAACATTGGCTCAACCATTACTTGTGCTTCCGCTTGGAGAAATGGCTCTGAGAGTGTTTTACGAGTTTGATCTCGTCAGACTTACGCATGCCCGCGAGGGTGCGGAATAGTTCCTTTTGCTTTGAATCAAGTTTTGTAGGTGTGTGAACCTGGAAGGTGACAATTAGGTCACCTCTTCCAGCTCCACGTAAATGATTAATTCCTTTGTGGCGAAGTGTGACCTGATCTCCGCTCTGTGTGCCCGGTTCGATTTCAACTTGAGCTTCACCATCAAATGTTTCAATTTTTGTCAGCGAGCCAAGAACAGCATCGTGCAGTGGCAGCTCCAACGCGCAGTGCAGGTCATCACCCTGGCGACTAAACGATTCGTGTGGGCGCACCGAAATATCCACGTAGATGTCACCCTGCGGTCCTCCAGCGAAGCCAACTTCTCCTTGCCCGGATAACTGAAGACGCAAACCGTCTTCAACCCCGGCAGGAATGTTTAGATCAAGAGTGCGACGAGCTCGAACTCGACCCTGACCTCGGCAATCGTTGCAAGGATCCGCAATTACCTGACCGAAGCCACGACAAGCACCACAAGGTTGCGAAGTAACTACGTTGCCAAGCAGTGAGCGCACCTGTCGCTGAATTTGACCACTGCCATGACAGATGTCGCAGGTTTTTGGACTGGTACCTGGTCGACAGCAACTTCCATTACAGGTTGTACACAAAACAGCGGTATCAATTTCAATCGACTTCTCGCAGCCAAAGACCACGTCGCCGAGTTCTAGATCAACACGAATGAGCGCATCCTGGCCACGCTCGGCACGACTGCGTGGCCCGCGAGCCTGACCGCCGCCAAAAAAGGTGTCAAAAATGTCCCCAAAACCAAAGCCACCAGCTCCGAATGGATCTTGGCCACCCATGTCGTACTTACGGCGTTCATCGGCATTGCTCAGCACTTCGTAGGCATGTGTCACAAGCTTGAAACGCTCGTGGGCTTCTTCGGTGTCGTTTACATCCGGGTGCAGCTCACGTGCCAACTTGCGATATGCCTTTTTGATTTGATCTTCAGTCGCATCTCGAGAGACACCTAAAACCTCGTAGTGATCAGCCAATTAGAGCCCTCCGAGGGTTTGTGTTAGGTAGCGTGCGACAGCGCGAACAGCCGCGATATTTTCTGAGTAGTGCATTCTGGTTGGACCGAGTACTCCCAGTTTTGCAACTTCGAAGCCCTCTTTTTCATAACCAGACATAACCACAGTTGAGGAACTGAATTCACTCAGAGCATTCTCTGAACCGATGCGTAAAGCGACGCCATTTTCCTCAGACTGCATTTCTTGAATCAGTCGCAGCAAAACAACCTGTTCTTCGATAGCTTCAAGCATCGGCGAAATACTGCCTTTGAAGTCGTCCTCGTTCTTCGCAAGATTTGCGGTGCCTGCGAGAATCACTTTGTCTTGACGATTAGCATCTACTTGTTCCAGCAACGTATCTAGAACCAACTGCACATTTGTCTCGCGATTAGGCGCGAACTGTGAAGTGAAATCCTTTAGTTTGGTGACTACCTGCGAAAGAGAAGCGCCAGTTAAAGTTCCGATTAGCTTTGCTCGCAAAGTAGCAACAAAATCTTCATCTATCGCAGAGGCAAATTGAATTAGGTGCTGTTGCACTCGGCTGATGTCAGTAATCAGCAGCAGAATAAGTTGGTTTTCGGCAACCTTAATAAGCTCAACGCTTTTTACGTGTCCCTTTTCTAGGCTCGGATACTGAACCATGGCAACCTGGTTTGTCAGTTGAGCAAGAAGGCGAACTGTACGTCCAAGAATTTCATCAAGGTCAGCACTGCCCTGCATAAAGGTCTCGATGGCGGTGCGCTCTGGCAAACTCAAAGGTTTAACCTCGCCGAGGCGATCCACGAAAAGTCGATATCCCTTATCGGTTGGTACGCGTCCACTCGATGTATGCGGCGCAATGATTAGTTGCTCATCTTCCAACAGTGCCATTTCATTGCGAATGGTTGCCGAGGAGACACCAAATGAGTGACGTTCCACTAGGGACTTGCTACCAACCGGCTGACTGGTTTCGATGTAATCGTGAACTATGGCACGTAGCACTTCGAGACTTCGCTCAGGAATCATGTTCACCTCGTTAGCACTCAATGGGTACGACTGCCAATTTTAGTCGAGATAGTTTTGCTAGCCAATAAGGCCGCGTACTAGAGAATCAGCCAAAAGGCGTCCCTTTAGAGTCAGGACCAATTTGCCGCGGAGTGCAGGCCCAGGTTCGAGTAGTTCATCGGCAATCGCCTGGCTGATCACCTTGTTTGCTTCCTCGTTTTGAGCCTTCACTGCCTCGATATCGAGCCCGTCGATAATGCGCAACTCAAGCAAAATTCGCTCGGTTTCTCGCGTTTCTTGGTTGAGCACCTCCCTGGCCAAGGCTGGGGAGATCCCTGCGTTTAATTTTTCTGCATAAGTGGCTGGATGTTTCACATTCCACCAACGCGTTCCCCCAACATGCGAATGAGCACCTGGCCCGAACCCCCACCAATCATTGCTTCGCCAATAGGCCAAATTATGGGTGGAGCGAGTTTGAAGTGTCTTACTCCAGTTGCTCACCTCGTACCAAGAAAAACCGGCTTCGGAAAGTAGTTGATCTGCTAATTCGTATTTGTCGGCTTGCTCGTCTTCATCTGGTTCTGCAATTTTTCCATTCTTAATCTGTTGCGCAAGTTTTGTACCTGGCTCAACAATTAGCGAATACGCACTGATGTGATCGACGTCAAGTTCAATTGCCGAATTTAGCGAATGTTGCCAATCCGAAAAAGATTCGCCTGGGGTTCCATAAATCAGATCTACCGAAGTTTGCAATCCTGCTGCCTTTGCGGCTTTGACTGCGAGTGAAACGTTTTCAGGATTGTGTGTGCGATCAAGAATTGCTAATACTGATGGAACCGAAGACTGCATACCGATTGACACCCTAGTGAACCCATCCGCAGCCAGAGTTTCAAAATATTGCAAATCAACATTGTCTGGGTTGGCTTCGGTTGTAACTTCAGCTCCAACTGCTAATCCATATTCGTCAGTGAGCGTGGCGAGTAAATCTGCAAGCTGCTCAGCTCGAAGTTGAGTTGGCGTTCCCCCGCCAAAAAATACCGATTCAAGTTTGCGCACCGGCAGTTGAGCTTTGGATAAAACGACCTTACTCATTTCGATTTCTTTACGTAGGTCGACCAGAAAAGA
>JBEGSY010000047.1:0-57732 GCA_041179725.1 Actinomycetota bacterium | reverse complement strand
GCGACGATGCCGTCGTATGACCAGCTCTTCTTGTCAGCGTCTTCTTTTAGGTCTTTAGGGTCAAGACGGACAAGTAGAACAGCAGCCTTGGCTTTTTCTTCTAGTTTGTGTTCTGGAAGCTCTGATAGTCCTTCAGGGATTACGTGGAATACGGAACCAAGAGTAACTTCCGAAGCCTTGATAGGTGTGCCGTATGGATCTTTAGTTAGGCGAGTACCCTTCTTCCACATTGTGTGACGAAGAGAGTTAGCTGGGTTTGGCCCCAAGTCGCCGAAGAAGAATATTGCCGGAAGCGGGAACAATGCAAGAGAAGTGTAAAGAGTGCGACGAATCAACTTACGACGAGTGAAGCCAGATTCCTTGTCGGCTAGCTTGATGATCTCTACGGCACGTGCGCGAACTTCTTCGCTGCCGCGAGTCTGGTGACGCTCTTCCGAAACTTCGGCGTCTGGCATAAGAGTTTTAGCCCAGTGCACTGCACCGATACCGATTCCGAAAAGACCAAGAGTAATGCCGAGGCCAAGCCACCAAGTGTTTGCACGAACGGTGCCAAGGTCCTCAGTGATAGGGAAAGCGAAGTAGGCAAAGATTGCGAATGCGCTTCCAATAGCTGAGGTGATGAATAGTGCAGCTACCTGTCGGCTTGCAACACGCTCTTTAGCGGGGGACTTATCAGTCATTCGAACGCGATGTGGTTCGAGGCCCGGGTCCTTAACTTTGTCGGTTGCAACAACAGCTAGGCCACTTTCGTAGCGGTGCTCTTTGCTCACTTTCGTGCTCCTCTAATTTCTAAAAACTAATTCGACTTCGCGCCCAACCAGATGGTTAGCGCAATGATTAGGCCTAGGCCAATGATCCATAGGAACAGTCCCTCGGCTACTGGTCCGAGTCCTGCAAGTTCATAACCACCGGCAGATGGGTTTGATTCCACATACTTCAGGTAGGTGATGATGTCTTTCTTGTCTTTAGGGGTTAGGTTTGCGTCGTTGAATACTGGCATGTTTTGTGGACCAGTCAACATCGCTTCGTAAATGTGGTCGGCAGGCACGCCTAGCAGTGCTGGCGCATACTTACCTTCTGTAAGAGCTCCACCGGCACCAACTGCGTTGTGGCACATAGCACAGTTGATACGGAACAGTTCTCCACCACGAGTCGCATCGCCATTTGCAGCGATCATTTCCTCACTTGGAATTTCTGGACCTGCGCCGAGCGATCCAACATACGCTGCAATCGCATCGATTTGCTCAGCAGTGAACTGAACTGGCTTAACCTGCAGCTGAGGGCCACTTGCCTGACCGGGCATACGACCCGAGTCAACTTGGAATTCTGCTGAAGCTGCACCAACGCCAATTAGGGTCGGAGCTGCTTTTGTACCAACACCATTAACGCCATGGCAACTTGCGCAGTTTGAAAGAAATAGTTTCTTACCCTCTTCAATCTGTGCAGCAGAAGCCACTTCAGTTTTTTGAGTGTTGTTGACTGCAGTTGATGCCGCTGCGTAGCCAGCGCCTGAAAGCACTAGGCCAATCGCGATTACAGCAACTGCCGCGAATGGATTGCGACGAGAATTTTTCATTATTGCCACTTCTTATTTCAATACGTAAATGATTAGGAACAAACCGATCCAAACTACGTCCACAAAGTGCCAGTAGTAAGAAACCACAATCGCACTGGTGGCCTCGTAGTGGCCAAATTTCTTAGCGGCAAAAGTTTTACCGATAACCAAAAGGAATGCGACCAAACCGCCGGTCACGTGCAAAGCGTGGAAACCGGTGGTGATGTAAAAGGCACTGCCATACGAGTTTGAGCTAAGCATGACGCCCTCTTCGATGAGGTTTGCGTATTCCCAAGCCTGGCCTGAAACGAACATCGCACCCATGACGTAGGAGAGTAGGAACCACTCAACCATGCCCCATTTGGTTGGTGACCAACCTGTAGCGCGTGGCTGCATGCGTTCAGCTGCGAAAACACCGAACTGTGCGGTGAAAGACGAAGCCACCAAAATCAAGGTGTTGGTAAGTGCGAATGGCACGTTCAGGATTGCCGTGTCGTGCTCCCAGATCTGTGGGGAGTTGGCACGAAGACTGAAATACATTGCAAATAGTGCGGCGAAGAACATCACCTCGCTGCCAAGCCAGACGATAGTGCCTACAGATGTGGCACTTGGGCGGTGGATTCCAGGCGAAGAAAAAGTCGCTGTTGACATACTTTTATGCTAACCCAGACAATGTGCCAAAATGGGCTAATTCTCCCTATTTCATGCGGTTTTTTCCCAATAAACTTGCTCGCATGACTCAACTAAACAGCTGGCCTATTTTGCTCGGCAAATTGCTTGAAAAAGGCAACCTAAACCGTGCTGAAGCAGGCTGGGCGATGAGCCAAATCATGGCTGGGGAGGCCAGCGAAGCCCAAATGGGCGCCTTCATGCTTGCACTAAGAAGCAAGGGTGAAACCGTTGAAGAGTTGGCTGGACTGGTTGACATCATGTTGCAGCACTCAGTAATCCTAGACACCGGATCAGATGCGGTAGACATCGTTGGTACCGGTGGGGACCTAATCGGCACAGTCAACATTTCGTCAATGGCATCGATCGTAGCGGCAGCCGCGGGAGTTCCAGTTATGAAGCACGGCAGTCGCTCAGCTTCAGGAAAGACCGGCTCGTCTGAAATGCTTGAGGTCCTAGGCATTCGCCTTGATCTCTCTCCTGAACGAGTAGCCGACATTTTCCGAGAAGTGGGCATCACGTTCTTTTTTGCGCCGGTATTCCACCCGGCTATGCGCTACGTGGCCCCGGTTCGTAAGCAGCTAGGGGTGCCGACTACTTTTAACTTCCTGGGTCCGCTAGCCAATCCAGCTCAGCCGAAGGCGACTTCGCTAGGAGTGGCAAATCGTCAAATTGCACCGCTTATGGCTGCAGAAATGGCCAGTCGAGGCCGAAATGCCCTAGTTTTCAGGGGTTCAGACGGTTTAGATGAGCTAACCACCACTGGAATTAGTGAAATTTGGCTGGTTCAAGGGGGAGAGGTCCGTGAATTTACCCTGAATCCAGGCGATTTAGGCCTGGAAAACGCGCAAATCAGTCAATTGCTGGGCGGAGACCCACATTACAACGCACAGGTTACGCGCTCGCTGTTTGCTGGTGATCAATCTGGAAACCTGGCTGCAATTCGCGAAGTTGTCGCGCTAAATGCTGCCGGGGGAATCGTCGCCTACGGGCTAGATAAAA
This sequence comes from Actinomycetota bacterium, assembly GCA_041179725.1. Classification (GTDB taxonomy): domain Bacteria; phylum Actinomycetota; class Actinomycetes; order Actinomycetales; family Microbacteriaceae; genus Rhodoluna. Next base: position 54,506 of record JBEGSY010000047.1, on the reverse strand, counting down.
CTCAAATTAATAGTCAATCTGAGCTGAATGAAGTTTTTGCCTCGGCTTTGACTGAGAGTTTCAACGCCATCGATTCTGCAGCTGCTGCTGACAAATTGTCGCAGTGGATTTCAGCAACCCAAGCGGACTAATCATCAATTAAAGGGAAGTGACTCTGGGTGCTTTATTTTCACTACTTGACATAATGTACATTATCGGCGATAGGGCTAAAGCCTAAACCAGGTGGTGCTTCAAGAACTCCACCAAATCGGATGGTCCCACCGATTCGCCAGAATCAATTAGTTCACTCAGCTTCCACCAGCGATATTCAAGAACGTCGCGATGCTCGTCATCGGTCCAAAGTTGCTTGTCCAAGTTAAATTCTGAAACTCGCAGTTCAAAGAAATGATCCACAAAGGTATGGTGATTGATTTGGTCACCCCAGTGCCAAATTCCCTCGCTACGCCAGATTTGCTCACCAAGAGCATCCGGAGTTACCAAAATGCCAGTTTCTTCATGCAATTCGCGAATCGCCGCCTGAATTGGGCTTTCGCCAGGGTCAATTCCGCCGCCCGGGGTTATCCAACGCGCCGGTAGCTGAACTTCGGGGTCAAAGTGCGTCTTGAGTAGAAAAATCCGGCTTTCTTGGTCTAACAGTAAGACTCGAGCGGTTTCGCGATGCTGTCCAGGCTGCATTTGTGTTATTTCTGAATCTTGAAGAACTTCATGGATGCCTGCATCAGCCAGCCGATGCTAACGGCAAAAATCAGGGTGCCCTCACGAACTTGACCACCCAACAGGAAGCCAATGATCAAGACAGAACCTTCATAAACGGTTCGAACTAGCCACAGCGGCCAGCCAAGGGCTTTGTGAGTGCCAATCATGAGCCCGTCACGAGGGCCGCTGCCAAGATTTGCACTAATGTACAAGCCGGTTGCAAAAGCTACAGTGCAAATTCCAAGTAGGAATAATGCAAGGTTTGCCCAATAATTCTCAAATTCGGGTAAATAATCCATGCATAGATCTGCAAATAGTCCGATGCAAATAGCGTTCATGATGGATCCAAGCCCAGGTTTCACTTTGAGTGGTATCCAAGCCAACAGCACCAATGCAGAAACGATAATTGTTGCTTGACCAAAAGTGATGCCGAAAGTTTTCGAAATGCCTTGGCCTAGAACATCCCAGGGTGGGATTCCAACCTGAGCTTTGATCATCATCGCCAGTGCCAGTCCAAAAATGAACAGCCCAAGCATCAATCGACCAAATGACTTCAAAGAAATCTGACGCATTCCCCTAGCCTAGACCTATGAAATCTTCGGGTCCGTTGAAGCAACACGCATACTTGCATTCGACGCGATCGTTCAAGATTTTTGCACATCGAGGTTTATGTTTTCGAGATGGCAAATTAGTTTTCGATGAGAACACAATCCAGGCATTTCGCCAGGCAATCGAATCTGGAGCAGAGTATATAGAACTCGATGTTCAATCTTCTCGTGATGGTCGAGCCGTGGTTTTTCACGACGAAACAGTTGACAGAGTTTCGAATTCCCGAGGTGCAGTGTCTGAGTTGAATCTCGCTCAATTGCAACAAATTCGACTGCTTCACGGCGGCACCATCAGCACGTTCGATGAACTGCTGAGTAACTTGCCGCAAGATTGCAGGATTAACATCGATGTGAAGGATGCATCGGCGATCTCTGACTTAGCGGCAACGATTTCGAATCACTCGGCACGGGATCGCTGTCTTATTACTAGCTTCAGTGAAAAACGACGTAAGAAAGCACTGAAAGCAATATCTGGGGTTGCCACTTCCCCATCGGGATCTTTAGTTCTTAGGATTTGGTTGCGTATTCGTTTGGGTTTAGGCGCTGAGAAGCTCTTAAATCTTGTGAATGTTCTGCAAATTCCGGTGTCTTACGGCCCAATTCGCTTTGACTCCCCTAGGTTCATAGAGTCGGTAAAACGACACGGGGTCGAATTGGTTTACTGGACTATTAATGACCCAGCCGAAGCCACGAGACTGCGGCAAATAGGTGCAAACGGGATTGTCACGGATCGCACAGACCTGATGACACCTTTATTTACCAACGATTAACGCGGAATAAAATCAACGTTTTTCGGTTCTATTGAGTGCCACAAAATGGCTGTAACAGGAGGTTCTGATGTCCGAATCAACAATGCGCGGTATGCGACTTGGCGCACAAAGTCTGGAAAATGAGGTTGGTGTCAACTTTGTTGATCGCCAAAAGTTTTCCTATCGATGTGGCAATGGGCACACAACTGAACTAGTTTTTGCAGCTGACGCAGAAGTTCCTGAGATTTGGCAGTGCCGTCAATGCTCAGAAGAAGCCGCACTAGTTAAGGACGGAAAGTTTGTTGAGCTAGAAATAACACACGATCGTCCTGGTCGAAGTCATTGGGAGATGCTCCTTGAGCGTCGCACTAAGGAAGAGCTAGAAGAAATTCTTCAGGAACGCATCGACTATATCAAGGCACGTCGTGCAACTGGCAAGGCTGAAATCTAGAGTTTTCTAGAAATCCCCCACTTAGTTACTAACCAAAGTGCTTCAGCAACAATTGCTCCTGTCATTTTTGATACGCCTTGTTCGCGTTCAACAAAAGTGATAGGCACTTCAATAATTTGCGCTTTCGCCTGAATACTTCTCCACGCCATTTCAACCTGAAATGAATAACCATGAGATGCGACATTAGTGAGATCTAGTTTTTGCAGTAACTCAGACCGATAAATCCTGAAGCCAGCAGTCATGTCTCGGACATTGCTGCGGAGTAACAACCGCGTGTATAGATTTCCCAACTTTGAAATTAATTTTCTCAACATTGGCCAGTTCACGACGGAACCACCAGAAACCCAGCGCGAACCGATCACCAAGTCGGCGGACGTACTTACTGAAATCAATCGCTGAAGGTCGACCGCTCTATGGCTGCCGTCAGCATCCATTTCCACAAGAAATTTGTAGCCGTGGCGCAGTCCATAGTCGAAGCCCGCCAGGTAAGCAGGACCCAAGCCCTCCTTACTTGAACGATGCAGCACTGAAATTTGTTTATTAGTTTGAGCAATCTGATCGGCCAATTGACCAGTTCCATCCGGACTGGCGTCATCTACGACTAGTAGGTCAACTGAAGGATTGTGCTTGAAAAGTTCAGCAATTGAATGCGCCAAATTTTCTTTCTCGTTGTAAGTGGGCATTATCACTAGATAATTGCTAGTCATCTACGCCCCCGTCGCACTGTAGAAAGAATAATTCCAAGCGCAGCAAAATTGATGATCAAGTCAATCGGGCTGCCAAAAATCATCGCCGGAGTTTTATCCAATAATAGGTCGAGTTGCTGACGCATCAATCCTGGTTTGTACGCTTCAAGTGAATCAACCACTTCACCTGTTGGTAAAACAATTGCGGAAAGCCCAACGGTAGAGATATTTACCACTACTCTCCCACTCTCTATGGCACGAAGTTTCGCGATGGCTAGTTGCTGAGCAGATTCGTTGGTGGTGCCAAAATCCGAGTTATTGGTTTGAACAATTAGCAGTTCAGCGCCTTGTTGCACAAGGTCTCGAGTGATGTCGTCAACGGCCACTTCGAAGCAGATCATGGTGCCTAGCTTTGTGGCCAGCTTAGGTATTTCAAATATTCCGTCGCGCGTGCCAAAACTGTATCCGCGAGGAATCAGATCAATGAGGTCCGGAGCTAGTAGACGGAAGAATGCGCGGTCAGGAACATATTCGCCAAAGGCTACTGGTCGCTTCTTGTCATACCAATCGACCGGACCGATTTTTGGAAGCCAAAGTATTGAGCTGTTATAGATTTCACTACCGCGCGACGTGATAGTTCCGAAAATTAGTGGTGCATCAACTTGATCTACGAAATTTCGAACCTGGGCTTTTGCAGTGCCTTGACTAAGTGGGTTCTGGTCCGCCGCGTTCTCTGGCCAGACAACTACATCGGGTTTTTGATTGTCATTTAGTAATTGCTTAGAAGCTGACAGATGATTATTCAAAATACTGCCAGGCGATGGATTAGCAAATAATCCTGCATTTGCATTCCCTTGAACAGCGGCGACATCTAATGAGCCAGATCTGCTGTGTTGGGATGTGGGAGTCAATTGTGGCACTAGGAAAATAAGGACCAGAATTATTGCTACGGGGCTAGTCGCCCAATTGGTTGGCTTCAATTTGGAATGCCAAGTTAACATCACCAAGGCTGTAGCAAAAACAATTACAAAGCTAAGCCACGAAATGCCACCCCAGTAAACCCAATTGGCCAAAGGTGAGTTTGATTGAGATAGCGCAAGACGTGACCATGGAAAGCCACCGTATGGAAAATTGCAGGCCAACCATTCGCGTGCCACCCAAAGGGTTGCAACTCCGGTCGCGATCAAAAGAGGAGATTGAGTTCTTCGGGTGTTCCAGAACCGATTAATCGCCCAGGCTCCAGCTGCGAAAATTACGGCTTCCAGGGTAGAAAGCGCTAGCCACGGTACCGGACCGAGGTACACCGTCATCCAAGGAATCTGTGATGCATAAAAAGTAAATCCCGATACAAAGCCGACCACAACAGACTGCTTTGCCGATGATTTGGCGATGGCGAAGAGCATCAACGCCGTCGCAGGGAAAATCGCTATCCAGATTGAGTTATCTGGGTAAGCCATCGATGAAATCAACCCACCGGCAAGACCGAACAAGCCGAGAATCAAAGTGCTTTTAGCCGTAGAAACTGTACGCAACAATTCCTCGCTTCACTTGGTCGATTGCATTTTTAGCGGTCTCTGAGAGTTTTCCTTCGGTATTTTGTGCAATTTGATCTAGCGCATCAATAACCTGCTTTGCCCATCGGATGAAATCTCCCGGCAGTAAGTCTGCTATGTCTAAGACCTGTTCTAATTTGGCTCCGGATGCCCACCTATGAAATGCGTAGCTGATGGAAAAATCGAGACCGTTGGTAGTGGGAAGTTTATGTTTCTTGGAGAGTGATTCGAGCTCCCACCATAAATCTGCGGTTCTTTCAGCGAAGTCAGTGAAATTACCTTTTGGCATACGAAGTTCTTGTTCATCATCTCGTCTAGCTTCATAAACCATCGCCGCAGCCATTGCAGCCAAACCGGACGCATCAAGATCATTCCAAATCCCATGTCGAATGGCTTCGGAAATTAGCAAATCGCGATCCCCATAAATACGAGCCAATCGTTTTCCGGGATCAAGAACTACCGTGTCTTCACCGCGTGTTTCAATGTACTCAAGTTCCTCAAGCAGAGTGCAAAGCCGATCAAAGGTTCGGGCAACTTGATTAGTTCTACCTTCGATTTGACTCAGGGACGCGTCTAGCTCCCGTTTGAGTTTGAAGTAACGCTCTGCCCATCTAGCGTGTGCTTCTCGGTCATTGCAGTTATGACATGGATGGTGCTTGATGTTTTTCTTCAACTGATTCAGGTGGCGCTCTTTCTCATGGCGCCCCTTGCTTGTTCTAATGTCTTTCCCGCGTTCAGCGCGAATCCGAGACGAAGCAAATTCTTTTTCGAGGTCCGAAATCTCCCTACGCATGGAGGCATATTTCATAAAATCACCGAGGTGGCACTTAATTGCGTCGGCGTAACCGTTTAAGGTTTCCTGTTTCTCTCTTAGTCCACGGGCGAGACCAACCACAGATCTGTCTGCTTGAAATTGCGCGAAGGAAGTTTCGAGCACTTCACGTGCGCGTTCGCGCCCAAAGGCTTCTACGAGATTAACGGCCATGTTGTGGGTCGGCCTAAATGAACTGATTAGCGGGTAGGTGCGCTTGCTGGCTAGGCCGGCGACGGTATTTGGGTCCAGATTTGCGCCCCACTGGATAACCGAATGTCCTTCGGTATCAATTCCTCTGCGACCGGCACGACCCGTGTATTGGGTGTACTCCCCTGGAGTGATTTGCACCCGACCCTCACCATTGAACTTGTCTAAGCGCTCAAGTACCACGGTTCTTGCAGGCATGTTGATACCAAGTGAAAGTGTTTCTGTGGCAAATACCACACGGACCAATTTCTTAAGGAATAACTCCTCAACGACTTCTTTGAAAGCCGGAAGCATTCCGGCGTGGTGTGCCGCAACTCCACGCTCGAGTGCGGATAGCCATTCAAAATAGCCAAGAGTATTTAGGTCCTCATCTGCAATGTTGTAACACTTTTCTTCAACAATGCGTCGAATTTCTTGCTTCTCTTCGGTTGTAGTCAACCGAATAGAAGAATGCATGCATGCTCTAACAGCGGCTTCGCAACCAGCTCTCGAGAAGATGAAGAAAATTGCCGGAAGTAAATCGGCATCGTCAAGGATATCCACGATTTCAGGCTTGCTTAACCTAGCGATGACATTCTCTCCGCGAGGCGCACCAGGGTAACCGCGTCGCCCTCTTGTTGGGCGAGCAGTGTGTTGGCGAAGTTTGTTGTTGTGTTTCTGGGTTAGTTCCGGATTTACAGAATTGGATCGTCCATCAAATAGTTCCAATAACTCATCACCGAAAAGTACGTGTTGATTTAGAGGAACCGGTCTGTGTTCGCTGACTATGACTTTGGTATTTCCACGAACCTCATCGAGCCAAGCACCAAATTCCTCAGCATTGGAAACTGTTGCACTCAGCGAAACAATTCGCACGTCTTTTGGCAGATGAAGAATAACTTCTTCCCAAACAGCACCCCTAGCCCTATCTGCAAGGTAGTGAACTTCATCCATCACAACGTAACCAAGGCTGATCAGATTGTTGCTGTTTGCGTAAATCATGTTTCGCAAAACCTCGGTAGTCATAACAACTATTTGGGCGTCAGCATTTTGGTTAGAGTCTCCCGTGAGCAAGCCCACTCGCTCCTGACCGTAGCGATTTACTAGCTCCAAATACTTCTGATTGCTGAGTGCCTTGATTGGAGTAGTGTAAAAAACCTTCTGCTGTTCTTGAATAGCAAGGTGGATGGCAAATTCTCCAACTATCGTTTTTCCAGCTCCGGTAGGCGCAGCAACAAGTACGCCGTTGCCTTCGGACAGGGCCTGGCAGGCTTGTTCCTGAAAAGGGTCTAGTGGAAAGTTCAAGAGTTCGGTGAATTCAATCACCGCACTGTTTTTCCTGCTTTGTTTCGCTCTGGCAAACCGCTCAGCAGGTGTCAGTTCATTCGACAATCTCTGCACTCTTTATTTTGCGCGCTTGGGTTTTGTCTCGAAGTGCAGAAATGCCTACCGCAAGGTAAAACAGTGCAATTAGCGGGATCATTAGGAAGAACATCGACATCGGATCTGCGGTTGGCGTAGCCATGGCCGCAAGCAGAGCACTCAGGAAGATTGCTATTCGCCACGATTTTCGAATGGAAATCGAGCTCAGAATGCCTAGAAAATTAAGCAACACAAGTACAACAGGAAGTACGAATGCAATTCCGAATACCAAAAGAATTCTTAATGAAAACAAAATGTAATCGCTCGCGCTGATTATATTGGCGCTCCCCTGCGGCGTAAATGCCAGCAAGGCTTTTACGAAAGTTGGAAGCGAGTACCAGGCCAAAGAGCAGCCGCCGATAAACAATGGAAATGAGGTAAGTAAAAACCCCAAGCTGTATTTGCGTTCATTTTTCTTGAGACCAGGCGTAATAAAAGCCCATAAGTTCCATAGCCAAAATGGGCTTGAGATTATTAACCCAATAAACATAGAAATTTGCATGCGCAAATCAAATGCTGAAACTACAGAGTTGAAGTTGATGGTGGCGTTTATGCCCTTTGAAGCCGCTAAATCGACAATTGGTTTTTGTAGCGCTTCAAAAACAGGATCAAACAAATACCATCCGGCAACGGTTGCAACTGCGAAAAACAACGCTGACCAAAAGAGTCTTTTTCTAAGTTCTCCAAGGTGCCCACGAAGGCTCATCGTGGCTTCTGGATTTTTACGTCGTGCCATGGCTAGATGGCGTTATTCCTTTGAGGAATCGTTGTTCTTGTCAGAGGTCTTCTCGTCGTCCTTGATTTCCTTTTTAAAGGTTTTTAGCGACTGGGCCAAGTTCTTTGCCATACCTGGGAGCTTAGGGCCGCCCCAAATCAGCACCACGATAAGGATAATGATTGGCCAAAGGCGTTCGAGGGTACCAATCATGGCAGGAACTCGCTTTCATCGGAACGATAGTCAATTAACTTATTTATAAGCCTACGCTGTTCGGCTAGACGCTTAGCCTCGCGTTTCTTAAGGTTACGCGTATGTTCCCCCGCTAGTTCAGCTGGGTTATCGAGCAGGTTGCCCTCAAATTTAGGCAGTTGGGTCGGATTTTCCAGCGCACTTGCGAGTTTTTGGATTTGCTCAGTCGTGCCCTCAAGGGCTTTGGCAGCTCTTCCTGCTTTTTGAATAAGTTCGTATCCCAGATGTCCAAGGAAGCCGATCGATCCAACGACAAGAACTGGCCAAAGTACCCACCAAAACCAATTGGGCATTAATCCTCGCTCAATGATTCATCCAGTGGCCGCCCAAGTGCTGTAAGTGCATAGTTTCGCACGGCCTTGCGAGCGGACTCTGGGGCCAGGACTCGAGCGGCTCCACCGTACTGATTGATGACTCGTCCAAGGGTTGGAAGGTAGCCAACTTTGATGGTGGCTCGAGTTTTTCCAGTTTTTGACTCAGTTTCATCAATCTCTGCGCCAAAATCCGTTAGCAGCCCAAATGCCTCAGGTTCGACCTCAATCACTACTTCGACATCGGTTTCGGAAGGGACATATTCCTCCTCGATTTCGTTGCCTATTTCACGCGCCTCTGCCGAGATCGGAACATCTAGTTCAGTTGCAGCTCGCATGTGGTCAAGTCTGAAGTTTCTAAGTTCCTTATTCTTGAGGCAATAGCCTTTGAGGAACCAAAGTTCGCCATTCGGATCTAGGCGTATCGGATCGATTTCTCGTGTGCTCTTTTCCCCACGCTGATTGATGTATTCACAACTTATTCGATTTCCATTAATCATCGCTTGTCTAATGACAGCGGCGTCAGCATCAATAGTTCCCGGTTTGTAATCGATAATTTGCACCGCATCGCTAGCCGATCCTTGCCCGAGTAGCTTTAGTAGTTCTTCTATCTCGGCTGAATTTGTGAAGTTTGGAAGTGAATTAAGGTAGTTCAGCCCCACTGCAATCGCTGAAGCCTGGCGTCCCGAAAGTTTTGGCACCTCGACGAAACCATCAGTTTGAATAAGGTGGATCACTCCTTTTTCAAGCTCATCCTCGTCGTACATGTAGTACGTCTCTTCCATTTCTGGGCGAAGTGAGGCTGTGTTCACCATTGTGGAAATTGCCTCACGCACGTAAACCTCCGACACTTCAAAGTGCTCGGCAACTTCTTTGATGGTCGAATAGTCGTTGTGAATTACATATGCAATGAGAGAGGCGATGAAATTAAAGCGCTCTTGGCTTGTTGGTTTAGCGTTTTTAGCCATGGTCTGCAGCCACCTTTTCGTAACCGATTCGTATGGCATCCTCGAGTTCCTTAGGTCCTACAACCTTGAAATCACCGGCGTAGCTTCGCAACTCTTCGGCGAGCAGCCAAAGGTCCATATAGTGGAATTTAATTTCTTCCCATTCGCTATTCGACCTGATTTCGTAATGAAACCATGCCATGCTGTCACGCTTTATTGAGAGTGTGGCAACTTGACCTTTTATGTGTTCGTCTAGCGACTTGACGGCATCTTCGATAGACGTGTCAGGAACTTTATCGAAAGTGTTGCCGGTGAACTTAAGTCTTCCAACGATTCGACGAAGCATGAAGTTTCGGACATCACCCGCAGTTACATCCCAACACACCAGCAACCACTGTCCTGAAACATTTCGAAGTTTCCAAGGCTGTACTGTTCGTCTAACCACTTCGTCTTGTCCTGGTTTGCGATAGTCAAACGAAATCTCAGTTCTTTCGGAAATTGCATTGGTTAGCGGATAAAAACTGTTCTCGCTAGTTTTTATTCTTGGTGCAAAGCCGCCGAGTGAAGTTTGCTCATTTGCAACTCCAAGTGCTCGGAGTCGAGCCAATCCAGACGTTGCATCACTCGATAAAGATGCATGTCTCCATACCTGAGACGCGAGATTGAGTAGTTGAAGTTGCTTGGCCGTAACTTTAATTCCCTTCGGCCATGAGAATTCGCTTGGGTTTATGATGTATCGACTTTGCTGATTATCATCGCCGTCGCTGGGCAAGATGAAAGTTTCAAGCTGAATTCCGTTTGATCGAAGCATGTCTTTGTCGCGATCGAACATCTTCTCAATTGAAGCTGAGCTTTTTCCGCTCTCGTTGGCATGTCGATACTCTCGAACTGCTTGGAACAATTCGGTTTTTGTGAGGCCATTTCTGGAAGCGAGCAGAACTAGCGTGATGTTGAGTAGACGCTCAGCAGCATCTCCCTTTTCAACCTGTGTATCTGCTTTTGCCATAGTCCCCCGCTATTTGACCGGTTTATCTATTCCAAGTACTTCAATCACGAATACCAGTGTTGCATTCCCAGGTATCGTGTCGTTCCCCTGTTCACCGTAACCGAGCTCTGGAGGAATAACGACCACCATTTTTGATCCGACTTTGGAACCAACGAGCGCTTTCACAAAACCACTAATTAGCCCACCTTCGGTTACCTGGAATTGTTGGGGTTGCCCATTTGCCCAGGACGAGTCAAAGAGCGAACCAGATTCCCAGAGGAAACCCGAGTAATTCAGCGTGACCGTATCGCCAAGGGTGACTTTCTCGCCCGATCCGTCCAGGAAGAATTGCGATTTGAACTCTGTAGGTGCCGAAGCCTTTGGCATGGTTACCCCTGGAGTGCCATCAGGAGCGAACACGACTGAGGGCATACCGTTATTAGCTGGTTTAGCTTCGGTACTGGTTCCCTGTAAATAAACCTTGGTGATGTCTAACACGAATAGCACCGAATCAGTTTTTTTGATGGTGTCTGTGTCTTCAGGCGCAGCCACTCCCGCAGGAATCAGCATTGCCACACGTGAACCCTCAGTAACTCCAGATAGTCCGTGACAGATGTCAACAGGGTTACCCACTGTTAAGAATTGAGCTTCTCCACCGGTTGAGTCATAGCTTGATTCACCAAGTTTCGCTTTGGTTGTGCCATTTAATACCGTGTAATCAAATTTCACGAACTGCTTACCCACAATGACTGGGCCAGATCCCTCAGAGATAACCTTGGTTTCGATAGCTTGCGAACTTAGGGCTTGTGAAAAATCAACGACAGGTTTTGCGCCATAAGAACCTGAGACCTTCAAATCGTCAAGCGCGGTACCAGTTGTGTACGGGTCGCAAAAGGGTTTTACTTCTGCTGAACAGGCTGTCAAAACTGGCAACAGCAAAAGACTTGTGAATATGGCGATTAATTTGCGCAATGGAACTACTTTCGTTAACTGCGTCAAGTCTAGATCTGGTCTTCTTGATCTAGACGTGCTTCTGCTGCCGAGTTAGCGTTTCTTATGGATTTCCTCAGCTTCTTCGCGCTTACGGTGCGCTCACCCAGGTGATCAGGATTCCATGCCGAAATGTCCTCATCGCTGAATTCCGGTTTTTGCTTACCCTTGAACTTCGGCACGATCGTGTCCGGAGCCAATCTTCGAGCAATAACCAAAAATCCGGTGTGCCCAATCATTCTGTGATCTGGTCGGACCGCAAGGCCTTGAAGGTGCCATGTGCGGAATAAGGTTTCGAATGCTTCGGGTTCAGCAAAATGACCAGAGTCACGGAGTGCCTCAGTGAATCTTGAAAGCTGTGTGACCGTGGCCACATAGCCAATTACTAGTCCTCCGGGAACTAATGCTTCTGCAGTTTCTTCGACGCACTCCCACGGTGCCAACATGTCCAAGACAACTCGATCTGCCTCATGGGTTGCAACAACTTGTGGAAGGCGCTCCTGGAGATCGCCAATATGAATGTTCCAGTTTTTTGGTTCATAACCTAATTGGGTAACAACATTGGCTTTTGCGATTTCTGCAAACTCGGCTCGTCTTTCAAAGGAATCCAAAGAACCGGCTTCCCCGATGGCACGTAGCAGGTACATACTAAGTCCACCCGAGCCAACACCTGCTTCTATTACTTTTGCACCAGGGAAAATGTCACCCATTGTGACAATTAGTGCCGAGTCTTTTGGGTAGATGATGTTGGCGCCACGTGGCATCGACAGAACAAAATCAGTTAGCAGTGGACGAAATGCTAAATATTCAATTCCGTTGTGGTTTGAGATTACTGAACCTTCAGATTTGCCAATGATGTCATCATGCTTCAATTCGCCGCGGTGTGTGCCGAATGCGCCACCCTTTTGCAGAGTAATGGTATTCAGTCGACCCTTAGGGCCGGTGAGTTGCACGCGGTCCCCCACCTTAAATGGTCCACGTGGAAGTTTTGCTGTCATTTTCATACCATTCGTTTTTCGCGATAAATTACTTCCAAATCTGCGACCGTCACTCCGGAAAGCGTTGGCCAAAGTATTCTGCCTGCTCGACTTGGTATTTGTACAAGGTTTGGCACTCCAATGGCAATGGCCCCCGATGCCTCGGCTGAATGCAAACCAGAAATTGAGTCCTCGAAGGCAATGCAGTGCTCGATTTTCACGCCAAGCTTTTCTGCAGCCCTCAAGTAAGGTTCGGGATGCGGTTTTCCATGTTCGACTTGATCGCCAGCAATAATTTCATCGAAGGCATCAAAACCCATTCTTGCAACCACTGCATCGGCATTGCGGCGCATCGACATGGTTACCAAAGCGGTTGGAATTCCGGCGTCGCGCACCGCCATTAGTAGCTCCTTGGCACCTGGTCTCCATGGAAGTGACTGATCAAGTTTTGAAATAACGGAATTTGTAAGACGATCGATAATTTCGTCTGCTTCCAGTTCAAGGTCGAGTTTTTGTTTGATCAGCCGAGAACTGTCGTAGAGGCTCATGCCAATCATGTTTAGGCCGTCTTGCTCGGTCCAGATTTTTCCGGCAGATGCGGCCAATTCCTGTTCGCTACTCAGCCAGTAGTGCTCTGAATCTACAATGGTGCCATCCATGTCCCAGAGTACGGCTGCCGGTTTAGTCATGTTTGAAATTTTACCGCTTCTCAATCGCATAGAGTTTTAGAGATAAATGAAGGGGTGCCGTTGTCTAAATCGTTTTTCACTGGCCGTACCCTGCTTGTGGCATTTGAGGGTTGGCACGACGCAGCTGAGGCAGCTAGCAGTGCAGTCAAATTTATTGGGGATCAGCTGGATGCCGAAGTGGTATCTGCGGTTGACCCTGAAGAATATTACGATTTTCAGTTCAGTCGACCAATTGTTACTTTGGATTCGGATGGAAAGCGCCAAATAACCTGGCCAACCGCGGAACTACTCAAGCCATCGAGAGAAGTTGCAAGCGAGCAACCTGAATTTTCCAACATCTACCTGCTATACGGAAACGAGCCAGCCCGTCGTTGGAAAACGTTCACGGAAGAAATTGTTGAATATGTTGTCGATGCCGAGATTGACCAAGTTGTATTTCTTGGCGCACAATTAGCGGACGTTCCGCACACCAGACCAATTTCTGTGACTCTAACTAGTCAAAATGAAAGCGCCAGAAGCCAACTAAATCTTGACCGAAGTCACTACGAAGGTCCAGTTGGAATAATGTCTGTACTCGGAATGGCATTCGAAAAAATCGGCATCCCAACCATAGCTGTTTGGGCATCTGTTCCGCATTACGTACAAAACGCTCCCTCACCCAAGGCCACGCTTTCGATGCTTATTGAAATTGAAAAGCTATTGCATGTTGAGTTTGATCATGGTTCGTTAGCGGATGAGGCATTCACTTGGGAACGAAGTATTGACGAACTAGCCGAGGCCGATGAAGACATGGCTGGCTACATTGAGCAGCTTGAAACCACTCGAGATGCCATGGATTCCGAAGCCGCTCAGGGCGAAGCGATTGCGCAAGAATTTGAGCGTTTTTTGCAACTAGAGGACGATGCTTCTAAACCTGACGCTGAAGAAAAATAGTTAGGCTACGAACTGCCCGCTGATTAGCATCGCTAGCAGCCAGATACCAACGATTAGGCGCCAAGCCACAAATGGCACGAAAGAACCTCGGGACAAGTAACGAAGCAACACAACTATTACCGAGAAGCCAACCCCAAATGCAACCAGAGCGGCAACGGCTGAACCAATGAGGAGTTCGCTTGGTAGGTCACTTACGTTAGAAATGAATTCGTACAGGCCACTGGCTAAAACCGCAGGAATGGCAAGTAGGAAACTGTATCTCGCCGCTGCTTGGCGGCTGTAACCAAGCAGCAATCCGACGGTTATGGTGCCACCGGATCTGGATACTCCCGGAATCACTGCCAGAGCCTGCCCTAGCCCGAAGAGCAGTCCATCCTTCGTAGAAAGTTGTTCGATTGATTTTTGTCGTTTTCCGATTCGATCGGCAACTCCAAGCAGAAGCCCGAAAACTATCAGTGTGATGGCAATGACCCAAAGACTACGCAAGCCGTTTTCAATTTGATTCTTGAAAACCAGGCCAATTCCAACGACTGGCAAACTGCCAACAATTATCAACCAACCAAGTTTGGCATCTCGCTTTGTTTCGTCGGTTACGAGACCTCGGTTAGTAATAGAACCAAACCATGCCGAGACAATTCGAACTATGTCTTTCCAGAAATAAATAAGCACGGCAGCTTCCGTGCCTAGCTGAATCGTTGCAATAAATGCTGTTAACTGTGGTTTAGGCATTGCACCCAAATCAAGAAGTTGCGAAGCAATTTGCACGTGCGCGCTTGAAGAAATTGGAAGAAATTCAGTAAGACCTTGAACAATGCCAAGAATCACAGCCTGAAATAGGTTCAGTTTGAATCTCCTTGATCATCGGCCAGTTCGAAAGGCAGGATCTCTTCGAACTTTTCACCAATAGATTCTTCGTAGTCTAGGAATGCGTCTTCCAACTTGTAATAGGTCTGGCTTACAGCAGGGTCATCGTTGCCATGTTTTGAACTCATTGCTTCAAAGTGTCGTTCCAGTGCAGCAATGAACTGTTGCAGTGCGAATCTCGGGTCTTGAGCCATACGGCAAAACTACCTCGCTATTTGTCATAAGTGAAGCATCTCGCGACGCTAAATGCTTCGTGATACCCTATTAGTTCACTCGTCCGGGTGGCGGAATGGTAGACGCGCTAGCTTGAGGTGCTAGTCCTCGCAAGGGGGTAGGGGTTCAAGTCCCCTTTCGGACACGTAGCTTGAGACAGCTGCCGAGCACCTCGCCTTTCTAGGTGGGGTGCTTTTTTACGAGTTAACTAGCCACATTGCCGCGTATGGACTCAAGGTAATGCCTTCACGCAACTCGAATACCTCGCCCGTTAAACGGTCTTCTATGTTTCCGCTCAGGTCTCCAAGTTCGTCTTGGGATACCCAGCGACTGTCTTCACTCAAGTTATAGACCTGAATCATTTGCCCAGCAGGGTGATTTCTTTCAAAAATCGCGACGCCACTTCCCCGGCCCGCTCGCACCTTGGTGGTAACAGAGGCGTGTAGCGCTGGGCTCTGTTTTCTAGCGCTGGTGATTTGAGAAATCCCCGAGTAAATGCGAGCGGCAACGGAAGTTTTATTCTTTGCGGTTCTAGCTAGCTCTGCAGTAGACCAATCCATTTTTGGTCGATGAATCCAGCGGTTGTCTTCTGCCTTTTCTGGATCATCAACGAATGAATAATCATTGAACATTCCTATTTCGTCGCCCATGTACAACAAAGGAATTCCACCAAAGCCGAACACCATCGAATAGGCGCATAAGTAACGTCGAATGGCTAAGTTTTCAGCATTTGCATCGTCACGAGCAGTGGCACCCTCGATGCCGGTAAGGCTTGCGGTGCTTCCAGAGGTTCTGCGTTCGCCACTGTGTTCTTCGACTTGGAAATCAACGCCTCGAGCCTCGGAACCATAAAATTTTCCGGTGTAGTAATCAGCAAGGAACATGCGATGATCGTGACCATTAATTCCGGCTCGATGTGCGTCTGAATCATCGATAGCCCATCCGATGTCATCGTGACAACGGATGTAAATACCCCAGGCGCTTGTGGTTGGAATCGCCTTGAAACGCGCCATGGTCAGTTCTAGCAATCTTGTGTCTTTACTTGCGATTGCCGACCAAATTTGGACCATTAGCGAATTGTGATATGCCAAGTCACTGACCTTGCCTGCCCGTTCCCCTTCACCGAGATAAGCGCCAACCTGGGCCGGTCCGACGATTGCTTCGGCCTTGAAAATCATCGACGGAGCAAAGATTTTGGTGAATGATCTAAGCGCTTGAGTGATGGCGTGCACTTCATCCTGGTTTTGACAATTGGTACCAAGACGTTTCCAGATGAAAGCAATTGCATCAAGTCGAAGACAGTCAACTCCGTGGTTCGCGAGGTTAGCGATGATGTCTGCGTACTCGCAGAACACCGCTGGGTTACTCCAATTGACATCCCACTGGTAATCATTGAAGGTTGTCCAAACCCAACCGTCGAGTTCTTTATCGAAGGTGAAATTTCCTGGCGCAAAGTCAGGAAAAACTTCTGGCAAGGTTTTCTCGAACTCATCAGGAATTGTGCGGTCTGGGTATACGTAGAAATATTCCTGATACTTTCGGTCGCCCAGTTTTGCCTTCAAAGCCCATTCATGTTCTTTTGCAACGTGATTAAGTACCAGATCGAGGGTCAGCGATATCCCTGAATCATGCAGTTTCTCGGCAGTTTCAGCAAGCTCTTTCATGTTGCCAAGTTGCGGCTTTATCGAACGATAGTTCATCACGGCATATCCGCCGTCATTGGCACCTGGTCTCGGTTCCAAAATCGGCATTAGGTGCAAATAGCTCACGCCCAATTGTTGAAGATATGGAATTTTGGAATTGAGTCCAACCAAATCTTTGGCAAACAAGTCCGTGTAGCAGACATAGCCAATAGTTTTTTCACTTTGAAACCAATCAGGTTCCAGAATCCGCTCGCGATCGCGTGCGTGAAGCCTCTCGCTTCTTAACTTGTGGCTTGCTGTCAAAATATTTACTAATTCAGGCAGTATTTGGTCGAGCGAGTAGATCTCGGACAGAGCTGAAACAAGATCTGTTCCCCATCGATCAAAGCGATCCAGCAGGTCAGCTTCTGGGCGACTCTTCCCCAGGGCTTTAGCGAGTTGCTCACGCGCGGCAAATGTTGCTTCATTGATTTTGGTCACGCACTGCCCACTTTCTGCCTCTTGGTCGAAATACTATGACTTGAAAATCGGCCTCAGTTCGGCTTTATCGATTTGTTGTACTTAGACTTGTGTTGAGTTGGAGAGAGCAACCATGGACACGGAACTAAGTGCGGCAGCGGCCTATAGTCTCGACTATGCTCGCGAGCTTCTGAGTGGTAAAAACGTGCTTGCACTTACTGGAGCTGGCATTTCCACTGACTCGGGCATCCCCGATTATCGAGGAGAAGGCCGCGTGGCCAGGCATCCAATGACATTCGATTCCTTTATGGGTTCTCATGATGCTCAGATACGGTACTGGGCCAGAAGTTATGTTGGCTGGAGCAGGATAAATGAGGCGCGGCCAAACTTAGGTCATATCGCTTTGGCCAAAGCGGAGCGCGCTGGAAAGTTAAGTCACCTAATCACTCAAAATGTTGACGGGCTGCACCAGGCAGCGGGTTCAAAAAAAGTCGTGGATTTGCACGGACGCCTAGATCGTGTGATTTGCATGAATTGCAAGTCGCTTATTTCTAGAAGTCAAATGGATCTGCTTCTTCAGTCTCTTAATCCTGAAGTCCGCAAAGACATCACCGTGGAATTCACTCCGGATGGTGACGCTGAAATCGAGACAACTGCGAACTTCAAAGTTCCACAGTGCCCAAAATGTGGTGGAGTATTGAAGCCAGATGTGGTGTTTTTTGGTGAGAACGTGCCAGCCGAACGTGCTGAATTCGCGATCAGCTGTCTTGATCAGGCTGATGCGCTACTCGTTGCCGGTACTTCGCTCACGGTGAATTCAGGGCTACGTTTTGCACGAGCGGCTGCAAAAGCAGATAAACCGATAGTCATCGTGAACCTTGGTCCCACCAAAGGCGATGAGCTGGCATCTGCGAAGATAGAAGTGAATACTTCGCTCGCTCTCGAGAGGCTACTTTTTGACTGAAACTACTGTTGGCCTTTTGCGCCACGGTCAAACTGATTGGAATATTGATTTCCGATTGCAGGGTATAACCGATATTCCTTTGAATTCGACCGGTATTGCTCAGGCAAAGGCTGCAGCGAACGCAATTCCGCAGGGTTACTGGAACTTTGTTTCGACATCTCCTTTGTCTCGGGCTGTCGATACCGCGAAAATTATCGCAGATCGAATATTGATTCCTGAATTGGTTATTGAACCCCTTCTACTCGAGAGGTCTTTTGGCGATGCCGAAGGCATGACGCACAGTGAGTGGAAAACTGCGTATCCAGATGGAATGCCTCCGGGTGGCGAAAATTTAGATGAGCTGCGACAGCGAGCAAACCAATTGCTAGAGCATTTCCTAGTCCAGTATCGAGGCACCAAGGTTCTTGCTGTAAGCCATGGGGCATTGATTCGTAAGCTCGTGAGAATGGTCAGTCACGGGGAATTTCCGCTCGAAGGGCAACGGTTTGAGAACACTTCGTTGACGATAATCAAGCACAACCAGAACGGTTGGCAAATTGAGTCTTATAACCCTAAAGCGCTCTCCTAGAGCTTCTGCAATACTTTGAGAAGTGCAGCAGCGGACGTATCCCAATTGAATTTTCTTGCTTGTGTTCGCGATGCCTTGCTTACGGCAGCCCAGTCAGCTATCAGGCTTAGAACCTGAGTTGCTAGAGTGTGTGGGTGGTTCGGGTCAAAGTATCTCGCCGCGGATCCCCCAATTTCTCTAAATATTTCAATGTCACTAATAACTGCGGGGGTACCCTGTTCCATTGCTTCAATGACCGGAATTCCGAATCCCTCATCCTTGGAAGCGCTGACTAAAGCAAATGCGCTCGAAAGAATCTCGTGATACTGCTCATCAGTAACACCGTTGTGAAAAATTACCCTTTCAGTCGAGTGACGCGCTAGCTGCTCAAGTTCGGCTCGGCGCTGATTGCTTATCCTGCTCAGTAGGTGCAGTCGAAAATCTGGCAGCTGATCCAACGCAACAATGAGACACTCGACATTTTTGTAGTCCATAAAGCTACCCATGTAAATTAAGTTTCGACCCACTAAGCCGTGCTCAGCCGAAATATCACCAGAACCGGCGTTGTAGACCACGTCGATAGGACGCTTGGTTAGTCGATGTTTAACCATCAACCGTTTAGTAGTTTCGGAAACCGTGACTACCGAATCCGCGCCATTGAGCATGAATCGTTGCGGAATGTAGGTCAGGTGGAATAGTCGCCAACCGAATCGAATTGGCCATGAAAAACTTGGTGGCGGAGTTGGGTGTGCATAGTAAATCAAGTCATGCAGGGTTAGTACCAGTTTGTATTTTCTAAACCAACTCCCCATGGTCTGCATAGGAGAAAAAACTTTTTTTGCACCTAATCGATTGAGCTTCAGACCGATAAAGAGTTCTGCGACTGGGTTGGTTGGATCATTGAGTTTCACATGCTTAATGTCTGCAGGGAGTTTTTCAAGTTGTCGCTCATCGTAAATAATCGCTGTCACGTCGGCAATTTGAGCTAGTGCACTGCAGAGCCCTACTGAGAATCTAGAAATACCGTCGTGATGCCCGATTCTGATGTAGCGCGCATCAAAGAATATCGTTTCAGTCATGAACGTTCACCCAATTGGAAATGGCTTTTCCGATTTCTGTCGGGATTTCATAGTGAGTTAGATGACCAACGCCCTGGAAATATTCCAGATGTTTGTCGCTGCTAGGGATATTGGCAAAAAGTTTTTGCTGCTGAGCAACAGAAGTTATGTCATCTTTGTCGCCAATCATTATCAGAACTGGCACTTTAAATTTCGGCGCAAAATCTGAAACGCAATTTGAAATGGACGCCGCGTAACCCTCGAGCGCCACTCGCCTGCTGGCGTAGTCATTGAAATTTTCGTCGTGCTGACGGTGCACCCAGGCTCGCAGTTCTTTAGTTCGGGATTTGGTCATGATGATGCTCATTCCACGAACCATTGGCCAGCTCTTGAGTATTCCGTCACCGAGATTCTCCGGGAGTCTTCCGGCGAGCCAGAAAAAACCTTTGGCAACAGCGGTCATAGCGGCTTTTGGCCCCTTCAGGGCAGGGCTTGCTACAGGGTTTTCCAAAATAAGAGTGGCTATGCCGTCGTGCTTTGCTGCATAAGCGGAAACTACGATGCTTCCGAAAGAGTGGCCAAGTAAGTGAGGCTTGGTTGTGCCGAATTCGAGTGACTGAATAAATACGTTGAGCCAGTTGGCATAGTGCTCCACGGTGTGGTCTTCTGCGAATGCCGCGCTTTGCCCAAAGCCAGGCAAGTCTGGAATATAGACGTCATAGTTTTCGATGGCCCCGGCAATTGCTTCGAGACCGTGATGATTGCCGCGATAGCCATGTATAAAAATGATCGAACGCTTATTTTTGCTTAACGGGTTGCGTTTTGGATAGAACCAGTAAGCGGTTTTGGTACCGTTCACCATCAGAGTTTTCATTTGCGATGCATCCCTGGCGATAGATGCCAGTCTCGCCTGGAATAGTGAATCGCTCATTAGACGCTGAAGTATTTCGCTTCTGGGTGGTGAAGCACCATGGCATCGGTTGACTGTTCTGGGTGAAGTTGCAACTCTTCCGATAGCACTACCCCGATTTGTTCAGGCTTTAGTAGTTCGACAAGCTTGATGCGGTCTTCAAGATTTGGACAAGCAGGGTAACCAAAGCTGTATCGGGCACCACGGTATTCAAGCTTGAATAGCCCTTCTACGTCGCTTGGATCTTGGGCTGCAAAACCGAGTTCTTCTCGCACTCTTGAGTGCCAGAATTCAGCAAGCGCTTCCGTCAATTGCACACTCAACCCGTGCAACTCTAAGTAATCGCGATACTGATTGTTCTTATATAGACGATTCGCCTCTTCGGCAATCTTTGACCCCATGGTGACTAGTTGGAATGGAATTACGTCCACTTCCCCAACTTCTCTATTGCGTACGAAGTCACTCAGGCACAGGTGTCGATCTCTGGCCTGACGAGGGAAGCTGAATCTTGTTCGCTCGGTACCCGCGACGCCGTCTGAGCCACCATCGGTTGCGCCGTCTGCGCTGTGGTGCAAAATCACCGTGTCATTGCCTTCGCTAACCGCTGGGAAGTATCCGTACACGACAGACGCTTCGAGCAAGTTTTCGGTTTGCAGGCGTTCGAGCCAGTATCGAAGTCGAGGTCGACCCTCCGTCTCAACCAGTTCTTCATAGCTTGCGCCTGAATCACCGCGACCTGGCTTTAGTCCCCACTGCCCCATGAATGTTGCGCGTTCATCAAGGAATGATGAATAGTCGCGAAGTGCGATGCCCTTGACCACACGTGTTCCCCAAAACGGTGGATTTGGAATGTCATTGTCGCTGGCCACGTTACTTCGATTTGGAACCTGATCCGGTTCGGTTCTCGCTAATACCGCGTGCGGTGATACCACTCGTTTCTTAAGAGGTGGAAGTGATACGGTCTCGTCGCCGCGTTTGATTCGCACAAGCGCATCCATGAGCTTTAGACCTTCGAAGGCATCGCGGGCATAGCGGACTTGGCCTTCATAAATCTCGGCCAGGTCTTGCTCCACAAATGAGCGGGTTAGCGCGGCACCTCCGAGAATAACCGGCCAGCGAGTGGCGATGCCACGCTGGTTCATTTCCTCGAGGTTTTCTTTCATGATTTGAGTCGACTTCACTAAAAGCCCACTCATACCGATGACATCGACATTATTTTCTTCAGCTGCGCGCAAAATTTCGTTGATTGGTTGCTTGATTCCAATGTTTACAGTCTCAAAACCGTTATTGCTGAGAATGATATCAACCAGGTTCTTGCCAATGTCATGTACATCGCCACGAACTGTTGCAAGCAGGATTCGTCCCTTGCCGGTGTCCTCGGTTTTTTCAATGAATGGTTCGAGATGTGCGACAGCGGTTTTCATAACCTCGGCTGACTGCAAAACGAATGGCAATTGCATTTCACCTTTGCCGAAAAGCTCGCCAACTACCTGCATGCCCTTCAGTAAGTTTTCATTGATAATTTCTAGAGCACTGCGGCCATTTCCTAACGCTTCATCTAGGTCTGCCTCGAGGCCCTTTTTCTCGCCATCGATGATGCGTCGTTCGAGTCGTTCATCAATTGGCAGTGCCGCCAATTCTGCGGCACGGGTTTGCTTTGCAGATGCGCTGTCAACACCGGCGAAAACATCCAAAAACTTGGTTAGTGGATCAAAGGAAACGTTTCCATCTTCATCGTATTCGCGACGGTCATAAACCAGGTCGAGAGCCGCGGTTAGCTGATGCTCAGGAATTTGGTTTAGCGGCATGATTCGAGCAGCGTGAACAATTGCACTGGTCAGCCCAACCTGAACGCACTCGTGCAAGAAAACTGAGTTCAGTACGTGTCTAGCGGCCGGCGATAGACCAAATGAAATATTTGATATTCCGAGTGTGGTTTGCACACCTGGGAAAGCCTCGTTTAGACGGCGAATTGCCTCGATTGTTTCGATGCCATCGCGTCTAGTTTCATCCTGACCAGTGGCAATTGGAAAGGTTAGGGTGTCGACTGTGATGTCAACCAGTTGCATGTTCCAGTTGCTGGTGAGGTCATTAATCAGGCGGCTTGCAATAGCAAACTTCGTCTCTGCGGTTCTGGCCTGACCTTCTTCATCAATAGTCAGAGCCACGACTGCTGCACCGTGTTCTTTGACGATTGGCATGATTCGCGCAAAACGAGAGTTTGGCCCATCGCCGTCCTCGTAGTTGACAGAGTTGATCATGGCTCGGCCACCCATGCATTCGAGGCCAGCTTCAAGAACTGCTGGTTCGGTTGAATCGAGAACTAGCGGAAGTGTGGTTGCTGTGGCGAGTCGACTCACCAATTCTCGTGCATCGCGAACCCCATCACGCCCAACGTAGTCGACACAAACGTCAAGAAGGTGTGCGCCTTCACGCGTTTGGGATCGAGCGATTTCGATACATTCGTCCCAGTTTTCGGCAAGCATCGCCTCACGGAAAGCTTTTGATCCATTGGCGTTGGTACGCTCGCCAATCGAGAGGTAAGTCATAGTTTGATCAAAAGGTTGATGTTGGTAAAGCGAGGACAATCCCGGATCATCAATAATCTGACGTTCTGCCGGTTGCTGATTGGCAACAATCGCAGCTAATTCTTCAATGTGAGTTGGCGTGGTACCACAGCAACCACCGATGAGACCGAGACCGTATTCCTTCACGAATTGCAGGTGGGCGGCACCAAGCTCCAGTGGCGTTAACGGATAGTGAGCGCCGTGAGGACCAAGAATTGGTAATCCTGCGTTCGGCATACAAACAATCGGAAGTTGCGAGAATTTAGAAAGGTAGCGCAGGTGTTCGCTCATTTCGGTTGGCCCGGTAGCGCAATTCAGACCAATGGCGTCCACTCCGAGCGCCTGTATCGCGGTCAACGCAGCACCGATTTCACTGCCGAGCAACATAGTGCCGGTAGTTTCGATAGTGACCGAAACAAAAATCGGAATCTTCTTGTCGATCATTGCGCGCTTCGCGCCGATAATCGCACTCTTCGCTTGAAGCAAGTCTTGAACTGTCTCGATGAGGATTGCATCTGCTCCACCGTCGAGCAGACCGCGCGCAGCATCCTGATATGCATTTCGAAGTACCGAAAACTTTTCGTGACCAAGCGAAGGAAGCTTGGTACCAGGACCGAGTGACCCCAGTACCCACCGAGGTTTGTCCTCTGTAGAAAAATCGTCCGCAATGTCGCGCGCCACTTTGGCTCCTGCGTATGCCAATTCATAAACCCGCTCAACAATGTCGTATTCAGCTAGGTTGGCGAAGTTTGCGCCAAAGGTGTTGGTCTCAATAGCCTCAGCACCAGCCTTCAAGTACTGTGCGTGGATACTGGCAATTAGCTCAGGTCTGGTGACATTAAGAATCTCATTGCAGCCCTCGAAGTTTTGAAAATCTTCCAGAGTTGGGGCTGCGTCTTGGATCATTGTGCCCATCGCGCCATCGGCAACAACGACGCGCGAACGAACGGCGTCTAGTAGGGCTTGAGATCTGGGATTCACTGGGTCAAGTCTACCTTTGCCCCTAATCAAGATAAAGGTCGGGATAAACTTGTCCAATGCCTGATTACCCCCTGATTCGTCAACCGGCGACCACACCGGCCGATTCAGTTTTTGAGGTACTTACTGCTAGGGGTTTACAGCAGCAGCCATCGCTCTCTTTCGAGTTTTTCCCTCCTAAGGATAAAGAAGGCGCAGCCACGCTCTGGCGTAGTTACGAAAAATTACTTGAGGTGTCCCCCGATTTTGTGTCGGTAACTTATGGGGCCGGAGGTTCAAACCGCGAAACTTCGCTGGGCGTGGTTGATCGCATGGCAAAAGACATTTTGACGATTGGGCATCTCACCTGCGTTGGCTCGACTTTCGCTGGAACTCGGGAGATTATTAGCCGCTTTGAAGATGCGGGAGTCCAATCAATCCTTGCTCTGCGCGGTGATTCACCAATCGGCGATCCCGATGCACTAGCTAAGGGCGAGCTGAAAACCGCTCTGGATTTGGTCTCCCTTGTTCGCGCAGAAACTGACTTAGAAATAGGCGTAGCCGCATTCCCAGAGGTGCATCCAGAATCACCAAATATGGCGCACGATGCCGAAGTGCTTGCACTAAAGCAGTCAGCTGGCGCCAGCTATGCGATGACTCAGTTGTTTTTTACAGTCGACGCTTACTTGGACCTAGTGGCCACTGCAAAAAAGGCTGGTTCAACCATGCCGATTATCCCTGGTGTTATGCCGATTACAAATGCAGCACGAATCATGCGAATGGCCGATATGAGTCACGCAACAATTCCGAAAGAGCTTGCTGTCCAACTCGAGAATGCCAGTGAGGATCAAGCGAGAGTAATTGGTATGGATTACACCATCGAACTAACGCAAGGACTAATTGCTGCCGGTGCGCCTGGGGTACATATTTTCAGCTTGAATCTTGCCAAAGCAGCCATTGAGGTGGCGCGCGGTGCTGGTTTGTGTTGATGTCTGAGATGCCAAGTAGCCTTTGTCTGTGAATGATATTCAATTGCCAAGCTGGGCAAATCGTATTGCGGTGTTTGACACCGAAACAACTGGACTAGATCTTCAAACGGCCCGCATCGTTACAGCAACCGTGGTTGAACTTGACTCGAGCGGACAGGTTGTAGTCGACCGTGATGAGTGGCTTGCCGATCCCGAAATTGAGATTCCTGAGACTGCTTCGAATGTTCATGGCATCACTACAGAAATTGCTCGCGAACGCGGACGTAACTACAAAGAAGTTGTTGGCGAAATCATTGAAGTTTTGCGTGACTGCTTCGAACGTGGGATTCCTGTTGTTGCCTATAACGCACCATATGACTTCACCATTTTGCATCACCAAGCAATTGCTCTCGGTCTTACTCCCTTGAATTCTCCGTCCCCGATTCTCGATCCACTGGTTATCGACAAGACCTACGACAAGTACCGTCGTGGAAAGCGAAAACTTGAAATCGTAGCTGAGCACTATCAGGTACCGCTAGACGATGCCCACAACTCCAAAGCCGATGCCATTGCTGCAGGTCGGGTTGCGTTGGCGGTTCTGAAGTCTCACGCCGAAAAAGTTCCCGCTTCGGCACAAGAACTTCACGATTCGCAAATTGGTTGGGCCAAAGAAATCGATGAGAGCTTTAGCAAATGGATGATCGAAAACGTTGACAAAGATTTCAAGCCAAGCCCTGGCTGGCCACTTAAGAATTAAAAACAAAAAACCCCAACCAATGGTTGGGGTTTTTTGTTTAAATCTTTAGCTGAAGTTCTTGTAACGTGCGTTGAAGCGCTCAACACGACCTGCTGCATCCATGATGCGCTGCTTGCCTGTGTAGAACGGGTGCGACTGTGAAGAGATTTCCACGTCGAAAACTGGGTAGGTGTTACCGTCTTCCCACTCAATGGTCTTGCTGCTGGTAACGGTTGAACGAGTCAAGAACGCTACACCCGAAGCCAAGTCGCGGAAAACGATTGGTTCGTACTTTGGGTGAATGTCAGCCTTCATGCGAAACTTCCTTGATATTTACTAGATTGTCGGTGCGATGGCACCAAGGGTCAAGCATACCAAAGCATTTGGCTCAATGCCAGCGCTTTGCCTCTAAAGTACTAGCCCCTAAATCGTGCCCTGTAACGTCCCTCTGAGAAGTCCACGGAAATCCCGATTCCATAGGCTTCGGAGAGCTTGTCACTGGTTAGGGTTTGGCCGATTTCACCGGCCGAATAGACCTGTCCCTCGCTAAGAACGAGGGCGTGGGTAAATCCAGCCGGAATTTCCTCGAGGTGGTGTGTGACCATAACAATGGCTGGTGCGGCCGCCTCAGTGGCATAAGCGCTGATTAGAGCGATGGTCTGTTCACGAGCGGCTAGGTCCAGGCTTGCCACTGGCTCATCAAGAAGAAGTAGCTCGGGATCAGTCATAACTGCTCGCGCAATCTGTGTGCGCTTCTTTTCGCCATCGCTCAGAGTGCCAAAAGCCCGATCCGCGAGTTCACCTAGTTTCCACTCATTGAGAACACGGTGGGCTCGTCGGATGTCGACATCGTCGTATTCTTCGTTCCAGCGACCAGTGATGCCGTAGCTTGCGGTCAAGACCGAATTCAACACGGTTTCAGAGTTAGGAATGTGGTTAGCCAAAGAAGTTGAAGCGAATCCTAGGCGGGTACGAAGTTCAAAAACGTTCACCTTGCCAATTTCGGCTTCCAAGATTCTTGCCTGCCCGCTCGACGGGTGGAGTTGAGCAGCGGCAACGCGAAGTAGGGTTGTTTTTCCGGCACCATTTGGCCCGATTACTACCCAGCGCTGATTTGACTCGACCTGCCAATCGACATTGCTAAGGATGGCTTTGCCATTGCGAGTAACCGTTACATTGTTTAGATCGATGACGCGAGACATGCCAAGAGCCTATTTGAAATCCCGGATTGCGCTGCGATACACGCTCAAAGTTTGCTCGGCAATACTCTCCCAGCTGAAGTGCTGTTCGACTCGCTGCCTACCGGACTTTCCAAAACTTTCAATATTTGGATTTGCCAGCATCTCATTTAAAGCATTTGCAAAATCAGCAACAAATTTCTTTTCATCAAGTGGTTTGCCGCTGCCATCCATGACTTGTTCGATCGGCACCAAAAGTCCAGTTTCGTTGTGTGCCACAACCTCCGGGATTCCACCAGTCGCAGTCGCCACGACTGGAATTCCACAAGCCATAGCTTCTAGGTTCACTATGCCGAGCGGTTCGTAGATGCTTGGGCATGCGAAGACAGTCGCTGAAGAAAGAACCGCGATAAGTTCCGCTCTACTTAGATGTTTCTCAACCCAAATAACGTTCTCACGCACTTTTCGCAGCTCTTCAACTAGCGAAGTAACTTCGGCAAGAATCTGAGGAGTATCAGGTGCCCCAGCACAAAGCACAAGCTGAACATCGGCAGGTAGCTCTCGTGCTGCCTTGAGTAGGTATGGCAAACCTTTTTGCTGAGTGATGCGACCAACAAACACGACACTTCGTTGGTCTGGATCAATTCCATTGGCTCGAACTAATTCGGGGTTGTTTGCAGATTGGAAAGCATCCAAATCGATTCCGTTGTGCACCACGACAACTTTGTCAGGACTTATCTGCGGATAGGCACGAAGTATGTCTGCGCGCATGCCGGCACTTACCGCAATAATCTTTGTGGCGCCTTCATACGCTGTGCGCTCTACCCAAGAAGAAAGTCGGTAGCCTCCGCCAAGTTGCTCCTCTTTCCAAGGTCGCAGTGGTTCGAGACTGTGCGCAGTAATAAGGTGAGGAATCCCGTGAAGAGTTCCGGCAACGTGGCCAGCGAAATTCGCGTACCAGGTGTGACTGTGCACCAGGTCAGCCCCGGCAATGTCAGCCACCATGTTTAGGTCAGTTGCCATGGTCTGTAAGGCACCATTGGCCGCATTGAAATCTGACCCGTGTGAATATGAGAATGTATCGGTTTCATTACGTTCCTCGCCGAAACATCTGACCTTTACCTCGGTCTGTTTGCGCAGAACTTTCACTAATTCAGCGACATGTACGCCCGCTCCGCCATAAATGAACGGCGGATATTCCTTAGTGATTAAGTCGATCCTCATATCCAAATGTTACTGGTGTTCGTAATTCGCAATAACATTTTGAATATGAGCAATCCACGTGTATTTGGAATGGTCTTAGCTGGAGGCGAAGGCAAACGCCTCATGCCGCTGACCGCAGATCGAGCTAAACCTGCTGTGCCATTTGGTGGAAGTTATCGACTGATTGACTTTGCTCTTTCGAATCTGATCAACTCAGGTTTGCGACGCATTGTGGTCCTCACACAATACAAGTCACACTCACTAGACCGCCACATCTCTCAGCTCTGGCGTATGTCTCCGCTACTCGGATCTTACGTAGCTTCGGTTCCTGCTCAGCAGCGACTAGGAAAGCGTTGGTTCTCAGGCTCAGCGGATGCAATCTTGCAAAGCATGAACCTGCTCAGCGACGAGCGTCCAGACATTGTTGTAATAGTCGGCGCAGATCACGTTTACCGTATGGACTTTGACCAAATGATTCAGGCTCATATCGAGTCTGGACGTGGTGTTACCGTTGCTGCTATTCGCCAGCCAATCAGTCTTGCAACTCAATTCGGCGTGATTGAGGTCGACGATGACAATGCCACCAAAATTGCTGCATTCCGCGAAAAGCCTGCAGATCCAAAACCACTAATCGATGCTCCCAACGAAGCATTAGTTTCCATGGGTAACTACGTATTTTCGGCACAGGCACTTATTGACGCTATTGAACACGATGGCACTCTCGAAGATTCATCACATGACATGGGTGGCGACATCATTCCTTATATGGTTTCTCGTGAAGACGCCGGTGTTTATGACTTCACTTTCAACGAAATCCCGGGCAGTACTGAACGTGATCACTCCTACTGGCGCGATGTCGGTACCATCGAGTCTTACTACGAATCGCACATGGACTTAATTTCGGTGATGCCGGTATTCAACCTTTACAACTCGGAATGGCCGATTCACACGCAGCAGGTGAATCTGCCTCCCGCGAAGTTTGTCCACGATGGAGAGGGAAACCAGGGGCGCACAACGGATTCGATTGTCTCTCTTGGAACCGTGATATCGGGCGGAATCGTCGAAAGAAGCGTGGTCTCCCCCGGAGTTCGAGTACATTCCAGGGCACTAATCACGGATTCAGTGCTTTTGGACGACGTTCAAGTCGGACGAGACTGCACGGTTCGAAAAGCAATCTTGGATAAGAGCGTAGTTGTCGCAGATGGTGCTTCAATTGGAGTAGACCGCGAGCGTGATATTGCTCGTGGTTTTACCGTGACTGACACCGGTATCACAGTTGTAGCAAAGGGTGTGCTCGTAACTCCGTGACAAAGCTTTTAGTCGTATTCGATGTTGATTCAACGCTGATCGAAGACGAAGTTATTGAATTATTGGCCGATGTGGCTGGCAAGCGCGCTGAAGTGGCAGCCATTACTGAACGCGCTATGCAGGGTGAGCTTGACTTTGCCGCAAGTCTCATTGAACGCGTTAGCACTCTTGCTGGCTTACCTGATTCGGTTTTCGATGAGGTGGGCAAGCGCATTCGAATTACTAAGGGTGCAAAGGAACTCATCGATGCAGTGCATCACGCTGGCGGGCGTGTCGGTGCCGTGAGTGGAGGCTTTACTCAGGTGCTCAATCCCCTAGCTGACATTCTGAATCTTGATTTCGCTCGAGCAAATGACTTAGAAGTTATCGACGGAAAGCTGACCGGCAAAGTGATTGGAAAAATCATTGATCGCACTGCTAAGAAAGAAGCACTTCTCGAGTGGGCTCAGCGCGCAGACTTCAAGCTTGAACAAACTGTTGCGGTTGGCGATGGCGCGAACGATCTAGAGATGATGGAAGTGGCAGCGCTTTCGGTGGCATTTAATGCAAAACCAATTGTGAAAGAAAAGGCAAACCTAGTTCTCGACTCGGGAAATCTCGCCGACCTTATAGGCGTACTTGGTCTCTAGTGACCCATTCCTAGGCCGCCATCGACAGGAATTACCGCGCCACTGATGTAGCTCGCATCGTCACCGGCAAGCCAGGCAACTACTTTGGCCACTTCTTCTGGTGCTGCAAATCGACCGGCAGGAATTTGTTTCTTGTAACCAGCCTGCACTTCTTCCGGAAGCTCCGCAGTCATGTCTGTGTCGATAAAACCTGGCGCAACAACGTTCGCGGTGATGCCTCGGCCACCAAGTTCGCGAGTGATTGATCTCGCCATTCCGACCAGCGCAGATTTGGTAGCTGAGTAGTTAACCTGTCCGGCAGATCCAAGCAGTCCAACGACTGAACCGATCAGAACGATGCGACCGTGTTTCTTCTTGATCATGCCGAGGCTTGCGCGTTTAACTACTCGAAATACTCCGTTGAGGTTTGTGTTTACAACTTCCTCAAACTGCTCATCGCTCATGCGCATCAAAAGCGTGTCCTTGGTGATGCCGGCGTTCGCTACCAAGATGTCAACCGAGCCAAGTTTTGACTCGATCTCTGCAAAAGCCGCGTCCAATGACGCTGCGTCAGTAACGTCAGCTTTGACCGATAGTGCACCTGCCGGGCCCTCACCTGAGCGAACGGTTACTGCTACTCGATAACCCTGCTTGATGAATTCTTCGGCTATTGCTCGGCCAATCCCACGGTTTCCCCCGGTAACTAAAACGGTCTTATCAGTCATGCCTAGAAGTCTACTGTTTGACTTAAAGTGGACTTAGGACTGAAACGGAGCTACATTGGCCGAACCGCAAAGCGTTACCAACTTAGGGGTATCCCCTGAAGTAGAACGCCGCAGCCGAATGATTCGCTATTCCATCGCTATGACGGTGCGAATGGTTTGCATCGTGCTTGCCATTCTGGTTCAGGGTTGGTTGATGTGGGTGTGTTTCGCTCTCGCAATCGTGCTTCCCTACTGGGCAGTGGTTATCGCTAATAGTCGTGGAGATGTGAAACCCAATGCCAAGGCAACTGCAGTTACCGCTCCTCGAATAGCCATCTCAGCTGATCAATTTCGCGAAAAGAATGATTCATGATCGAATCAAAATGCTCTAGGGCAAATTGCGCTTTGCCAGCAAGGTACCTAATCGACTGGGCAAACCCAATGATTCACTGCGGTGAACGCAGGAAGACTTGGGCGGCATGTGATGACCATCGAGATTACCTGGTGGATTTTGTGAAGGCACGTAATTTCTTTATCGAAATTCGTGAAGTGGTTGGAAATGGCGGCTAAAGCGGATTTGAAGCGTTGGTCAGGATGGCTCGCGCTAGTCATAGTTTTTTCAGTTGCCTGCGCCCTGTTGTCCAATTGGCAATTTTCTAGACGCGAAGAGGCACTCGCCGAAATTGCTCAGGTAGCCAGTAACTATGATGCAAGACCTGTGTCAATTGACTTGGTTGCCGAGTTAGATTCATTTGAGGACAAGAATCAATGGCGGCCAGTGACACTCACTGGCCACTACCTGGTTGGCAATGCCGTTTTAGTAAGAAATCGACCATTGAATGGACAACCGGGTTTTTTGCAGTTGGTTCCATTTCAGATGAGCGATGGTCGTTTGATCGCAATCGAGCGAGGCTGGATTGCAAGTGACTCCAACTACCAACCGCCAAAACTTATCCCACTGCCAAGTGCCGATGAACAAACGATTGTGGCGAGAGTTCGTCCAACTGAACCCACTCTTGATCGAGGCGCTCCGCAAGGTCAGCTCGGAACCATAAATATCGAGGCCTTGGTTCAATCGCAAGGTATCAAAGATGCCATATTTACCGAGACTTACGCTCGCATGTCGAGTGAGGAACTTGCTCCATCGGTACTGCCGAAAGCCTTAGCGAAGCCAGCGCTCGACGAAGGTAATCACTTGAGTTACGCGTTGCAGTGGATAATGTTCGCACTCATGGCGGTGGCTGCTTTGATTTGGGGAATTAAGAAAGAGCGCGAAGCTCGTGGGCTTTCAAAACCAATGGTCAAGAAGCGCAAAGCAATTGGTCAGGTGGACGCCGAGGTAGAGGATTCGCTTAGCTGAGCGAAATCAGTTCAGCGTAGCTATCGTTCCAAAGATCTTCATCGCCATCGGGAAGAATCAAAACACGTTCCGGATTCAGGGCCAGTACCGCTCCCTCATCGTGAGATACCAACACCACAGCGCCGGTAAAGGTAGCCAAAGCTCGAAGAATCTCCTCGCGACTTGCAGGATCCAAGTTGTTGGTGGGTTCATCTAGCAATAAGACATTGGCTGATGAGACCACAAGAGCAGCCAAAGCCAATCGAGTTTTCTCCCCACCGCTAAGTACACCTGCTGGTTTATCGACATCGTCACCACTGAATAGGAATGAACCAAGCACTTTTCTAGCATCCGTGTCAGCTAGATGAGGAGCTGAAGCCTGCATGTTTTGCAAAACCGTCTTGTTCACATCGAGAGTCTCGTGCTCCTGGGCAAAATATCCAACCTTGAGACCATGTCCAGGGATGATTTCTCCGGTATCTGGCTTGTCGATGCCAGCAAGCATTCGCAGCAAAGTTGTTTTACCCGCTCCGTTGAGGCCAATCACAACGACCTTGCTCCCCTTGTCAATGGCAAGGTCAACTGCTGTGAAGATTTCCTGCGATCCATAACTCTTGCTGAGGTGCGTCGCCATCAGAGGAGTTTTTCCGCATGGCGCAGGATCAGGAAACTTAATTCGTGCAACTTTATCGCTTTCGCGAACTTCATCAAGTGATCCCAGTAGTTTCTCGGCGCGACGCACCATTTGTTGTGCTGCAGCGGCTTTGGAAGCCTTGGCGCCAAACTTTGCTGCTTGAAGTTGTAGTGCGCCAGCCTTCTTCTCTGCATTGGCACGTTCCCGTTTTCGGCGCTCTTCATCCGCTTCGCGTTGCTTTAGGTAGTGCTTCCAACCCATGTTGTAAACATCTATGACGGAACGAATTGCGTCTAGGTAAAAAACACGATTTACCGTTTCGCCGATTAGGTCGACGTCGTGACTGATAACAATTAATCCACCAGCATAGGACTTCAAGAATTCTCGTAGCCACACGACGGAATCGGCGTCCAAGTGGTTAGTCGGTTCGTCGAGAATCATGGTCTCTGCATTACTGAAAAGGATGCGAGCCAACTCGATGCGTCGACGTTGTCCACCAGAGAGAGTCTTGAGGGGTTGGTCAAGCACGGAGGCTTTGAGCCCTAAATTTCCCGCGATAGTCTCTGCTTGTGCCTCTGCCGCGTATCCGCCAGCTGCTTGGAATTTTTCCTCGAGCTTCGCGTACTTCTTCATTGCGGCATCGTAGATGACTTCGTCTACGCTGCTCATGTCGTGAGAAGCCTTTGTCATTTGAGCGGCTAGTTCACCTAAGCCTCGGGCATTCAGGATTCGGTGTCGGGCTAACTCTTCTGGATCACCGCTTCGTGGATCTTGCGGAAGGTAGCCGATTTCGCCCACGCGCTCAACTTTTCCGTGATCTGGTTGACCATCTCCGGCCAGGATTTTGGTAAGGGTGGTCTTGCCAGCACCATTTCTGCCAACCAAGCCAATTTTGTCTCCTTTGGAAACTCGGAAATTAACTTCCGACATAAGCACGCGCGCACCGATGCGAATCTCCAGGTCGGTGACGGCAATCATGAAATGCTCCAAAAATTAGTTGAGCCTATTGGTTGATTCAGTTAAAGCAACCGCAAAATCCCTAGTCTACAATTGACTAAACCAAAGAAATTGGAGTTTCCATGTCTCTAACCCTCGTTGCTAAGCCGACAATCGTTGACCGCTTAATCAAGCGCAGCCTTGCCGCCGATATCGCTCTAGTCGTTGCCGGAGCCGCACTCACCGCGGTGGCTGCACAGATTTCGATTCCTGCCTATCCAGTGCCATTCACCTTGCAGACTTTGGTGGTGCTTCTCGTTGGAGCGAGCCTAGGTTCTCGCCGCGGTCTACTTTCTCTTGGTTTGTACGCTCTTATTGGGCTAGCCGGCGTCCCAGTATTTGCACCAAAGACTGACGGCAGCCACGTGGTTGGTGTAGCGGCATTCGTTGGCCCGACTGCTGGATTCATTTTCGGCTTTATTGTTGCTGCCTTTGTTGTTGGTCTGCTTGCCGAGCGCAAGTGGAGTTCAAATGTGCTGAAGACTTTTGTAGCTTTCGTGGCTGGCTCAGCCGTTATTTACCTAATCGGAGTTCCGGTGCTAGCCAGCACAGCATTTGCCGGCGACCTAAGCGCTGCAGCTACCTACATGGTGCCATTCATGGTTTGGGACGTGGTCAAGGCTGTTATCGCTGCTGGTCTACTTCCAGGCGCATGGTTGCTGGTTAAGAAGACTCAGGATTAAGAACTGAAAAAAATGCACCTCCGTTTGGAGGTGCATTTTTTTTGTTCTAAATTGCAAAACCGATCGCGCGCATCTGCTCTTTGCCGTCTTCGGTAATCCGCTCAGGACCCCAAGGTGGCATCCAAACCCAATTAATTCTGAAGGCTTCGACTACTCCATCGAGTGAAGCCGCCGTCTGCTCTTCGATCACGTCTGTAAGCGGGCAGCCTGCAGAGGTAAGCGTCATGTTAATCAGCAAGCTCTTGTCATCGGCTTCCTGCAAATCGTAAATCAAACCTAGGTCGAAGATGTTTACGCCCAATTCAGGGTCGATTACTTCCTTAAGTGCTTCGACTACCTGGTCGTATTTCTCTGCTGATAATTCTTGAGGCATTTATGCGTTCACGTATCGGTCGTATCCCTCGGCCTCTAGGCGCTCTGCCAGCTCCGGTCCGCCTTCTTCGGCGATTTTTCCGGCCACAAATACGTGGACGAAGTCCGGCTTGATATAGTTCAAAATACGGGTGTAGTGAGTGATTAGCAGCACGCCGAAACCATTGTTTGCTTTTGCTCGGTTTACCCCCTCACTCACGATACGAAGTGCGTCAACGTCAAGACCAGAATCGGTCTCGTCAAGTACTGCGAATTGTGGCTTGAGTAGCTCCATCTGCAAGATTTCGTGACGCTTCTTCTCACCACCAGAGAATCCTTCATTCACGTTTCGAGCGGTAAATGCCGGGTCCATCTTTAGATTGGCCATGGCTTCTTTTACCTCGGTGGTCCAAGGTCGAATTGCAGGGGCCTCTCCAGCTATCGCAGTCTTAGCTGTGCGCAAGAAGTTGCTAACCGAAACACCAGGAATCTCTACTGGATACTGCATCGCCAGGAATAGGCCGGCGCGAGCTCGCTCATCAACGCTCATCTCCAAAACATTTTCGCCGTCGAGCAGGATTTCACCCTCGGTTACTTCGTACTTAGGGTGACCAGCGATTGTGTAAGCCAGAGTTGACTTACCAGAACCGTTTGGGCCCATGATGGCGTGGGTCTCTCCACTGCGAATAGTTAGGTCTACTCCACGAAGGATTTCTTTGCTTCCCTGCTCGGTTTCAACCGAAACGTGCAGGTTCTTGATCTGTAGTATTGCCATTTTTCCTAAGCCTCGTATTCCAAAAAGACGTCGCCGTTTTCAATAAGTACTTCGTAGCGATTTACCGGTTCATAAGCCGGAAGGGTTAGCGCTTTGCCAGTGGCAAGTTCAAACTTTGCTCCGTGAGCCCAGCACTCAATAGTTGTGTTGTCCACAAAGCCTTCGCTTAGTGAAATTTCTCCGTGCGAGCATTTGTCGTCTAGCGCAAATACATCACCAGCCTTGGTTCGAACCAATGCGATTGGGTGTTCGGAAATGACCACGCGTAGTGCCTTGCCGGGCTTTAGGTCATCTAGTGCACAGATGCGAACTGCCATTAGTTGATACCCCTCACTAGTTCCGCCTCGATTGCGTTGTTCAGGCGCTCTTCGATTGATTCAATTCCGATTTGCTGAATAACTTCATTGAGGAAGCCGCGCACCACAAGGCGACGGGCATCAAGTTCATCGATTCCGCGCGCCTGTAAGTAGAAAAGCTGTTCATCATCAAATCGACCACTTGCAGATGCGTGACCTGCTCCTTCGATTTCACCGGTTTCAATTTCGAGGTTTGGCACCGAGTCCGCGCGTGCGCCGTCGGTCAACAACAAGTTTCGGTTGAGCTCATAGGTGTCAGTGCCCTCAGCAGCCTTGCGAATCAAGACATCGCCAACCCAGACAGTGTGTGCGTTTTCCCCTTGCAATGCGCCCTTGTAGGTGACGCGAGACTTACAGTTTGGCACCGCGTGATCAACGTAGGAGCGGTGTTCGAGGTGCTGACCAGAATCAGCAAAGTACATTCCAAGTAATTCTGCGTCGCCACCAGGACCGGTGAATTCTGCATTTGGTGTTACTCGTACTGTTTTACCGCCCAGCGATATAACTATGTGCTTCAACTTCGAGTTACGCCCAAGTCGAGCAAATTGCGCCGATGTGTGGACCGCGTCATCATTCCAATCCTGAATTGAAACTACTGTCAGATTGCTTTCGTCACCGACGATGACTTCAACCACTTCGCCGAACGTTCCTGAGCCGGTGTGATCCAAAACTATGGTTCCTTTTGAATGCGTTGCCGACTCGATGATGATGTGTGCGGCGGTGTCTTTGCCAGGTGAAGTGATGTTAATCGCAGCGGCCTCAGTTGCCTCGCCCTTGAGCGAAACTTTTAGAGCTGATGTGG
This sequence comes from Actinomycetota bacterium, assembly GCA_041179725.1. Lineage (GTDB taxonomy): Bacteria > Actinomycetota > Actinomycetes > Actinomycetales > Microbacteriaceae > Rhodoluna. The sequence goes on along the minus strand of JBEGSY010000047.1, from coordinate 17,719 downwards.
CAGCAGCCCAAGCGTTGGCGCTCGGACGATCTTCCGGAAGCCCAGCCTTACCGAAACTTGAATCCTGGGCAGTCACAAATTCGCTGCTGAATTCTGTCGGAGCGATCACTTGGATATTTTCAGAGAAGTTGGTTAGCACATGGCTGTCAAGTCCAGCGAGACGCTCTGCATCTAGGTAGCGCCACTGCTCGTCGCGGCGAGTCACTTCTGAGTGTTCGGCAACATTCGCTGAACGAACTCGTTCGGAGCGGGTTTGGATTGGGACTTCCCCACCGCCGTGACTGTGACCGGTGCTACCTGGTCGAATTACTGCTTCAACCATTAACCAACAGCCCCTTCCATCTGCATCTGGATCAGTTTGTTCAACTCAAGTGCATATTCCATGGGGAGTTCTTTAGCAATTGGCTCAATGAATCCACGGACAATCATCGCCATGGCTTCGTCTTCCGGTAGACCGCGGGACTGCAAGTAGAACAACTGCTCATCACTGATTCGAGATACGGTTGCCTCGTGGCCCATAGTTACATCGTCTTCACGCACGTCTACCGCTGGGTATGTGTCGCTTCGTGAAATGGTGTCCACTAGCAAGGCGTCGCAGCGCACTGTGTTAGCACTGTGATGTGCTCCGGGGTTTACGCGGATCTCACCTCGGTATGAAGTGCGACCTCCGGCACGCGCAATCGACTTTGAAATGATCGATGAGCTAGTGTTTGGTGCCATGTGAATCATCTTTGCTCCAGCATCTTGGTGCTGCCCTGCGCCAGCAAATGCTACTGAGAGCGTTTCGCCACGTGCATGTTCACCGGCAAGCAAAATTGCTGGATACTTCATGGTCACCTTCGAACCAATATTGCCATCGACCCACTCCATGGTTGCACCCTCGTGTGCAATCGCGCGCTTGGTTACCAGGTTGTAAACATTGGTCGACCAGTTTTGAATCGTGGTGTAACGCACGCGTGCGTTTTTCTTAACGATGATTTCAACCACCGCAGAGTGTAATGAATCACTCTGATAAATCGGTGCTGTACAGCCCTCAATGTAGTGAACGTAGGAACCCTCGTCAGCAATAATCAGCGTGCGCTCAAACTGACCCATGTTCTCGGTATTGATACGGAAGTATGCCTGCAAAGGAATTTCTACGTGCACTCCCTTTGGAACATAAACAAAACTTCCACCAGACCAAACAGCAGTGTTTAGTGCTGCAAATTTGTTGTCACCAGCAGGAATAACGGTGCCGAAATATTCTTGGAAAATTTCAGGGTGTTCCTTTAGCGCTGTGTCGGTGTCGAGGAAAATCACTCCCTGTCGCTCTAACTCCTCGTGGATCTGGTGGTAAACCACCTCTGACTCATATTGAGCTGCAACACCGGCAACCAGGCGGGAACGTTCCGCTTCCGGGATGCCAAGGCGCTCATATGTGTTGCGAATGTCTTCTGGAAGATCTTCCCAAGACTGGGCTTGCTTTTCTGTTGAACGAACAAAGTACTTGATGTTATCGAAATCGATACCGCTGAGGTCGCTTCCCCATGACGGCATAGGCTTCCGCTCAAAGTAGTTGTAACCCTTGAGGCGAGTTTCCAGCATCCATTCTGGCTCGCTCTTTTTGCCTGAGATATCGCGGACTACGTCCTCATTGATGCCTCGTTTGGCCGAGGTACCGGCGTCGTCTTTGTCAGACCAGCCAAATTCGTAAACTCCGAGGGAATCGAGTTCTGAACGATCAACGGTCTCGGTCATGCCTGGTCTCCTTCATGGGTGCGAATATCAGTTCGGCCCAAAGATTAGAACTCGCAGCGGTTCGGCAACATTCCCGCACGTGGAAAACGACATGTTTTTGGGTTTTCCTCGAGGATTGCTGTGCGAAACTAGAAAAACTAGCCAACCGCTACATCTGGCCTTCAGTCTACCTTTGGGCGGTTTGTTTGGCTAGCACCACGAAAGGCACCATGTTTCTGTTCTCCGAAGCCCGAATTCGACTCTATGGTTGGCTATCACTGGTCAGTCAGATTCTCATTGTGGTCACCGGCGGAGCTGTTCGACTTACTGGCTCTGGACTTGGCTGTCCCACCTGGCCGAAATGTACAAATGAGTCTCTAGTTACGGTTCCCGAGCAAGGAATTCACGGAATTATCGAGTTTGCTAATCGCCTACTCACTTTTGTCCTCGTGATCATTGCCCTACTCACCTTCATCACTGTGATACGACTTGGCAAGCAGAAGCGAATTGGACTTGTTTGGCCTGCGCTGAGTGTGGGGCTTGGAATTTTTGCTCAGGCAGTGGTTGGTGGAGTCAGTGTGCTTACCAACTTGAACCCTTGGGTCGTTGGCATGCATTTTGTTATTTCAGCTGCACTCATTGCTATCGCCTCCATTTTGCTGTGGCGAATTTACGCCGTTCAGCACGAGCCGGTTCCATATCGTGCTTATGTTTTAGCCCCTTGGAATTTTGCAATCGGCATGATCACACTTCTGATCGGTGTTGTTGTAACTGGAGCTGGTCCGCATGCTGGAGATGCAAATGCACCGCGAAATGGTTTGGAACTTGAAGCTTTGCAGCATTATCACTCTTATCCCGCCTATGTCACACTTGCACTTTCGGTTGTAATCTTTTTCGTCCTTCAAAAGATTAAGGATGCCGAAGTTTTGAAGTTGCATAAACAGATTTCCCTGTGGCTAGTCATAGCACTTGTCATGCAAGCAATTCTTGGAATCGCTCAGTCACGACTAGGTGTTCCTCCACTGTTGGTTGGATTACATATGCTTGGAGCTTCGTTACTGGCTTCCCTGCTCACATTTCAGTTGCTCTCAATTCGAGCCAAATAATGTCTCAAGTATTTTGGTTTCGCCGCGATCTTCGCTTGCAAGACAATGTCGCACTAAACACCGCGATTTCAGCGGCTATTGAAGACAAAACCAAAAAAGTCGCACTTACCTTCTTGGTTGATCTCGATAAGTTTGATGGGTTATCACCGGTTAGGCAGCACTCCCTAGTGGAATCATTAGATGCACTCGGTGCAGCGGTGAACCGAAAGTTAATCATTCGCCAAGCCCGTGGATTGACGAATATCGCTAATGAGTTAGTCAACGTAGCAACTTCGGCTGGCGCTGCACTGGTACACGCAACCAGGGCTTTTGATCCCGACGGAATTGCAGAGCAAAATGCGGTCGGTTTGGCACTCAAAGAATCTGGCATATTCCTGAAGTTGGTTGACAGTTACTACGCCGTGGCTCCGGGCTCTGTGCGCAAGCCGGATGGCTCGCAATACAAGGTTTACACGCCGTTTTACAAAAACTGGATGCTGGCTGGTTGGGGTGTCCCGCAACCGCTAATCGACTTGGGTGCTGAATGGTTTGAGCCAATTGAATGCCACGGTCGTCCAACCCCATCAGCCCCGGCGCCATTTCCGGTAAAAGCTGGAGAGGCCTTTGCGCTCAGAACTTTTAATCGCTTCAAAAAGCGAGCTCTAAAGGATTACAGCGAACTCAGAAACCGAGCAGACCTATCTGGTACGTCGCATCTGTCGCATGCTCTGTCACACGGAGAAATTCATCCGAGAACTATTTTGGCGGAGCTCGGTGACAGCGATGGAGAAATTGTTTTTGCCAAAGAAATTGCTTGGCGTGAATTTTATGCCGATGTACTTTGGCACAATCCAAATTCATTGACCGATTATTACGATGCGAAGTTTGCAAATATGCGCTACGACATTGGCAAAGAAGCGGACGCCAAGTTACAGGCTTGGAAAGAAGGTAGAACGGGTTTCCCTATGGTTGACGCCGGCATGCGACAACTGATTGCGGAAGGCTGGATGCACAATCGTGTGCGCATGATTGTTGCTTCATTTTTAGTGAAAGATTTGCATCTCGAATGGCAACAGGGTGCGCAACATTTTGAAGAGCTGCTTACCGATTTCGATCCGGCGTCTAACGCTCACGGTTGGCAGTGGACTGCGGGATGTGGAACCGACGCGAGTCCCTATTATCGTGTTTTCAATCCAATCTTGCAGGGCTACAAATTTGACCCGAATGGCGACTATGTACGCAAATACATTCCAGAATTGCGTCACATTGAAGGCGCCGAGGTGCACGAACCATGGAATTTGCTAAACACCAACGGATATCCCGCTCCGATAGTTGATCATTCGGTTGAGCGTGATGAGTCGTTGGCTCGACTAGCCGAATTAAAAGTGCAGTAGCGGATCTACTGCCACTGCAATAAACAGCAGTGTCAAGTAACTGATTGATCCGTGGAAAAGACGCATAGGATTCTTAGCATGGCCCTTGATGCCTTCGCGATACAGTCGGTAACTTTCAAACATGAACCAAGCTCCGCTAACCACAGCGGTCACTGAGTAAATTGCACCCATGTTGCCAAGTGGAATAAGTAGCAAGCTCGAAACCACCATTGCCCACGCATAGAGCACGATTTGCACCGCGACGGTTGCCTGGTTGCGAACTACGGGAAGCATCGGCACGCCTGCGGCTGCGTAATCCTCTTTGTAACGCATGGAAAGCGGCCAGTAGTGCGGTGGGGTCCACAGGAAAATCACTAGGAACAGCATCCAGGCAGCCGGAGAGATGTCATTGGTGACCGCCGCCCAACCGATTAGCACCGGCATAGCCCCGGCGGCGCCACCCCAAACGATGTTCTGCGGTGTGCGACGCTTCAGAATAAGCGTGTAGACCAAAACATAAAAGAGTATGGCTGCAAGCGAAAGCATGGCCGATAGCCAGTTCACCACTAGACCAAGCCATAGCACCGAGAAAACCCCGAGTATCCAAGCAAAGACATAGGCTTCACGCTTTGAAAGCTCGCCGGTGACCAGAGGTCGCTTGGCGGTTCGGCCCATCAACTGATCTATATCGGCGTCTAGATAGCAGTTGAAGGCATTGGCTGAGCCCGCGCTCAATGCTCCGCCAAGCAAGGTGGCTAATACCAGCCATAGGCTCGGCATTCCACGCTGGGCCAAAATCATGGTTGGCACGGTGGTAATTAGCAGCAATTCAATGACCCTGGGTTTGGTCAGGGCCAGATAGGCCTTTGCCTTAACGAGGGGGTTTATAACTGCTTTTGACATCGCTAAAAGTCTAAGCGAATTGCCCGACCCCTTATTCCGGTTGCACTCTACCCCGCTATTAGAATGGGCATTACGAGATTTGGCCTTTTCCGCAGCCAGTACCTTCTCTATCGGCATAGACGCCACATCTTATTTCCCTCATTAAAGAAGGAGCTGTTTTGTCAGCATTCCAGTGGACCGACCTTGATACCAAGGCAGTAAACACAGCAAAGGTACTCGCAGCAGACGCGGTTGAAAAGGTGGGCAATGGCCACCCTGGTACCGCAATCTCAATGGCACCGGTTGCCTATCTTTTGTTCAACAAGGTGATGCGTCACGATCCTTCTGACGAAAAGTGGATTGGTCGCGACCGTTTCATTCTTTCCATTGGTCACAGTTCACTTACTCTTTACAATCAGCTATTCCTGCACGGATACGGCCTAGAGCTTGACGATCTAAAGTCCCTGCGCACTTGGGGTTCTGCTACTCCTGGTCACCCAGAATACGGGCACACCAAGGGTGTAGAAATAACTACCGGTCCACTAGGGCAGGGTCTAGCCTCTGCAACAGGTTTTGCTTATGCAGCTCGCTACGAGCGTGGCTTATTCGATGCGAAAGCACCGCAGGGAACATCGCCTTTCGATCACTTTGTTTACGTAATCGCAGGTGACGGAGATATGCAGGAAGGTGTAACCGCCGAAGCTGCTTCGCTTGCCGGACACCAGAAACTCGGAAACCTAGTTGTTATCTACGATTCAAACCAGATCTCAATTGAAGATGACACCAACATTGCCTTCACCGAGAACCTAAGCGCTCGCTATGAATCATACGGCTGGCACACTCAGGTAGTTGACTGGAAGAAGACTGGTGACTACCAAGAAGACGTCGCTGAACTTTATGCTGCAATCGAGAAAGCTAAGTCTGTAACAGACAAGCCGTCTTTGATTACTCTTCGCACCATTATTGGTTGGCCTTCACCGAAGAAGCAGAACACCGGAAAGATTCACGGTTCTGCACTTGGTGCAGAGGAACTCGCTGGTTTGAAGTCACTTCTAGGATTTGATCCGGAGCAGACTTTCCAGGTTGACGCTGATGTTATTGCACACACTCGCGGATATCAGAAGCACGCCGATCAGGTGCGCGCAACCTGGCAAGCTCAGTTTGACGCTTGGGTCAGCGAAAATCCTGAACAGAAGAAACTTCTCGACCGCATCTCGAGCGGCAAGGCACCAGCGGAACTTGCCTCAGCGCTGCCAACCTTCGAGGGCGGCACCGAGATTGCTACTCGTGCCGCTTCAGGCCAGGTAATCAACGCTATTGCTCAAGTTATGCCTGAGTTCTGGGGTGGTTCAGCTGACCTTGCTGACTCGAACCTCACCACCATCAAGGGCGCGAAGTCATTCGTGCCTAGTGAGTGGTCAACTCACGAATGGTCTGGTGACCAATACGGTCGTGTTTTGCACTTCGGTATTCGTGAACACGCTATGGCATCGATCCTCAACGGTATTACTCTGCACGGAAACACACGTGCGTTCGGTGGGACCTTCTTGATTTTCTCTGACTACATGCGTCCTGCGGTGCGTCTAGCAGCGCTAATGAATGTGCCGAGCATTTTTGTTTGGACTCACGACTCCGTGGCCGTCGGTGAAGATGGCCCGACTCACCAGCCAATTGAACAGATCGCAACTCTTCGCGCTATTCCTAACCTAGATATGGTTCGTCCCGCAGATGCAAACGAAGTGTCATACGCGTGGAAGACCATGCTTGAGCGTCGTCAAGGACCAGCTGGTATCGCCCTCACTCGTCAAAACATTCCTGTGTTCAAGCGCGGTGAAGCAGACGAGACCGGAGCGGTTTATGCCGCTGCAGAAAACGTAGCCAAAGGTGCTTATACCTTGGTTGACGCGGCAAATGGAAATCCGGAATTGATTCTGATTGCTACCGGCAGTGAAGTGCAGCTCGCAGTTGCAGCACGATTGCAGCTAGAAGCTCTAGGTATTGCTACTCGTGTTGTCTCAGCTCCATGTTTGGAATGGTTCGATGAACAAAGCGAAAGCTATCGCGAATCGGTACTTCCAAAGAATGTGAAGGCTCGTGTTTCAGTTGAGGCTGGACTGGCGCTCGGTTGGACAAAGTACGTTGGCCCGTTTGGCCGCAGCGTTTCGATCGAGCACTTCGGTGCCTCGGCAGACGCCAAGACTCTATTCCGTGAATTTGGAATGACTGCAGAAAACGTTGTTGCTGCAGCACACGACTCAATCGCTGCGGCGAAGTAAAGGAAATCATCATGACCAACCCACTAGCTCAACTAGCCGCAAATGGTGTCAGCATCTGGCTCGATGACCTTTCACGCACACGTATTCGTTCGGGTCAATTGAAGGACTTGATCACAACACGTTCAGTTTCTGGTGTAACCACCAACCCGACCATCTTTGCCGGGGCTCTTTCAAAGGGTGAAGGTTACGGCGACCAGGTTGCTGCTCTAGCCGCGCAGGGTGCGGATGCGGCCAAGGCTGTGTTCGAGATCACCACTCAGGACGTGGCTGAGGCTTGCGACATCTTCGCTGATGTTTACCGCAACACCAAGGGATTTGACGGCCGCGTATCAATCGAGGTTGAGCCTGGTCTTGCCCACGATGCTGCCGGAACCGCGAAGCAAGCCAAGGACCTCTTCGCCAAGGTGGATCGTGAAAACGTGATGATTAAGATTCCGGCGACTAAGAATGGTTTAGCTGCAATCACTGAGACCATCGCAGCTGGAATTAGCGTAAACGTCACTTTGATTTTCTCTCTTCAGCGCTACCGCGATGTAATCGCTGCATACATTGCTGGAATTGAGCAGGCAAAGGCTAACGGCCACGACCTAAGCAAGATTCACTCTGTGGCTTCTTTCTTTGTTTCACGAGTTGATCTTGAGATCAATAAGCGTCTTGCTGCTGCCGGTAATACTGAGTTGCAGAATAAGGCTGCGCTTGCAAACGCACGTCTGGCCTATCAGGTATTTGAGCAGGAATTCGACAACGCAGGTTGGGCTGCACTAGCGGCCGCCGGAGCCAATGTTCAGCGTCCGCTTATGGCGTCGACTGGTGTGAAGGACCCGAACCTACTGGACACCCTTTACGTCACCGAATTGGTTGCTCCGCACCTGGTTAACACCATGCCAGAAAAGACCATGGAGGCAGTTTTTGATCACGGCGTAGTTCCAGCCAACTCGATCACGAACCACTACGCGGATGCCGAGGCTGTCATGGCTGCAGTTGCAGCTGCGGGTGTTTCATACGATGACGTGACTGAACTACTTGAGACCGAAGGTGTCGACAAGTTCATCGTTTCATGGAATGAACTACTTGAGTCTGTTACCAACGCACTAAACGCTGCAAAGTAAGGAATACATTGTCATCTTTAAAGGTTGTCGCCGGCGGTTCGGCTGCCGCTGCGGTTTCTGAATTCGTCCCACAGTTGATTGCCGATAAGGTTGCCAGTCGAATCGCAGCTAAAGACTTCACATTGTGGGGTAAGGACGCCGAGTCTGAGTCTTCGATCCGTTTGGGATGGGTAACTTCAGCTACTCATTCACAGGCAGTAGTTGCCGATATTCTCGCACTTCGAGATGAATTCCGTGCCAAAGGCGTTAATCGATTTGTACTCTGTGGCATGGGTGGGTCTTCACTGGCACCCGAGGTAATCACCGGCACCGCTGGTGTTGAGCTTGTGGTTTTGGATTCAACCAATGCTGACCAAGTAGGCGCTGCGCTTGCTGGTGACTTGAACAAGACCGCAATCGTGGTTTCATCAAAGTCAGGTTCGACTGTAGAAACCGATTCACAGAAGCGTATCTTCGAGAAGGCCTTTACTGATGCCGGAATCGATAAGACCGAGCGCATCGTGATCGTTACCGATCCTGGTTCACCGATGGAAGCTGCCGCTAAAGCAGATGGCTACCGAATTTTCAACGCTGATCCAAACGTCGGTGGTCGTTACAGTGCACTAACCGCTTTCGGTCTTGTGCCATCAGGTTTGGCCGGTGTTGACATCCAGGCGCTTCTCGATTCGGCGAACTCAGTTGCCGAACTTTTGGCAAGTGACTCCCCTGAAAATCCGGCTCTCGTTCTTGGAGCCGCACTTGGCGCCACTCCAGGTGAGTACGGTCTTCGCGACAAAATCGGCATCGTCACGGATGGAACATCAATCGTCGGCTTCGGAGACTGGGCAGAACAGCTAATCGCTGAGTCAACCGGCAAACTCGGTAAGGGTGTGCTTCCTGTAGTACTTGGCGCCGACGCAGCAGAATTACGCAGTGGACTTGCCGACTTCTTGACTATTCGACTAGTTGCCGACGCCACCGCAGCACGCGGAGATGAAGTTGCGGTCTCCGGTGACCTAGGTGCACAGTTCCTGCTTTGGGAATACGCAACCGTAATTGCCAGCCGACTAATTGGAATAAATCCGTTCGATCAGCCAGATGTTGAGTCTGCAAAGATTGCTGCTCGTGCAATGTTGACCGACCGTCCCGAAATTGAAGCGCCACTTTTCTCCGAAAACGGAGTTGAAGTCCGGGTAGCATCACTTTCACTAAATGGAGCTTCAAACCTTACAGAGGCACTCAAGTCTCTATTCAAGTCACTCGATACCGACAGCGGCTATGTGTCTGTGCAGGCGTATCTTGACCGCACTTCGGTAGCTGAGGCAGCTGAACTGCGTGATGCAATTGCAAACAAGACCCGTCGTCCAGTCACTTTCGGTTGGGCACCACGTTTCTTGCACTCAACCGGTCAGTACCACAAGGGCGGCCCGGCGCAAGGAATCTACTTGCAAATCGTTTCGGCAGCTAAGACAGACATCGCAGTTCCTGGTCGTGAATTCAGCTTTGGTGAATTGATTGCTTCGCAGGCCGCCGGTGACGCGAAGGTTTTGGCAGACCATGGTCGTCCGGTTCTTACCCTGACACTTGCCGATGCAAAAGCTGGAATTGCAGCAATCAAGGCGGCAATCCAGTGAGTCCAGTAAAAATTAGTGCCGGAAACAACCCGCTAAGAGATCCTGACGATCGCCGCCTAAATCGCATTGCTGGACCAAGTTCGCTGATTATTTTTGGCGTTACCGGAGACCTCTCGCGTAAGAAGTTGATGCCTGCGGTTTATGACTTGGCTAATCGCGGATTGCTTCCACCAGGCTTTGCGTTGGTTGGTTTCGCTCGCCGTGATTGGGCTCACCAGGACTTTGGAAAAGAAGTAAAGGCATCTGTTCAGCAGTACGCACGAACTCCTTGGTCTGAAGAGGTTTGGGAACAGCTATCTACCGGTATCCGCTTTGTTTCTGGTGAATTTGATGACCCGAAAGCGTTCGATCGCCTGAAGGAGACCATCGAAGAACTCGACCGCGAACGTGGCACCAATGGAAACCACGCTTTCTATCTATCGATTCCACCGAAGGCATTCGAAATCGTCTGTCAGCAACTGTCTCGCAGTGGATTGGCCAACCCAGCTCCAGATGAATTCCGACGTGTAGTAATTGAGAAACCATTCGGACACGATTTGAAATCTGCTCGTGAGTTGAACGATGTAGTGGAGTCGGTGTTCCCTCCTGATGCCGTGTTCCGCATCGATCACTACCTTGGAAAAGAAACTGTTCAAAACATTCTGGCTTTGCGTTTTGCGAACCAATTGTTTGAGCCACTCTGGAACGCGAACTACATTGACCACGTTCAGATCACCATGGCTGAAGACATTGGTGTTGGTGGTCGTGCTGGTTATTACGACGGCATTGGAGCAGCTCGAGACGTAATTCAGAACCACTTACTTCAGTTGTTAGCTCTAACTGCAATGGAAGAGCCGGTTTCCTTCGATGCCGCCGATTTGCGCGCTGAAAAAGAAAAGGTTTTGTCAGCGGTTACTTTGCCGAAGGATCTCGGAAAGTACACCTCACGTGGCCAATACGCTGGCGGCTGGCAGGGTGGCGAGCAGGTCACCGGCTTCTTGCAAGAAGACGGCATGAACAAAAAGTCGGTCACTGAGACTTATGCTGCAATGCGCCTAGACATCAACACCCGTCGTTGGGCTGGAGTGCCTTTCTATCTTCGAGCTGGCAAGCGTCTCGGCCGTCGCGTTACTGAAATCGCTGTGGTATTCAAACGTGCGCCCCAGCAGCTATTCGCTGAATCGCAGACCTCTGCCCTTGGTCAAAATGCACTCGTGATTCGCGTGCAACCCGACGAAGGTGTAACCATCCGCTTTGGTTCCAAGGTGCCTGGCGTTGGCATGCAGGTTCGCGATGTGACCATGGACTTCGGTTACGGCCACGCCTTCACCGAGCAGAGTCCTGAGGCTTATGAGCGTTTGATTCTAGATGTCCTTTTGGGCGACCCGCCGCTATTCCCTCGCCATGAGGAAGTAGAGCTCTCTTGGAAGATTCTTGACCCGATCGAAGCGTACTGGGAGAAGCAGGGCAAGCCTGAGCAGTATGCGCCTGGCTCCTGGGGGCCTTCATCCGCAGACAAGATGTTGCAACAAGACGGACGAGCTTGGAGAATCCCGTGATTAAAGATCTACCAAACACCACAGTCAGTAAGGTTTCAAAGAAGCTGGTTGAAATTCGCGAAGAGGGCGGTGTTGTTGCTCTCGGTCGTGTTCTTACTCTGATTATCACAACCAAGTTCTCGGGAATCGAAGCTGCGGTCAAGGCCGCTAACGAAGCTTCACGCGAACACCCTTGTCGCATCATCGTTCTTGCTGAGGACGACAAGAAATCAAAGCAGGAGTCAAAACTTGATGCACAGATCCGTGTCGGCGGAGATGCCGGTGCTTCTGAAGTGGTCATCTTGCGCGCACATGGCGAAGCGGCAGAGCATCCTGAAGGTCTAGTAACCGGATTGCTTCTTCCTGACGCTCCTGTTGTTGCCTGGTGGCCTGGAGATGCTCCGGTCAACGTTGCTAACTCTCCTATCGGGCGAATTTCAACTCGCAGAATTACCGATGCAGCGTCGCAAAAAGATCCACATGCATTCCTAAAGCAGCTGGCTAAGGCGTATGCCCCTGGCGACAGTGATTTTGCGTGGACTCGCTTGACTCTTTGGCGTGCGCAGTTGGCAGCAATCTTGGATCAGCCACCATTTGATTCGGTTACCGCTGTTGAAGTTACCGGCGCAGTAGATTCACCTAGCACCGATTTGCTTGCAGCCTGGTTGGAAATGAAGTTGAAGGTGAAGGTTTCTCTCGTTCGCACCTCACGCGGTAAGGCAGTTTCCGGAATCAAGGGTGTAAAGCTCATTCGCAAGTCAGGTGCAATTGAGATTGTTCGAAATGTGCCGGATGTGGCTACGCTAATTCAACCAACCCAGCCGACGCGTGAGATTTCACTACCTCGCCGTTCGCTGCGCGATTGCCTGAGTGAAGACTTGCGTCGACTAGACCCGGATGACCTGTTTGGAAAGGTAATCACCAAGAACTTTCCACCGGCAAAGCCTGCGCCAAAGTTAACCAAGGCTACTAAGTGAGTAACACCGTAGTAAACCGCTTCAAGGACGCCGATTCACTTGCACGTGGAGCTGCCGAGGAATTCGTCACTCGTCTGAGCCAATTGCTCGCCGAACTACCTGAAGTGCACATTCAGTTGACCGGCGGAACTATTGGCATTGCTACCTTGGCGGCAATCGCCGACCGCGAGGACGCACACCTGCTGGAGTGGTCGCGCGTGCACGTTTGGTGGGGTGACGAGCGATTTGTTGAGTCTGAAAGTTCAGATCGCAATGCGGTTCAGGCAAAGAAGGCAATGCTAAGCAAGTTGCCGGCGACAAATCTCCATGAATTTCCTGCTAGCGACGAAGGCATGAACCTCGATGAAGCTGCGAACTTTTTTGCTGCAGAGTTGGCGACACTCAAGCCAAAATTCAGTCTGGCATTTGTTGGCATGGGGCCGGACGGGCATATCTGCAGTTTGTTCCCAGGCAAAGCTCCAATCGCTCAAGGTGCACTAGTAATTGCAGAGCACGACTCCCCTAAGCCACCACAAGAGCGCCTAAGTTTCAGTTACGAGGCAATGAACTCGGTGGATGAAATCTGGTTTGTAGTCGCTGGTGCTGACAAACAAGACGCAGTGAGCGTAGCTTTCGGAGACGAGCCAGAGTCACTACCGGTTGGTCGAGTGCATGGCAAAGCAAAGACAATTTGGTTTGTGGATCAAGCTGCAGGCAACAAGACCTGGGGTTGTTAATTACTTTTTCGCGGCTGGCTTTTTAGCGCTAGCTTTTTCAGCTTTGTCTGCGGCATGCGCTGCGGCAACCGCTGCAAGACGCTTCTCTTTTACTGTGGCAACTGCTTCTTCTAGAAGTTGTTTCGCCTCAGCATCGGTGCGACGTTCCTTAACGTAAGCCAAGTGAGTCTTGTATGGTTCGTGCTTTGCGGTCTGCGGAGGATTTTTAGAGTCCAATCCAGCAGGTAAGCCACAGTTTGGACAGTCAATTTCTAGCGGGATTTCTTCTGGCAGAACGCTGGCTGCAAATGCTGGGGTTTGCTGGTGTCCCATCACGCAGTAATAGGTTCGAACAATACGATCTGCTTTGAAGCCACGATCTTCTTCGCCCATCGGACCCGCGCCGACGCGAGAGCCTCGAATGGCTGATCCCCCTGTGGTTGACATAAGTGCCTTATCTAAACGAGATTAAATCGAGTAAACAATCCGAGAGTGATAATTACGACTACCCAGACCACACCAAGAATGATGGTAATTCGGTTTAGGTTGCGCTCTGCTACTCCAGAAGAGTTCATTGAGCTGGTAACGCCACCGCCGAACATGTCGCTCAAGCCACCACCGCGGCCCTTGTGGAGCAAAATCAACAGGGTAAGCAAAAGGCTGGTGATGGCCAATAGCACCTGAAGCGCGATTTGGAGAGCTAGCATGATGTCCTTCGGTTTTTTCTAAATCTTGAAAATTATACGCCGATGTGCTTCTGGAAGCGCGCGATACCGCTGAATTCATCGGCATCCAGGCTGGCACCGCCAACCAAAACACCATCAACTTCAGGGCTGCGCAGGAAGCCGGCAACATTGGCTGCCTTAACTGAACCTCCATACAGAATGCGGGTTGCAGCGGCAAATTCAGCCCCGTGAGCCTCGGCAATGGCCTCGCGGATCTTGCCGCAAACCATTGCGGCCTCCTCAGGGGTGGCCACCTTGCCAGTGCCAATTGCCCATACTGGCTCATAAGCGATAACGATTTCGCCAAGGTTTTCGTGTCCGGCAAGCGCTGCCAGGGTCTGAGCTACCGGAACTGCTGATGCTCCCTGAGTCTCAAGTTCCTGGAGAGTCTCCCCAACGCAAATCACCGGAACAATGCCGTGACGCAAGGCTGCCGCGGTCTTTGCCTGGACAACTTCGTCGTTCTCAGCGTGATATTGACGACGCTCGCTGTGTCCGATGAGTACGTACTTAACATCGAGCTTCTTTAGGAAAGCACCGGAGATTTCGCCGGTGTAAGCACCGCTGTCAAACTTCGATAGATCCTGAGCGCCAAGCTCGATTTCAAATTTGTCTGCGTCGAGCAATGTCTGCACAGTGCGCAAATCGGTGAACGGAGGAAATACTGCAACTTCGGCAGTCTTGTAATCGTGACCGGCATCCTTGAGAGACCAGGCGAGTTTCTGCACAAGTGCGATTGCCTGCTGGTGATCGAGGTTCATCTTCCAGTTGCCGGCAATGAATGGAACGCGTTCGTTCATGATTACTCTTTCTTGATTACTTCAGAACTTCGATACCTGGGAGTGCTTTGCCCTCGAGGAACTCGAGGCTCGCTCCACCACCGGTCGAGATGTAGCCGAACTGATTATCTTCGAATCCGAGGATGCGAACCGCAGCGGCAGAGTCTCCTCCACCAACTACCGACAAACCATTAACTTCGGTAAGTGATTTTGCCACCTGGCGAGTACCGTTTGCGAACTTGTCAATTTCGAAAACACCCATCGGGCCGTTCCAGAAAACGGTTTTAGCCTCGCGAATTACCGAAGCAAAGTGTTCTGCCGATACAGGACCGATATCTAAACCAAGACCTGAGGCGCCAAATGGACTGTCTTCAATTGCGTCTGCTGCGGTCACAGCAACTTCTGCGTCAGCACCGAATTTGCTGGCAACCACGATGTCGGTTGGAAGTACAACCTCAACACCAAGTTCTGCGGCGCGTGATAGGTAGTTCTTGCAGGTGTCGATTTGATCTGCTTCAAGCAAACTCGCGCCGACCTTGTGACCTTGAGCGGCTAGGAAGGTGAAAACCATTCCACCGCCGACCAATAGCTTGTTGACGTTTGGAAGCAGGTGATCGATTACACCAAGCTTGTCGCTAACCTTTGAGCCACCGAGCACCACAGCGTATGGTCGCTCAGGGGTGCTGGTAAGTCGAGTTAGAACATCGAGTTCCTTCTCAATCAAAAGTCCGCCGCAGCTCGGTAGTAGTTTCGCCAATTCGTAGACGCTGGCCTGCTTGCGGTGAACCACACCGAAGCCATCGCTCACGAAGAAGTCAGCGTATTCCGCCAACTTGGCTGCGAATGCCTCGCGCTCCGCAGCGTCCTTGCTTGTTTCGCCTGCGTTGAAGCGTAGGTTCTCAAGAACCACCACTGCACCGCGATCCATAGCCTTTACTGCGCCGTTTGCTTCGCTGCCGACAGTGTCGATTGCAAAGAAAACGTCCTGGTCCAGCAGCTCACCCAAGCGCTTTGCTGCTGGAGCCAGCGAGTACTTAGGGTCTGGAGCGCCGTCAGGTCGGCCAAGGTGAGAGATAACAATTACCGCTGCACCCTGGTCGAGCAAGTACTTGATGGTTGGTACCGAAGCAACGATACGGCCGTCGTCGGTGATGCGGTCGCCATCCAGTGGAACGTTTAGGTCACAGCGGATGATGACGCGCTTGCCATCAAGTGAGGGCAGATCTGCGAGTCGACGCATGCTTAGAGCTTGCTCGCTACTAGCTCGGTGAGCTCAACTAGACGGTTTGAGTAACCCCACTCGTTGTCGTACCAAGAGCTGATCTTTACGGTGCGACCGATGACCTTGATTAGGCCAGCGTCAACGATTGAAGAGTGTGCATCGGTAACGATGTCCGATGAAACAATCTCGTCCTCGGTGTAAGCCAAGATTCCCTTTAGTGGGCCAGATGCAGCAGCTTCCTTGTAGGCAGCCTTGATCTGGTCAACGGTTACATCGGTCTTTGAAACCAAAGTTAGGTCGGTGATTGAACCGGTTGGAACCGGAACGCGAAGTGCGTAGCCGTCTAGCTTGCCCTTAAGTTCTGGAAGCACTAGACCGATTGCCTTTGCAGCGCCGGTTGATGAAGGAACGATGTTCAATGCAGCTGCGCGTGCACGACGTAGGTCGCCGTGTGGGCCATCCTGTAGGTTCTGGTCTGCGGTGTAAGCGTGAACGGTGGTCATTAGGCCGTTCTCGATACCGAACTTGTCGTTGAACACCTTGGCAAATGGAGCCAAGCAGTTAGTGGTGCAAGATGCGTTTGAGATGATGTGGTGCTTTGCAGGGTCGTAGTCCTGGTCGTTAACACCCATAACGAAGGTTGCTGCATCGCCGGTAGCTGGTGCAGAAATGATTACCTTCTTGGCGCCAGCCTTGATGTGGGCTGCTGCCTTCTCGGCGTCGGTGAAGCGACCGGTTGACTCAATAACGATGTCAACGTTTAGTTCGCCCCACGGTAGGTCTTCTGGGTTGCGCTCGGCTAGAACCTTGATGACGTTGCCGCCAACGATGATGTTCTGGCCGTCAACCTTTACTTCCTGGTTTAGGCGACCGGTGATTGAGTCGTACTTTAGAAGGTGTGCGAGTGATGCAGGGTCGCTTAGGTCGTTTACAGCAACGATCTCTAGATCGGTGCCCTTTGCTAGTTCCGCACGTAGGTAGTTACGTCCAATTCGGCCGAAACCGTTAATGCCAACACGAGTAGCCATTAGTTCTCCAGGGATAAGGCGCCAGACAAAGATGTGGCGCATTTCTTGATTTAAGGGGAAATTCGCCACCCGCCGTTGGGTGGAGTTACAGGCTCTAGCCTAGCAGCAGACCCTTGGTCTGGCTGCGAGCTGCCGCGAACCGGACTGCCACGTCTGACCAGGAAACGATGTTCCAGAAGGCCTTAACGTACTCACCCTTGACATTCTGGTAGTCGAGGTAGAAGGCGTGCTCCCACATGTCGAGCATCAATAGCGGAATGGTGGCCGCTGCCACGTTGCCCTGCTGATCGTAAAGCTGCTCAATGATGAGCTTCTCACCCAGTGAATCCCAAGCCAGGAATGCCCAGCCTGAGCCCTGGATACCCAGTGCTGTGGCGTTGAAGTGCGCTTGGAACTTCTCGAAACTGCCGAAGAACTCGTCGATGGCTGCGGCTAGTTCGCCCTCGGGACGGCCTTCGCTGTTTGGGGTTAGGTTCTTCCAAAAAATTGAGTGGTTAATGTGGCCGCCTAGGTGAAAGGCAAGATCCTTCTGCAGTTTGTTGATTGCACCGAAGTCATTCTTGTCGCGAGCCTCAGCCAAGGCATCAAGTGCTCCATTGACTCCTGCGACGTACGCTGCATGGTGCTTAGAGTGGTGCAGTTCCATGATGCGACCCGAGATGTGAGGATCTAGTGCTCCGTAGTCGTAGCTGAGGTCTGGAAGTGTGTACTTTGTCATTTTC
>JBEGSY010000046.1:0-4259 GCA_041179725.1 Actinomycetota bacterium | reverse complement strand
TACCAGCGAAGTCCGCGCTCTAGTTTTCCGTAACCAAATTTCGCTGAAAGCTCTCGTTCAACTTTTCGGCTAATGATAAGAGCATCTGCAACTACTCCAGCAAATAGAATCCACATCACGATCAAGCTTGCAAGTTGTACAGCGTAAACATCGATTGTTGTAGCAATCAAAAAGATAAACATAGCTGGCAAAATCATTTCACCCAAATTGAATCGAGCGTCGACTATGTCTCGAGCCATCTTCTTCTGTGGACCACGATCGCGAAGCGGAAGATACTTTTCTTCGCCGCGCATCATGCCCTCGCGAGCGACCTTGCGCTCTGCAGCCATTTGCTCTTTAGATTGTTTCTTAGCTTCTTTGGTCTTCTCACCAACCAGCGGTCGACGATTTGCAGCCTCACGCTCCTTGCGAGTCGGAGTTGCCTGGCCTTTACCAGTGGTAGTTTTTGCCTTTTCAGCCATCGAAAGTCCCTTACCTGTTTGAGGTTAAGATTACCCGTATGAACTTCATGGCCGAATCAATGCGTCCCGACAATCTTTCTGCAACTCTTACTCGAGAAAAGGTATCGGCTAGATTCCCAAAGGCTTTGTCAACTTTGTCTGACTTGGTCCGGGTTCCTGGAATAGCTTGGGAAGCCTTCCCCGAAAAGGACTTACAGACCAGTGCCGAACGCGTGGCGGCGCTTTTTGACCTGACCGGGATTTTCGAAACCGTTGAAATTCGTCGTGCAACAGTGAATGGCGCGGAAGGCGCTCCCGCTGTTGTTGCCCATCGAGCAGCCAAAAACGGTAGGCCTCAAATCTTGCTTTATGCACACCATGACGTTCAACCTCCTGGAGATCTGGCACAGTGGAAGACGCCGCCATTCCAGCCCACTTTGGTGGATGGACGAATCTATGGTCGCGGCGCAGCTGACGACAAGGCTGGAATTGTGGCTCATCTAACTGCCATCGAAGTTTTGCGGGACATGGTGGGCCCTGATTTCGAAATCGGTGTTTCTGTGTTCATTGAAGGGGAAGAAGAGGCTGGTTCGCCTACTTTTAGAAAGTTTCTTGACGAGAACAAAGAAACTTTGAGTGCCGACGTGATTGTGGTAGCGGATTCGTCTAACTGGACTACCGAAGTTCCCGCTCTCACCACAACATTGCGCGGTTTAGTCTCGCAAGTTTTTGAGGTCAGCACTCTAGATCATGCGGTGCACTCTGGAATGTATGGTGGGGTAGTGCCGGATGGTATGACAGTCATGATCAAGTTGCTCTCGACCTTGCACGATGCGGATGGCAATGTAAATGTTTCGGGTTTGAGGCGAGGCGAGGCTTCCTTGCTGGACTATTCCGACGATGCGCTAGCACAAGATGCTGGTCTTCTAGACGGTGTCAACCAAATTGGCTCTGGCTCTATTCTTGATCGCATATGGATGAAGCCAGCACTAACTGTGATTGGGCTTGATGCTGTGCCTGTTGCCCAATCTTCAAACACATTGTTGCCATCAATGAAGGCAAAAGTGAGTATGCGAATCGCTCCAGGGGAGAATCCGCAGGAGGCACTAAATCTGCTCAGGTCTCACCTCGAAGCCAATGTCCCGTTTGGGGCCAAGCTGCAATTTGGTGAGGTGGAACTTGGCAAACCCTTTGCAGACGAAAACACTGGGTGGGCCAAAGATCTTGCAGGTGCCTGCCTAGGTGCGGCCTTTGGCAAGGACTCAGTTGACATTGGTATCGGCGGCTCAATCCCGTTTATTGCGGACTTGATCGAGGTTTTCCCGAAGGCTCAGATTTTGGTTACCGGGGTGGAGGATCCAGACAGTCGAGCCCACAGTCCAAACGAATCTATTCATTTAGAGACCCTAAAGTCAGCCATCGTGGCGGAGAGCCTATTCCTCTATAAGGGGAATGACTTGAGGGTCAACTAGGTTTTAGAATTAGAGGTAAGGAAAGGTTAGAAAATGACAGACACACTTAGCCATGAGGTAATCCTCACCGACACGGCACGTGATCGCGTCAAGGCATTATTCGAAGCTCAAGGGCTCGAGGATGTTCGCCTCCGTATTGAGGTTAAAGTTGGCGGTTGTGCCGGCTTCCAGTACGACCTTTACCCAGACGAAGCTAAGGGCGAGGACGACCTGGTCAAGGACTTCGGCGGTCTTGAGGTAATTGTTGACCAAAAGAGCGCCAATTACCTGGTTGGCGCCACGATTGATTTTGAGGACTCAATCATGAAGCAGGGTCTGACTATCGACAACCCAAATGCCACTGGATCTTGTGCCTGCGGTAATAGCTTCAACTAAAACTGATTCTGCAAAAATCCGCTTTTTCTAGGCGGGTTTTTCGCATTTAACCGCGATTTTTCGGTGTTTTTTGGGCATTTTCAAGCCGCTCAAAGCGTAGGATGAAACTGTAAACGTTTTGCATTTGAAGGGCGAAAATTGCGTCGCAAGCATGCTTTCAAATGGGTGCCACTGGCAGCCATTATTGTTCTGGCACTAACCGGATGTACACCAGCTGAACTATCTCGCGGGTTCCTTCCTGGTGAGCCGGGAGTAACAAACCACACCGACACGATTGTCAGCTTCTGGAATTGGTCCTGGATAATCCTCTGGGGTGTTGGAATCATCGCATGGGCTCTAATGTTCTACGCGATTATTCGCTACCGTCGTCGCAAGGGTGACACGTCTTTGCCAGTGCAAATGCGCTATAACAACCCAGTTGAGACATTGTTTACCGTTGTGCCTCTAATCATGGTTATCGGTTTCTTTGCTTTTACAGCTAAGACCATGACAGATATCGAAAAGCCAACACCAAACCCTGATGTAACCATCGAAGTTATTGGAAAGCAGTGGTCTTGGGACTTCAATTACACCAATGCCAATGTTTATGACTCTGGAATTCAGTCGCAGTTTGAGGGCGAAGAGGGAAGCGAAGCAGCACTTCCAACGCTTTACCTACCGGTTAATAAGACTGTGCAAATCGATCTTCGTTCACGTGATGTTGTGCACTCATTCTGGGTAATCGACTTCCTTTACAAAAAGGATGTTTTCCCTGGCACCACTAATCACATGTATTTCACTCCGACCAAGGTTGGAACGTATCAGGGTAAGTGTGCGGAACTTTGTGGCGAGTTCCACTCGATGATGTTGTTCAACGTGAAGATTGTTGAACAAGCGGAATACGATGCTCACATGGCGCAGCTTGCAGCCAAGGGTAATGTTGGTCAGCTCGACGAGAAGTACGACCGCAACCAAAACCTTCCAGGTGATAAGCCTGCTTCAGAATCGACAAAGGAATAGGCAAAATGGCTACCGCTACTGCAACTGCTGGTTCGACCACCAAGAAGTCAAAGGGTCGCATTCTCGTTGATTGGGTAACCACCACTGATCACAAGAAGATTGGTTACCTATACCTCATCACATCGTTCATCTACTTCCTAATCGGTGGTGTGATGGCCCTAGTAATTCGTGCACAGCTCGCTGCTCCTGGTTTGGAAGTGGTTGCCACTAAGGAGCAGTACAACCAGCTATTCACAATGCACGGAACCATCATGCTTTTGATGTTCGCAACTCCGCTGTTCGCTGCGTTTGCCAACATTCTGATGCCAGTGCAAATCGGTGCTCCGGATGTTGCTTTCCCGCGCCTTAACGCAATTGCCTACTGGTTCTATTTCTTTGGCTCATTCGTAGCTGTAGCTGGTTTCTTCACTCCGCAGGGAGCAGCCAGCTTTGGTTGGTTTGCCTATGCGCCGCTTTCTAATACCTCGTTCTCGCCGGGAATCGGTGGTGACCTTTGGGTATTTGGTCTGGCCCTCGGTGGTTTCGGAACCATCATGGGTGGTGTCAACTTCGTCACCACAATCCTGACCATGCGTGCACCAGGTATGACCATGTTCCGTTTGCCAATTTTCACTTGGAACACTTTAGTTACTTCGATTTTGATCATCATGTGTTTCCCACCGCTTGCAGCAGCGCTGTTCGCGCTGGGTGCAGACCGTCGTTTCGACGCACACATCTTCGATCCGGCCAATGGTGGACCAATGCTCTGGCAACACCTTTTCTGGTTCTTTGGCCACCCAGAGGTTTACATTTTGGCACTACCGTTCTTTGGTATCGTTTCGGAAATTTTCCCGGTATTCAGCCGCAAGCCAATCTTCGGTTATAAGACTCTTGTTTATGCAACCATCGCAATT
Source organism: Actinomycetota bacterium (assembly GCA_041179725.1). Taxonomy (GTDB): domain Bacteria; phylum Actinomycetota; class Actinomycetes; order Actinomycetales; family Microbacteriaceae; genus Rhodoluna. The sequence goes on along the minus strand of JBEGSY010000046.1, from coordinate 80 downwards.
GCTGCTCTATCGATGACAGTGTGGGCGCACCACATGTATGTCACCGGTAGCGTGTTGCTTCCGTTCTTCGCATTCACCAC
>JBEGSY010000045.1:0-3768 GCA_041179725.1 Actinomycetota bacterium | reverse complement strand
CACTCTGCAAACGCTCAAGCTTCTGATCTTCGAAGAAAGCCTTCTTGTTCGGGTTTGAACTGCGTGCACCTTCGAATGAACGATCGCGGTCGCGGTCGCGTGCTACGCGGTCGCTGCGATCTGGTCGTCCGTTTTCAAACTCACGCTTCGGTCGTGAGTCGCGCGAGCTCCGAGAAGAGTCGAAGCTGCGCTGAGGCCCTTCTGAGCGAGACTTGTACGAGTCGCGTTGTGGACGTGAATCACTTTCGAAGCGTGAAGAACGCTGTGGCTTTTCTGGAGTCCATTCGCGGCGCTTCTCGCCATCACGTGCAGGTCGCGAGTCCCGAGCGGAGTCGAAGCTGCGCTGAGACCCCGATGGACGAGACTTGCGCGAATCACTTGAGTCGCTAGCGAAACGCGAAGAACGCTGTGGCTTTTCTGGTGACCAGTCGCGACGCTTGTCGCCACCACGTGAGTCAGACTCAAAACGTGATCCACGTGTTGGACGTGAATCTGATTCAAAGCGAGAAGAACGAGCTGGACGCTCGTCGCGAGATGCTGAGTGACGTGGCTTACGGCCGGTTGGAGCATCTGATGCAAAGCGTGAACTGCGAGATTCTGCTGGTCGACCCGAGTCTCCCCGAGAGTAACTGCGTGTTCCGTTCGATTTCGAACCTGAATTTGAGCGAGTCTGCCCAGAATTTCGTTCGAATTTGCTGCCATTCCCTAGTGGTTTACGACCGGTTGGAGCAGCGTCGGCTGCACCCTTGCGGTGAGTGGCCTTGGCGCGTGGAGCGCCAGAATTAGTTGATTTTGGAGCGCCTTTTCCGGCGCGCGCGTTTGAATTGCCAAATTTTGGCATTTTTTCCTCATTCAGTTATGTGTCTAGTCGAACTGCGCTAGACCACATAAAACCCAGGAGTAGTGGGGATTGAGGGTTCAGACTGATGCACCTAAATTTGTCCTGATTTTTAGAACAGGGAGATGCATTGCAAACGACTACCATCGGATCGTTCCGATTACTTCAAGCCTAACTTGAAGGTGCCGAATTACCTAGGACTATTTAGGTGGAATTAAGTTGCGAATTGTCAGTTCGGCGTGAAGCTCTGCGTCAGTTGGTTCGACCAGGAATTTGCCATCGGTGAATTGCACCACTGGGATGTTCTTTCGGCCAGCAATTTGTTCCGCTTCGGTGGCTAGTTCTGGGTGCTGTTCGACATCTTTCATGTCGTAGTCAACACCGAGGGTGTTGAGCAGTGACTTTGAGCGTCGGCAATCGCTGCACCAGTCGGCTCCGTAGAAGTTAATTTCGCTCATGATTACCTCAATCGATTCTTGTCTGGAATGTATAGCAATTCGCCGTCGAAGGTTATTCCCGTTAGGTCATTAACCACGATGTCGGCCACGCCGTTTAGCGCGAGTGGGCCAACACCAACGATGAGTCCTACCCCAGCTGCCTCGGCTGCTTCTGCTCCGGCGATTGCATCTTCGAAGACAACGCAATCTTCGGGAGCAAAGCCAAGTTTTTCAGCGCCTAGCAGATATGGATCAGGATGCGGTTTGCCGCGTTTGACATCGTCGCCGGTGACCAGTTGTGGTGGTACAGGAATTCCGGCGGCGGCGATGCGGGCTCGTCCGAGATTGGCATTTGCGCTGGTGCAGATGGTCCAGAATTTTGTATCGGTGTTGGAAGTTAGTTCGACGGCGCCAGGTAGTGGCAGAGTTTCGTTTGCCGAATCTTGTTCTAGTGCGTTGATGTAGTTGTTGGCTTCTTCGAAAAGATCTGGGCTGGAGATCCATTCGCGCACTTTGTCTTCGGCACGCACTCCGGCGTTGTCGTCGGTGTCCCAATTTATATGTGGTGCATATTTTTCGCACCACTTTTTCCAAGCGGCAGCTGCCGAGGCATGTGAATCTACAAGCACGCCGTCGTTGTCAAACAACAGGCCTGAGGCGTAAAACTTCAAACGTTAGTCTCTCGCTTACGGTGACGTTCGGTAATAGATAGGTAGACGCCAACTACGGCTAGCACTAGCAGAACTTTGGCGGGTGCAAGATCCTCGAACAACCACTTCCAGGTTGGATTTTCAAGGGTTGGATACACCGGTCCGGTTTCATCAGGACTCGTATAAGTTGGCCACTTTTGTAGTTTGCTCATCGCCTCGTTTCCAAAGACGAAAGCCATGATGCTCACTACTCCGCCGAAAACAATCGAAAGCACAAAGTTTAGGTTTGCTGCACCGGCCGCGAGCGCGGTCTTTGGTTTTGGTGCTGCCTGTCGCGCGGTCTTTGCCTTTGAAGCAAAGTGGGTTCCCACCACCACTCCATAGCCGACAATCGCGATGATAATTACCCAAACCCAAATCTGCAGGTTAGTCCTGGTGGTTTGGTAGATGGCAAGGCCGAGAATGATGGCGAATGCGGTGGTCAAAATTGGAATGGCATAACCGAGTGCAAGTGCCTTCTGCTGCTCGCTCATGCGAGGTTTGTCTTCACCTTTTTCTTGGCTGCCATCGCGCTGAAATACAAATGCTCTCAGTACTACAAAAATTACTAAGCCGGTGGCAATCAGGATTGGTGCATATATCCAAAGCAGGTTTTCACCCAGCGAGTTGTTGTCATTGCTCGAGTTGAATGAGCCCATGAAGTTGCCAAAAACAAAAATTACCAGTGCGGCAAGGCTAATCACTATGGTCAACGTAGTGAATCGGTGAGCGGCGCGTTCGATTCCGGCACCGTCAGATTTGCTGTGGGCTTCGACTGCCCAAATCTGACCGATCAATGAGCTAACCGCGGCCACGGCAAGCGCAGCAAGGTAAACATAAACGCTTGGGCTTGGCTCGTTATCGTAACCGTAGACAGTGGCCATTGAAACGTAATTGCCAATCATGAATAAGGCCCAGGTAAAAAGTAAGCCGATTAGCGGAAGAGCAATGGCACGATTTGGCAACGGAATTCGCTTCATGGTTCTACCCTACGCCTCGCCCCAATAAACTGACCCCATGATTTTGGTGATTGGCGAAGCCCTTATAGACCTGATTGAAAACCGGTATCAGCCGGGGTCCTTCAATGCTGTTGTCGGCGGTGCGAATGCGAACGTTGCTTTAGCACTAGCTAGGCGCGGCACAAAGCATCAGTTTCTAGGACGAATCAGCCGCGACAGTTTCGGTCAGAGTATTCGTGAGCGTTTGTCATCAAATGGCGTTCACTTGGAATACTCAATCGATGCGGATGAACTAACCACACTCGCCGTTGTAAAAATGAATTCTGCTGGCATACCTTCCTATGCCTTCTATGTGAACGACACAGCTGATTGGGGCTGGACCCCCGAAGAACTGCCGACCAACGCTGACTTTGAAAACTTACATGCCACAGCAATTCAGTTTGGCTGCCTAACGATGGCGATGCAGCCTTCTAGCTCTGTGATTGAGGCTTGGGCTCGCGAGCATTTCGAACAAAAGTCGGTGACGATTTCGCACGACATCAATATGCGTCCGGCTTTGGGATTCGAACGCGAAGTCGAGCGAATTCGTGTTGAACGCACAAACGCAATCTCGCATGTGATCAAGGCGTCCGACGAAGACATCAACTGGCTTTACAACTTGACCGAGGGGTCATCGGTGGATGGAATAGTTGCCGATTGGATTGGCGAAACTGATCGTTTGGTTTTGGTAACTCGCGGTGCAGATGGCACTTCCATTTATCGTCGCGGCGGAGTTCGCATCGATGTTCCTACGCGTGCCATCAACGTTGTCGACACAGTTGGCGCCGGCGACACCTTCTGCGCAA
>JBEGSY010000044.1:0-6128 GCA_041179725.1 Actinomycetota bacterium | reverse complement strand
ATTTAGGAGAGATGAATTCTTGTCCGCCGAGGTAAGGGCGCAGCGCTGCCGGAATCTTTACTGAGCCGTCAGCCTGCTGGTGAGTTTCAAGAATTGCAACCAACCAGCGAGTGGTGGCTAGGGTTCCGTTGAGCGTGGCAGCTGTAGCGGTCTTGCCATCTTCGGTGCGATAGCGCACATTCAGCCTGCGGGCCTGGAAGGTGGTGCAGTTAGAGCTCGAGGTTAACTCGCGGTACTGGTTCTGCGTTGGTACCCAAGCTTCTGAATCGTACTTGCGGGCAGCGCTTGAACCTAGGTCGCCCGCTGCGGTGTCGATCACACGGTAAGACAATTCGCAGGCCTGAAGCATATCTTCTTCTAGTGCAAGAAGTTTTAGGTGTTCGGCTTCTGCGTCTTCAGGTTTTACGTAGCTAAACATTTCAAGTTTGTTGAACTGGTGCACGCGCAGGATGCCTCGGGTGTCGCGGCCTGCTGATCCGGCTTCGCGACGATAGCAGGTTGACCATCCGGCATAACGAAGTGGTCCGTTTGAAAGATCAATGATTTCATCGCGGTGGTAGCCAGCGAGCGCGACTTCACTCGTACCGGTTAGGTAAAGCTCATCAGCTGGAAGGTAATAAATCTCGTCTGCGTGCGCGCCAAGGAATCCAGTGCCGGCCATGACTTCTGGACGAACGAGGGTTGGAGTAATTAGTGCGGTGAAGTTGTGCTTGGTGGCAAGGTCGAGTGCCAGGTTCATAAGCGCTAACTCAAGTCGCGCTCCCCAACCTTTTAGAAAATAGAAACGTGAACCGGAAACTTTAACTCCGCGTTCGATGTCGATGATGTCGAGTGACTCGCCAAGTGCGACATGGTCTTGCGGTTCGAAATCGAAGGTTGCTTTGGTGCCAACTTCTTTGAGCACCACAAAGTTCTCTTCGCCACCCGATGGAACGTCGGTAATTACCACGTTTTCGATCTGCCAAAGAATTGAATTGAGTTTTTGCTGAGCTTCGTTAGATTCGGCTTCAGCTGCTTTTACTTTCGCGGCAAGTTCTTGCGCTGCTGCGATAAGAGCTGGCTTGTCTTCCTTGGCTGCACTTGCAACCTGCTTGGCAGATGCGTTCTGCTCGGCGCGGAGGTTCTCAAACTTTTGTAGGGCTGCTCGCCACTGTTCGTCTGCGGATGCTGCTTGGTGAACCAGTGATTCTTCGGCACCACGTGCGCGCTGAGAAGCTTTGATGGCTTCTGGGTTCTCTCTGAGCAGGTTTAGGTCGATCACCCGTCTAGGTTACCTTGCGCTCTAGTTCTTCGGCAGAACCACAGATTCGATGTATCGGCGCACGGCAAGTACACGACCATGTTCGCCAGGACCCACTTCGATACCTGCCGCTTCGATTGCCCGTTTGAATAGGTTTTCCACTGCTCGCACTGTTGTGCCGCGACGATTAGCAATTTCGGTATTCGAAAGTCCCAGTGCAGCCATGTGTAACAGGTCTAGCTGTGAACGAGAAAGATTGGAGAGTTGATGGGTGGATCGATCTTGGCGAAGTTCTGGATTGATGCGCCCACGCATACTTGCTGCAATTGCTTTGACCAACAACTCTACGTCGGCAACAGAGTCTTTAACTAAGTACGCTGCATCCTTGGGAATGGACTTATTGTCTACGCCGATTGTTTTTGGCTCTGGAATGTTGGTCAGAAAAACGATGCCGATTTCTGGATTTGTCTGACGCAAAATTCTGGCAACATCAAAGCCATTTGGTCCGGATCCCAGCTCGACATCAAGAATTGCGGCGTCCGGATCAAATCCCTGCGCAAGTTTTATTGCCTCGGCCGCATTTTCAGCAATCGCCAATTCGAAGCCCTCGCCCTCAAGAACTTCGGTAATTAAGGTACGCATGAAGTGATTGTCTTCAACGAGTAGCAACTTTTGATTCACCGGCATGGTTCTAGATTGCCACAGCGAATTGCGTACCTCGTGAAAATGTTCATCTATTCGAACATTGAACACGCGGTTAGGCTGAACACGTGGTCAAGAAATCCAATCGAGTTGCGGTGATCTATTTTCCAGGACGAGTAGACCTGAAGAAAGTTCGCCGCTTGATTAGCACTGCTATCGCCGGTGCTGGTTGGGAAATTCCGCTTTACCTAAAAACGGCAGCGGATGAAACGGGTGGGGTTCAGGCCCTTCGTGCAATCGCTCAGAAGGCAACTCACATCATAGTTATTGGTGGCGATGGCACGGTTCGTTCGGTGCTCGAAGAAGTTGCTAGGTCGGGTGCCAATGTTTCGGTCGGCATTATTCCTATCGGTACCGGAAATGTTTTGGCACGTAATTTGAATCTGCCGCTGAGCGATATGGAATTGCAGATTAAACGTGCACTGTTTGGCATTGCTCACCAGATTGACTTGGGCTTGGCGAAGATGATTATGGCTGATGGCACTCGAGTGGAAAAATATTTTGCAGTGATGGCCGGGCTCGGTCTCGATGCCAAAATCATGCTGCACACAGATCAAGCGCGTAAGCGTCGCATCGGTTGGGTTGCCTATGTAGAAGGCGGACTGAAGATGCTGCCGATTCGTTACGAGTCACTGCTGGTTTCGGTGGACAAACGCGAACCCCGAGTACTAAAGGTGGTCACACTTCTTATTGGCAACGTCGGCTGGTTACCTGGCCGACTATCGATGATGCCAGATGCTGCGATGGATGATGGCAAGTTGGATGTTGCTGCAATTGGTCCGCGCAGATTCTGGAACTGGATTGACTTCTGGTCGCGTGTGACGATTGGCAACAACATCGTGCGCATCAGTCGCATCGGAAAACAATTGCTCGATCGAACCGCAAACATCAAGACCATGGAAAACATGGCGGGTGTCAAGATTCGCGTTGCACCTTATAAAGACACCGAGTTACAGCTTGATGGTGATGTTATTGGAAAAATTAGCGAAGTTGAGTTTGAAGCCAAACCACGTGCAGTAGTAATTAGAAGTTAATTACTTTCCGCTTTTTAGTCTCTTCAACCAAGCGTCGGCAGAACTGAACTCGGTGTTTGAATTGTTACCGCGGTGCACAGACTTCTCTTTATCGGCACGAGCATAAGAACCTAGGAATAAAACTTTTGGACTGAAACGGTGTAAGCCTTTGAGTGCTTCTGCAACAGCTTCATCATCGATGTGACCCTCGGCATCAATGTTGAAGCGGTAACGTCCGAGACGATCGCCAATTGGACGAGATTCGATACGTGACAGGTTTACCCCGCGTGCTGCAAACTGCTCAAGCATTTCTAGCAGTGTTCCCGGACGGTCTGTTGGAAGTTCAACGATCACCGAGGTCTTGTCGCTACCGGTGCGTTTTGGTAATTCTCCAGCGAGACCAATCTGAATGAAACGAGTCTGGGCATGCTTGTTGTCGCCGATGTTTTTTGCCAACACCTTTACCTTGTAGTGGTTGGTGATTGTGCTCGCTGAAACTGCAGCCTGAGCTAAGTCGTTCTTCAACAAATCGGCAGCCGCTTGCGCAGTTGAGGTTGCTGGCAAGTGCTGGTGCTTTGGCAGGTTGGCAGCTAACCACTTGCGAGTCTGTGCGTATGCCACCGGATGAGTAGCCACTGTTTGAACATCCTTCAGGGTGGTTCCCGGTCGAACCACTAGATCGAAGCTGATTGGCACCAGATACTCGCCGTAGATGCGAATGTTCTCGGCACCGGCTAGTGCATCCAGGGTTGCCGAAACTCCACCCTCAATCGAGTTCTCAACCGGCACGATAGCGCGGTATGCCTTCTTGGCAACCACGAGGTCGATTGCCTCTTGCACGTGGGAAACCGGGTGCCAGTTCTGTCCCTTGGCTTCAACCACCTGAGCCAAAGCGAGCTCGGTAAAGGTTCCGACCGGGCCTAGGTAGGCATAGGTCTTTTTCTTTGCAGAACCGTTACGTGATTTCGTTGGCATAAGTAAAGGTTAATGGTCAAAATTGCTTCATGACAGTACGTGCGGGACAAAAACCTCAGGCCAGCGATCTAATCGACATCAACAAACTGGTTGATGCCTATTACGAACTGCACCCGGACGTGAACTTGGCCGAGCAGAAGGTTGCCTTTGGTACCAGTGGGCACCGCGGCACCTCTCTAAACGTATCGTTCAACGAAGACCACATTGCTGCCATTACTCAGGCAATCGTGGAATACCGTCGCCGCGAAAATATCCACGGCCCCATCTTTGTTGGCAAAGATACTCACGCGCTGTCCGGTCCGGCAGAACAAACCGCACTCGAGGTTCTTGCCGGCAATGATGTTGTCGCACTGATTGATGTGCATGGTGGTTACACACCGACACCTGCAGTGTCTGTTGCGATTGTTAATCACAACGATGGGATGCCTGAAGGCAATGCATCGCTTGCAGATGGTTTGGTAATTACCCCATCGCACAATCCACCAACCGATGGTGGTTTCAAATACAACCCGCCACACGGTGGCCCAGCCGATAACGACGCCACCAACTGGATTGCGGCTCGCGCAAATGAAATCATTCTTAGCGGCATGCGTGATGTGAAACGTTCAAAGTCAACCGCTCAAACTTTTGATTTCCGCGACAACTTTATTTCGCAATTGAGTTCAGTGGTAAACATGGATGCCATTCGCGACGCACAGGTTTCTATCGGAGCAGATCCGATGGGTGGCGCATCGGTTGAGTACTGGGGTGAGATTGGTTCGCGCTACAACTTGAATCTCACCGTGATCAATCCAAACGTTGATTTTCAATTTGGATTCATCAACTTGGACTGGGATGAAAAGATTCGCATGGACTGCTCATCTCCGTACACAATGGCATCCCTAATTGAAAACAAATCGAAGTTCACAATCTCAACCGGCAACGATGCTGATGCAGACCGTCACGGAATCGTCACCAGTGATGGCGGATTGATGAACCCGAATCACTTCCTAGCGGTTTCGATTGACTACCTGTTCCGCAACCGCAAGGGCTGGTCACACGAGGCGGCGGTCGGCAAGACCATGGTTTCTTCTTCGATCATCGACCACGTGGTGCACTCGCTTGGCCGCAAGTTGATTGAGGTTCCGGTGGGCATGAAGTGGTTTGTGCCTGGCTTCTTTAGCGGCAGCGTTGGCTTTGGAGGCGAGGAATCAGCCGGTGCCAGCTTGCTAAGGATGAATGGCAAGCCTTGGTCTACCGATAAGGACGGCCTGGTGCTCGGCTTACTCGCATCGGAAATCACTGCTGTTACCGGACGCACTCCCTCACAGTGCTACAAGGAATTGACCGACAAGTTTGGTGCTCCCGCATATGCGCGAATCGATGCAGCCGCGACTCTTGAACAGAAATCAAAGTTGTCGAAACTTTCCGCGGATGCAGTTACCGCGAGTGAACTTGCCGGTGAACCAATCAAACAAATTCTCACGCACGCTCCAGGCAATGGCGCTGCGCTTGGTGGATTGAAAGTTGTCACGGAGTCTGCTTGGTTTGCCGCACGACCTTCGGGCACTGAAAATGTCTACAAGATATACGGTGAATCATTCAAGGGTGAAGAGCACTTGAAGCAAGTACAAGTTGCCGCTAAAGAATTAGTTGACGGAGTGCTTGGTTAATACTTTGGTGCAGCCGGAAGATTCCAGAATTTTTCCAGCACGGTGATTTTTTGATCGTGCATTTGAGTCGCTAAATCGACACCAACAAAACGTAAGTGCCATGGTTCGTATTGGTAACCAGTCGTTGCCGTTTCTCCGTTTGGGTAGCGCACAATGAATCCGTACTGCCAAGCGTTTTTCGCAATCCAACTAGAAGCCGCAGATTTTCCAAAGTTCGTGATTCGGCAACCGAGTGCAGTAGTTGAAACGTCGGCTGCTAATCCAGTTTGATGTTCGCTGTGTCCAGGATGTGCAGCAAGATTCTCGGCCACCTTTTTTCCGTAGCGAGTTACCTGCAAGTTATAGGTGTATGACTGTGTTGCGTAACTGCGGTATCCGCTATTCAAACAAAGTGTTCCCTTGCCAGCTTTTGCGACAGCCGCTTTGAGTTGACGGAAACCTTCGGCAGCTGGCTTGGCTAGGTTGAGCGATTTATCTAGCACCGGCTTGTATTTGATTGGGTTTAGCGGTCGTTTTTTGTTGACCACCACCCAAATCGAATCTGCC
>JBEGSY010000043.1:0-6222 GCA_041179725.1 Actinomycetota bacterium | reverse complement strand
GAACTCGAAACTTCAGTTGGAAATGCGCATGGCGGAGTAGAGGTTGGCGACAACCAATTGGTTTCTGTATCGGTGGTAAAGCATTGAGCGAAGCGACCTACTGGGCCGCTAGAGCCGACGAGGTTCTCGAATCACTCCTAACTCGTATACCGGAGAACAAGCTTCGCCCACGACTAGAACCAACTGCACGTGCGGTTGAGCTGCTTGGTGAACCGCAGAAGTCTTATCGCGTAATTCACGTCACCGGTACCAACGGAAAAACCAGTACCACAAGGTTCATAGAGAGAATCCTGCGTGAGTTCGGACTTCGAACCGGACGCTTCACTAGCCCTCACCTGGTGCGCCTAAATGAACGTATGGCAATTGAAGGTGAGCCGGTTTCTGACCAAGCTTTGGTCGAAGTTTGGGAAGACACAGAGCCGCTGTTGGCCATTGTTGACGCCGAACTTGAGGCTGCTGGCGAATCACGTTTGACCTTTTTTGAAGCTCTTGCCGTCCTCGGTTTTGCTGTCTTTGCCGATGCTCCCGTAGATGTCTTGGTGCTCGAAGTTGGCATGGGTGGGGAGTGGGATTCCACCAATGTTGCCGACGGAGACGTCGCGGTATTCACGCCGATTTCTATAGATCATGCCGAAAGGCTTGGTTCCTCTATTGAAGAGATCGCCAAGACTAAGTCCGGAATTATCAAGCCGGGAGCAATCGTTCTGAGTAGTGCCCAGACTCCAGATGCCTCTAAGGTTTTGCAGAAACGAGCAGATGAATTGGCTGAGTCATTTGCTCAGTTCGGCAAAGATTTTGAAGTTTTCAATTTGAGTGTCGAAAAAGTTGGGCAACGTTTTTCGGTGCGCACGCTAGCTGGTGAATATCACGACCTCTTTATACCGTTGCATGGCGAGTATCAAGTTGAAAATGTTGCTCTTGCAATTTGCGCCGCCGAGGCATTTATTGGTGGCGGCAAGCAGCGCATTGCCGAAGACGTAATTCGAGTTGCGCTTGCCGACTTCAGTTCACCTGGACGTCTACAAGTTATTTCACGAGAGCCTTTGACAATTCTTGATGCCGCACATAATCCAGATGGAGCAAGATCTCTTGCACGTGCGCTTCGAGACAGCTTTGGTTCACCGCGCACCATCGCAGTGGTATCAATCTTGGAAGAAAAAGATGCACACGGATTCTTTGCAGAACTGCGCGAGGCTTCCATTGATCAAGTCATTGTTACCAAATCAAATTCGCCAAGGGCGATGGACATAGCAAACCTGACTAACATCGCTCGCGAATATTTCACGCTGGTGACTGATGCCCCTTCGGTATTTGTTGCTATCGAGAATGCTAAAAAGCTTGTCGCCAGAGATGGTGCGATTGTGGTTGCTGGTTCAATCACTTTGGTTGGCGATGCACTAAAGAATCTACAAGAAGATGATTTCGAAGAAGTCGGAGAAGAAGATGAAGAGTAAATCAGTCAAGCGAATGCTTGGTTCTATCCTTTTGGCATTTGAAGCATTCATTGTGTTTTTTGCCACTCTGGTGGCCTTTGGGTTAAAGGCAGCAGATGGGCCAACCGTTTGGGCAGTGGGGCTAACCCTGTCGTTCCTCTGCATACTCACCCCTGGCATTCTTGGCCGCAAGTACAGCTACTACTGGGGGTGGGCCCTGCAGATTGCACTTATTGCGCTTGGTTTCTGGGTGGTTGCCATGTTCTACATCGGCGTACTTTGTGCCTGTCTGTGGGCCTGGGCCATGATCGCCGGCGGCACCATTGATCGTGCGAAAGCGGCCTACGAGGCCACCGGTTTGGGGCAAACTGGAATTGACGAGAACTAAGGAAACGAAATGACTGAACAGACTCTGGTACTGCTTAAGCCTGATGCCGTAAAGCGAAACCTGATTGGCGAGATCATCTCGCGAATTGAAGCCAAGGGGTACGTCATCGTCGAAATGAAAAAGTTCACACCCGAAGCAAATCTCCTTGCCGCTCACTATGCCGAGCACGAGGGAAAACCGTTTTACCAGCCACTTGTTGAGTTCATGATGAGTGGAGATGTTGTGGCGCTCAAGGTTGAAGGAAACCGCGTTATCGAGGGATTCCGGTCACTAGCCGGTGCCACCGATCCAACCGTTGCAGCCCCTGGTACCATTCGAGGCGATCTTGGTCGTGACTGGGGTTTGAAGGTTCAGCAGAACCTGGTTCACGGTTCAGACTCAGTTGACTCTGCCGCTCGCGAACTTGGGCTTTGGTTTTAAGAGTTCAAACCAAAAAACTGTAGCCACAGATTCCAGAAGTGAATCAGGATGGTTACCGCAATCGCGAGGGCATGAATTAGAGCGATTAGCCACGCGTAGTCATAGGCACGCACAAAAAAGCCAACCGTCTTAAGCGGAACCGGTAGGTATCCCTCACGCGTTCCATGAGCGAGCAACTGCCAGAACAATGGAATTGCTGCTGCCCAAGCCACCATGCAGTAAGGGCAAAGTGCGCCGATGTCGAACACTGCTACAAAGAACAACCAAGTGACGAATACCAGTGCGAGAACATGTCCGGCAAAAAATACGCGCCAGAACCATGCTGAAAATCTTGCCCCAGCCAGAATCGCAAAACCGATTAGGAATGGAGCCATAAAGGCGGCCAATCCAATTAGCGGATTTGGAAAGCCGAAAAGCTTTGCCTCTGGGCTGAGCATCACCGATTTGCAAGAAATGAATGTTGCAACGTCACAGCTAAGAGTTGCATTTGGATCTGCTGCCACGTGAAAGCGTTCGAGGGTGAGCAGGAAAGAGGCTAGCCAGCCGGTTGCTCCGGCCACAATCAGGAGCCAGGCTAAGGGCTTGGATGCCTCGATTGACGGGGTTTTCAGTGCAGTTTGTTCGCTCACAGGGCAAGTCTAGGCGTGTTCGAGCCTGTCTTTATTGGCTAGCGCCTGTCATAATGGTCTCAGTTGTGGTGGCCACACCCTCCACGACGAAGGTTTTCGAGTATTCAGTGAGCCACCAGGTAAGTCCCATCGGGCACCGGTCGTCCCAAACATTGGGCCACGTAAGTAATCACTCGTGAGGTTTTGTTAGTTGCAAAAGTAACTAGCGTGGATTTTTAGGCTTTGAGTCTGGTGAGTGTGGCCCAGCCAAAGCAGCTTGGAGTGCACCAGCAATGGTGGAAAACAAAAATGAAGATGGCGTGAAGCCAGAAAAAAAGAAGCCTGCACCTAAAAAGGCTGCTGCTGACAAGAAACCGGTTGCGGAGAAAAAGCCCGCTGCTAAAAAAGTTAAGGCTGAACAGCCTGACAAAAAGCCCGCCGCCAAAAAACCTGCCGCTAAAAAGAAAGCAGAAGTTAATGAGGCACCTGCTGCCGTAGCCACTCCGGTTGCCGCAACATCGATGTTGTTCATGGCTCCCGATCTACCGACGCCGGTTATCGATAAGAAGCGTGGCCGTCCGGTTGAGGACAAGAAACAAAATAGCAAGACCTCAAACAATGCTGACGAGAGTCACGTTCGTCGTCGCACTCGTCGTCGCGAAGGCGAAGCCGCTGACGTAACCGACCTACCACCAAATGCGGTAGTCAAGGTTCGCGCTCCTCGTGAGATTAAAGAGAACAACGAGCCACAGCGCGTAAAAGGTTCTACTCGCCTCGAAGCCAAGAAGCAGCGTCGACGTGATGGCCGCGATGCCGGGCGCCGTCGAAGCACCATCACTGAGTCTGAGTTTTTAGCTCGCCGCGAAGCGGTTGACCGCAGCATGATTGTTCGTTCGAAAGACGGCAAGATTCAGCTTGGCGTACTTGAGGACAAAGTTTTAGTTGAGCATTACGTCGCCAAGGCGTCAGAGGCTTCACTAATCGGCAATGTCTACCTAGGTAAAGTGCAGAACGTTTTACCTTCGATGGAAGCCGCGTTCGTGGATGTTGGACGTGGTCGCAACGCTGTGCTTTACTCTGGTGAAGTTGACTGGGAGCTTGCCGAGACTGGTAATCAGCCTCGTCGCATCGAATTGGCGTTGAAGTCTGGCGATCAGGTTCTAGTGCAAGTAACTAAGGACCCAGTGGGGCAGAAGGGTGCTCGACTAACTTCTCAGGTTTCACTACCTGGTCGTTACCTGGTCTACGTGCCTAACGGTTCAATGAACGGTATCTCACGCAAGTTGCCAGAAACCGAGCGCGTTCGTTTGAAGAAGATTCTGAAAGAAATTCTTCCTGAGGATGCCGGGGTTATCGTTCGTACCGCAGCCGAAGGCGCAACCGAAGAACAGTTGACTCTCGACGTGCAGCGTCTTCAGCAGCAATGGGAAGAAATTCAACGAAAAGTTGAAATTGGAAATGCTCCTTCGTTGTTGCACAGTGAACCTGATCTTTTAGTAAAGATTGTGCGTGATGTTTTCAACGAAGACTTCCAGCGAATGATTATTAGCGGCGACGACGCTTACTCGGTAATCACCGAATACTTGCAGGTAGTCGCACCTGATTTGATCGAACGCGTTTCGATGTACCAGGGCGAAAAAGATATTTTCGATGAGTATCGCATTGGTGAGCAGATTGCCAAAGCGCTTGATCGCAAGGTTTACTTGCCTAGCGGTGGTTCGCTGGTTATCGACCGCACTGAAGCTATGACTGTTGTCGACGTTAACACCGGAAAGTTTGTTGGTTCTGGTGGAAACCTCGAGGAGACAGTAACCAAGAACAACTTGGAAGCCGCGGAAGAAATCGTTCGACAGATGCGACTTCGCGATATCGGTGGAATTATCGTCATCGACTTCATCGACATGGTTCTTGAATCAAACCGCGATCTAGTGCAGCGTCGACTAATTGAGTGTTTGTCTCGCGACCGCACCAAGCACCAGGTTGCCGAGGTAACCTCGCTCGGTTTGGTGCAGATGACACGTAAGAAGCTCGGAATCGGGTTGCTTGAGGCATTCTCTGAGCCTTGCGAGGCTTGCGCGTCCCGCGGAGTAATCGTGCATCACGAGCCGATAATGCGTTCGAAAAACCACCACCCAATGGAAGATAACGCCGGAGGCAATGGCGGTGGTTCAAACAAGAGCAACAAGAAGAAGCAGAAGAACTCCGAGAACAAGCAGGAAAAGAAGGTCGAAGTAGCCAAAATTTCGTCTCCGGAGCAGGCTCAGCAGCTCGGCAGCGTAATTTCGGCGATTGCGGCCTCGACCGTGGCAGCTCACGAGGCAGCCGGGGAAGATAGCCCAATCCCGCCTCAGGCAGTGAAAACAGACGAGAATCCTGCAGATTTACTGGAATCCGTGCTCGATGCGCTGCCAGAGCCTAAATCTGCCGGCCAGGGCAAACGCAAACCTAGAACTCGCCGAGGTTCTTCGGCCAAATAGGTTTGACCAAGGCTGGATTCGTGGGTAAACTAGAACCTCGTTGCCCGCTACTTTTCAGCAAACGCAACATCCCAAATTTTTGAACAAAGGATATCCCTGTGGTTTACGCAGTAGTCCGCGCAGGCGGTCGTCAGGAGAAGGTGTCAGTTGGCACCATCGTTACCCTTGACCGCATCAAGGCAGAAGCAAACAGCAAGATTGAGCTTCCAGCACTTCTTCTAGTTGATGGCGACAAGATCACCAGCGACGCAGCAGCGTTGGCAAAGGTAAAGGTAACTGCTGAGGTTCTCGGCAACTTACGTGGCCCAAAGATTGTTATTCAGCATTACAAGAACAAGACCGGTTACAAGCGCCGCATGGGTTTCCGTGCAGAGCTAACCCGCGTCCAAGTCACCGAGATTAAGTAAAGGACTGACGCAAAATGGCTTCCAAAAAAGGTGTTAGCTCGACCCGTAACGGTCGCGATTCAAACGCACAGCGTCTTGGCGTAAAGCGTTACGCAGGACAAGAAGTTAACGCAGGCGAGATTCTTGTTCGTCAGCGCGGAACTCACTTCCACCCGGGCGTAAACGTAGGCAAGGGCAAGGACGACACACTATTCGCTCTAGCCGCAGGAGCAGTTTCATTCGGCACCAAGGGTGGCCGTCGCGTTGTAAACGTGGTTGAAGCTGCTTAGTTAGCAAATAATTTCAGCAGGGCGAGCCGATGGCTCGCCTTTGCTGTTTCTGAACCGAAGGGAAGATCATCATGGTTACATTCGTTGACCAAGTGACTCTTCACTTGCGCGCTGGAAATGGTGGCGATGGTTGTGTTTCAGTTAAGCGCGAAAAATTTAAACCACTTGCTGGGCCAGACGGCGCAGACGGCGGTAACGGCGGAACTATTTCTTTGGTAGC
>JBEGSY010000042.1:0-5862 GCA_041179725.1 Actinomycetota bacterium | reverse complement strand
CTAACCGTTCGCGAAGCAACCATCGAACTCGGTTACGTCGACGGCGAGAAGCTAACCATGGAGCAGCTAGACAAAGCGCTCGATGTGCTCAGCATGACATCACCAGGCTTATAACAAACCCAATCAACAGGTATGGGCCGAGCGGAATGCTTTGGCCCATTCTTGTTTTTCGGAGCGCAATTTTCGCAAGTACTACAACGCCAGCAATCACGAATGCAAAGGTCAGTGCAAGCACCGGAGCCATAGGAGAAAACCAACCAAGACAAAGTGAAATTGCAGTAATGAGTTTTACATCGCCCATGCCTAACGTTGCAAAGCGATTTGCCAACAACGCTGCCCCAAAAGCAACAACGGCACAAATAAGAGCAATCGCGAGATTGATCCACTGATTGCCAATCCAAGCTGCGAGAAGATTCGCAATCAATGCAATGCCGATTGCCGGAAGTGTGTATTTATTTGGTAGACGATGTTCTCGTATATCGGTGCGTGCAAGTGGCCATGCCACTGCCAGGAGATAAAGGTTTGCAACCCAGTTCATTGGAACAGGCTAGAAAGAAAAACAAATACGGTTCTAAGTTGTCAACAACTAATGCTTGCCAACAACTGTGGTGCCAGGTTTTACATCCTTGGTAACCACCGATCCGGCGCCTATCTTGGCATCGTCACCGATGGTGATGTCCCCAAGGATGATCGCGCCCGCGCCAACCAGCACGCGGTTGCCAAGGGTTGGGTGGCGCTTGACGTTGTTGGTAGTTGTGCCACCGAGCGTTACAGAGTGGTAGAGCATGACGTCGTCGCCGATAATCGCAGTTGCACCGATGACGGTTGCCATGCCGTGATCAATGAAGAAGCGGCGGCCAATGGTGGCGGCTGGGTGAATCTCAACGCCAGTGAGCCAGCGACCGAGGTTAGACACTAGTCGCGCAATGATACGTAGGCGAAGCTTGGTGTGGATGCAGTGAGCGACTCGATACCACCAAACAGCGTGGAGCCCGGTACCGGTCCAAAACATTTCCCATTTGGAATCGGTAGCTGGGTCGTGAGAAACGGCGTTTGCCAGGTCTTCCTGGAAACGACGCCAAATTGAATCTGAGATTACTGCTCCTGTAGGTCGGCGTAAAGCACTGTAGATAAGTATCTCTCACCAAACGATGGAATGATAACCACAATGTTTTTGCCGGCGTACTCTGGGCGAGCAGCGATCTGCGCAGCTCCCCAGATGGCAGCACCTGAAGAGATACCGCCAAGGATTCCCTCTTCGGCACCAAGACGACGTGACCACTTGATGGCCTCCTCGTTCGGGGCGTCGAGCACCTCGTCGTAGATGTGTGTGTCTAGAACTTCTGGAACGAAGTTAGGTCCGATTCCCTGAATCGGGTGACCAGCTGGGTTTCCGCCATTCAAGATTGGCGATGCTGCAGGCTCAACCGCGATGACCTTGACGCTTGGCTTGAGCTGCTTCAAAACCTGACCAACACCAGTGATGGTTCCACCGGTTCCGATACCAGCGACAAGAACGTCGACCTGACCATCGGTGTCTTTCCAAATTTCTTGTGCAGTGGTGTTGCGGTGAATCTCTGGGTTTGCTGGGTTGGCAAACTGACGAACGAGAACCGCGCCATCCTGTGCTCCAAGTTCTTCAGCTTTGGCAACTGCTCCACGCATACCCTCGGCTGCTGGAGTCAAAACAAGTTCCGCACCGTAAGCGCGCAACAAGGTACGACGCTCCTTTGACATCGAGTCAGGCATGGTCAAGATCACTTTGTAACCACGAGCAGCACCAACCATCGCCAGTGCGATACCGGTGTTACCTGAGGTTGCCTCAACGATGGTGCCACCTGGCTTTAGCTTGCCTGACTTCTCTGCATCATCAACCATGTTGATTCCGATGCGGTCCTTCACGGTTGATGAAGGGTTGTAGAACTCGAGCTTGGCCAAAACATTTCCACCAGGGATGATTCGGTTAATACGAACTAGTGGAGTGTTACCAACGGTCTTGGTGATGTCGTCATAAATGCGGGTCATGCCTCAATTTTAGGCACGCTTGAACTAGGCCTAAAACCTGAGTTTCCGATTATTACGGATGGATTAGTCGAGTAGGTCGGTGACCAGGCCGGCGATTGCCGAACGCTCGCTTCGGGTTAGCGTGGCGTGGGCAAAAAGCTTGTTGTTCTTGAGCTGCTCCACTACCGAGGCGATGCCGTCGTGTCGTCCAACTCTTAGGTTGTCGCGCTGTGCCACGTCGTGAGTGAGCACAACCCTTGAGTTTTGGCCGATACGGGACAGCATGGTCAGCAGGGTGTTTCGCTCCAGCGACTGAGCTTCGTCCACGATTACAAAGGCATCGTGCAGCGAACGGCCGCGGATGTGAGTTAGTGGCAGTACTTCTAGTAGCCCTCGGTCAACCACGTGGTCGATGACTTCCTTCGAAACTAAGGCTGAGAGCGTGTCAAATATTGCCTGCCCCCAAGGGTTCATCTTCTCGGATTCTGAACCAGGTAGGTAACCAAGCTCCTGGCCTCCAACTGCGAACAGCGGACGGAAGACCATGATTTTTTTGTGCTGACGGCGTTCCAGAACTGCTTCGAGTGCGGCACAAAGTGCGAGAGCAGACTTACCGGTACCGGCACGGCCACCAAGAGAAATGATTCCGATTTCTGGGTCAAGCAAAAGATCGATAGCGAGGCGCTGTTCTGCACTTCGTCCGTGCACTCCAAAGACATCGCGGTCGCCGTGAACCAATTTGATTTTCGAACCAGCCTCAACTCGACCTAGTGCGCTACCTCGCTCCGAGTGAATAATCAAACCGGTGTTGATTGGCATGTTCGCCACATCTTTGTGCTTGATGATTTCGGTGTCATAGAGATCGTTGACTTCGTCACCAGAAAGTGTGATTTCCGAAATTCCGGTCCAGCCAGAATCAACAGCGTTGTCATTGCGGTATTCCTCGGCCGACATACCAAGTGATGCAGCTTTGACTCGCATCGGAAGATCTTTTGAAACGACAGTGACATCTAAACCTTCATTTGCGAGGTTGAATGCACAAGCGAGAATGCGTGAATCGTTGTCGCCAAGTTGCATACCTGATGGCAAGACTGATTGGTCGATGTGGTTTAGTTCCACGCGAAGCGTTCCACCATCGCCAACCTGAATCGGGAAGTCGAGGCGTTCGTGCTCCTGGCGGAGGTCATCTAGGTGACGAAGTGCCTGACGCGCGTAGTAACCAATTTCTGGATCGTGGCGCTTCTTCTCGAGCTCGTTGATCACGATGATCGGAATTACAACTTCTTGTTCCTTGAACTTGAACAAGGCTTTTGGATCTGAGAGCAGTACCGAGGTATCGAGTACGTAAGTCTTGGTGGCCGTGGCTTCCGCAGCAGGTTTCTTCTTGCTGGTTTCTGAAGCTTTTTTAGTTGTGCTCGAGGAAGTGGAACGGGCCACGGTGCTCCTTTAGTTGTACTTAGCCACAAATTACGCCTGCTAATGGACAACCCGAAGTTGCGACACGCCCGATTACGGGTTTGTAATAAAGCGTTTACCTAAGCGCCAAAACGGCGGTGGCGGCGGGCAAAAGCACGCAGGGCACGAAGGAAGTCCACCTTACGGAAGTCCGGCCAAAGTGCTTCCTCAAAATAGAGCTCGGAGTTACTCGACTGCCAGAGCATGAAGCCGGATAGTCGCTGCTCCCCCGAAGTTCGAATAATCAAGTCCGGGTCGGCTTGACCTCCTGTATAGAGGTGTTCAGTTATTAGTTCCGGAGTTAGTTTTTCCGAAAGTTGATCAAGCGAAATCCCCTGATGCGATTTCAGGATGCTCTTAATGGCTTCAGCGATTTCTGCTCGACCGCTGTATCCGACCGCGAGATTGACTGTCGGCTTGTTCAAGTTTGCGGTTTCGGCCTCGGCCGCCTGAAGTTTTTCGATGAGCGAGATTGGTAATACCGAACGATCTCCAACCAGCTTCACTTTCCATCGCTTTCGGTTGGCTAGCTCCTCGGCAACCTCACCGATTATGGCAAGCAAATCTTTTAGTTCATCAGATTCGCGCTTCACCAAATTGTCGATGGACAACATGTAAAGAGTTGTCGTGGTAATTCCGATTTCGTCGCACCATTCTAGAAACTCGAAAATCTTGGAAGCGCCAGCTGCGTGGCCGTGCGAAGGTTTTGAACCAGATCGTCTTTCCGCCCAACGACGATTCCCATCGAGCATGACGGCAACGTGCTTTGGTAGGTCGGCTGCCGCGAGGTCGGCTTCGATCCGACGTTCGTAGAGCTTGTAAAGCAGGTTGCGCACAAGCCAAATCTAGGGCATAGAGTGAAGCCATGAGCATGCCTATCAGCGAGGGTTTTCGAGAGCCAGCTGCCGATGTAAAGCCAAGCTGGCGCGGCTGGATCCACACGGGTGTGCTCCCAATTGTGATTGCCGGTGGCATCGTTCTAATCGTGCTGGCAGATGGCGTTGTGGCCAAGGTTGCCAGTGCAATCTTCTTTGCCAGCTCATTCTTGCTTTTTGGCAACTCGGCTTTGTACCACCGTTTCAACTGGAAGCCGAAGACCAAGCTTGCCCTTAAGCGCATCGATCACGCAAACATCTTTTTGCTAATTGCCGGCTCATACACCCCAATTACCTTGCTAGCTCTACCCCAAGAAAAAGCACTGGTACTGATGATTGCAATTTGGGGATCAGCAGTTCTCGGAATTAGTTTCAGGGTCTTTTGGATTAACGCCCCGCGGTGGCTTTACGTGCCGATTTACATAGCCATGGGATGGGGTGCCATCGCCTACGTGGTCGACTTTATGAATGCGAACGCGCCGATGATGATTCTCATTCTTAGCGGTGGCCTCGCCTACACAATCGGCGCAGTTGTCTACGGCCTAAAGAAGCCAAATCCTTTTCCAGGTCACTTTGGTTTCCATGAAATTTTCCACACGCTAACTGTTTTAGCGTTTATGAGCCACTGGACAGCAGCACTACTTATTGCGCTTGCGCCCGCTGCCGGCAGCTTTGGCGCCTGATACTTCGGCGTCAAGTCGCTCGTTGATCTCAGCTTTGTAGCGAACTCGTCGTACGCGGCGAACCATATCGATAATTAGGAAGATTGCCGCAAGGCTAATACCAAAAACAAAAATGAAGCCAAGCGTTCCTGGGCTGTAGAAAGTACTTGCCGGATCGGTGGTCTCGGTGGGAGTCGGAGCGGCAATCAGGATGCCCGAAACAAGTTTCAACATGCTTCTAGTATCGCCGCAAACGGTAGCCTTAACTTGATGAATCAAGAAGAACTTCTGGCAGCCCGGTACGGCAAAAAGCCTAAAAACCCTAAGCCAAGCCGCCTCGCCATTATCAGCTTCGCTGTTGTTGCCTTGATCGGTTTCGTTACTTGGGCTATCGCGGTTACCGCCGAAAACAGCGGTAGGCCTACTGGCAATCTTCTGAGCTTTAATGTCGAGAGCGAAAGTCTGGTGACCGTGGAAATTTCGGCTACCGACCATCGCAACCAGAGCGTCATCTGCCAGGTAGAGGCGCTTGCCGAGGACTACGAAGTGGTTGGCTACAAAGAAGTGGCTGTGGCTAAGGGTCAGGAAATGACCAAGACCACCGTAAATACAGTCAAACCAGCGGTTTCAGCCGTGGTGAAAGACTGTTGGTTCAAATAAACTTTAGAAATTATGTCTGAAACAACCTGGCTCACCCAAGAGGCCTACGACCGCCTTTCCGCTGAACTCGAGCAACTCGTTAAATTCGGCCGCAAAGAAATCGCCAAGAAAATCTCCGAGGCTCGCGAAGAAGGCGACCTCAAGGAGAACGGCGGTTACCATGCAGCGCGTGAGGAACAGGGCAAGATTGAAGCCCGTATCGTTCG
>JBEGSY010000041.1:0-26135 GCA_041179725.1 Actinomycetota bacterium | reverse complement strand
GCCGGAATAACTCGCTCGGTGCCAGCCTTAGGCAGTCGCTTACCGTCTACAAATTCAGTTTCAGCAACTTTGATGCCAGTTAGCTTGCCATTTTCACCGACGAATTCAACTGTTGAGGCCAGGTACTGACGCTCACCAAATTCCTCGTGGGCACTGGAAACTTCAAATAGGTTCGGCATCGTTGGCCAAGGCTGATTCGACGTACGCTCGCTTGCCGGTTGCTTACCGATGGCCAATGTGGTGACGGAAAGAGCACCTTGACGGGTTGCTGTACCCAAGCAGTCAGCTCCGGTGTCTCCACCACCGAGAATTATCACGTTCTTGCCATCTGCAACGATTTGATCTGCAACGGCTTCACCAGCAACTACTCGGTTTGCCTGAACAAGGTAATCCATAGCAAAGTGCACACCTTCAAGTTCGCGACCAGGAATCTTTAGATCGCGAGGCTTGGTTGCGCCGGTGGCCACAACAACTGCGTCGTAGCGTGAGCGCAGATCGTCCCAGGTGATGTCGGTACCGATGGAGACACCTGCGCGGAAACGTGTACCCTCAGCCTCCATTTGCTGAATGCGGCGGTCGATGTGTTGCTTTTCCATCTTGAAATCAGGGATACCGTAACGTAGCAAGCCACCAATTTTGTCATCGCGTTCGTAAACAGCAACGGTGTGACCTGCGCGGGTTAACTGCTGTGCCGCAGCCAGGCCAGCTGGACCAGAACCAACCACTGCAACTGTCTTTCCCGTAAGGCGTTCAGGCGCGTGTGGCTTGACCCAATTGTTGTCAAAGGCCTTGTCGATAATCGAAACTTCGATCTCTTTGATGGTAACTGCAGGTTGGTTGATACCGAGAACGCAAGAAGACTCACATGGGGCTGGGCAAAGACGGCCGGTAAATTCCGGGAAGTTATTGGTTGCGTGAAGACGCTCGATTGCTTGCTCCCCCTGGTTGCGCCAGGTGAGATCGTTCCACTCTGGGATTAGGTTGCCAAGCGGGCAGCCCTGGTGACAGAACGGAATACCGCAATCCATACAACGGCTCGCCTGTTGCTGCAACACTGCGGGGTCGCGCTTTTCGTAAACCTCGTTCCAATCACGGATTCGAACTGAAACAGGACGACGCTCTGCTGTTTGACGCTCAGTAACCTTAAGGAAACCTCTTGGATCAGCCATTAGTTACCTCCAGGATTTCTTTCCATACACTTTCGTGATCTGGGTCAATACCGTTCTTCTGCGCGCGTGCTCGGATGTCTAGAACCGATGCATAGTCGCGCGGCAGTACCCGCACAAAGTTTTTTACCTCGACAGCAAAGTTTGCAAGCAATCTTTCTGCAACAGCGGAACCAGTTTCTGTGAGGTGCAACTCGAGTAGCTGCTTAAGGCGAGTCTCATCGACAGCTTCCAAATCTCCAATGTGAAGTTCTCCAGCCTTCAAGGCTTCGGCATTTATGTGGTCTGCACGTAGTTTGTATACGTAGGCAACACCACCGGACATACCAGCACCAAGGTTTCGACCGACCTGACCAAGGATTACTGCGCAACCACCAGTCATGTACTCGAGTGCGTGATCTCCAACGCCTTCAACCACGGCGGTAACGCCTGAATTACGCACTAGGAATCGCTCTCCCACGATTCCACGCAGCAGCATGGTTCCGCTGGTTGCGCCGTAACCAATAACGTTTCCGGCAATTATGTTTTCTTCAGCGGCAAAGATACTGCGTGAATCGGGTTTGATGACGATAGTTCCGCCAGATAGGCCCTTACCGACGTAGTCGTTGCTGTCGCCCTCGAGTGTCAACTTGATTCCGCGTGGCACAAATGCACCGAATGACTGACCTGCAGAACCGGCGAGGCGAATGTCGATGGTGCCATCCGGTAAACCTTCGGCACCGAAGCGCTTTGTCAGTTCGTTACCGAGCATGGTTCCAACTGCTTGGTCTACGTTGGTGATATCTAGCTCGATTACGGTCGCTTGAGAGTCATTTAGCGAGGCCCCAGCAGCTTCGATTAGTTTGTGATCGAAATGCTTTTCCAACTCGTGGTCTTGCACAGTGATGCGTCGCTTTGATGCGTCACGAGAAACCGGCGCCTGAGCCAAGATTGGTGATAGGTCCAAGCCATCGGCTTTCCAGTGGTTGATTGCTCGGTTTACATCGATTAGTTCGATGTGTCCGATTGCTTCATCCATGGTCTTGAATCCAAGAGCGGCAAGGTATTCGCGAACTTCCTGAGCCAAGAATTCAAAGAAATTAACTACGAACTCTGGTTTGCCGCTGAAACGCGAACGAAGCACTGGGTTCTGGGTGGCAACACCCACCGGGCAGGTATCTAGGTGGCAAACGCGCATCATGATGCAACCCTCAACTACCAACGGTGCAGTTGCGAAACCAAATTCTTCGGCACCGAGAAGTGCAGCGATGATTACGTCGCGACCGGTCTTCATCTGACCATCCACCTGAACGGATACTCGATCGCGCAAGTTATTAATCAAAAGCGTCTGCTGTGCTTCCGCAAGTCCAAGTTCCCATGGAGTTCCTGCGTGCTTCAAAGAATTCAAAGGTGAAGCACCAGTGCCACCATCGTGACCCGAAACTAAAATCACGTCGGCTTTGGCTTTCGCAACTCCGGCTGCTACAGTTCCGATTCCTACCTGCGATACAAGCTTTACGTGCACACGAGCTTCACGGTTGGCACGCTTAACATCGAAAATCAACTGCTTTAGGTCTTCGATTGAATAAATGTCGTGGTGCGGCGGCGGTGAAATCAAGCCAACACCTGGAGTTGCATGACGGGTACGCGCAATCCACGGGTAAACCTTGCCAGGTGGAAGTTGTCCACCTTCACCAGGTTTAGCTCCCTGTGCCATTTTGATTTGAATGTCGTCTGCGTGCGTTAGGTACATGCTAGTTACACCGAAGCGACCAGAAGCAACCTGCTTAATTGCACTTCGACGACTTGGGTCAAGAAGTCGCTCAACGTCTTCTCCACCTTCACCGGTGTTTGACTTAGCGCCGAGCTGGTTCATTGCAATCGCAAGAGTCTCGTGTGCTTCCTTCGAGATTGAACCGTAAGACATCGCGCCAGTTGAGAATCGCTTAACAATTTCAGAAATCGGTTCGACTTCGTCGATCGAAATAGCTGGACGCACTCCTTCGCGAAGCATGAATAGTCCGCGAAGAGTCATCAAGCGTTCGGCTTGGTCGTCTACTGCCTTGGTGTACTCGCGGAAAATGTCGTAGCGCTTGTTGCGAGTCGAGTGTTGAAGCTTGAACACTGTCTCAGGGTTGAAAAGGTGCGGTGGACCTTCGCGACGCCACTGGTACTCGCCACCGGTTTCGAGTGTTTCGTGCGGGTTGGTAGCGATGTCGATTGGGTACGCGCTGTGGTGTCGTGACGCAATTTCGTCATGGATTACATCGATGCCGATACCGCCAAGCTGGCTGGTGGTACCGGTGAAGTAGGTATCTACCAGTTCCTGGTTAAGTCCAATTGCCTCGAAGACTTGAGCACCAGAGTAAGAAGCAACCGTCGAGATTCCCATCTTCGACATAATCTTGAGTACACCTTTACCAAGGCCGTAAATAAGGTTCTTTGATGCTTGTTCAATAGAGATGCCAGCTAGTGTCCCGTTCTTCACCATGGTCTCTGCCGACTCCATGGCTAGGTATGGGTTTACAGCAGCGGCACCATAACCGATCAATGCAGCAACGTGGTGTACTTCGCGAACGTCTCCAGCTTCAACAACTAGTCCAACGTGCGTGCGTCGACCTGAGCGAATCAAGTGGTGGTGTACGGCAGAAGTTAGTAGCAGTGATGGAATCGGAGCCAATTCACGGTTACTGTCGCGGTCGCTCAAAATCAAATAAGTTGCACCGTTGTCGATAGCTTCATCAACTTCGTCGAATATTTCGCGAATACGGTCGGCAAGTGCTTCGTACCCGTCGTCTACTCGGTAGAGTCCACTGGCTGTGAATGAGTGACCAGCACCATCCTTTTTCACATCAATGTGCTTGATCTTGGCAAGCTGATCATTGTTAATTACTGGGAAGTCGAGGATTACCTGTCGTGCGTGCTCAGGGGTCGCACTAAGTAGGTTCGGCTCCGGGCCAATTCCTGTACTTAGCGAAGTGACAACTTCTTCGCGGATTGAGTCAAGTGGCGGGTTAGTTACCTGCGCAAATTGCTGAACAAAGTAATCGAATAGTAGGCGTGGACGATCGCTAATTGCAGCGATTGGAGTATCGCTGCCCATTGCGCCGAGTGGTTCCGCTCCACTTCGCGCCATTGGTGCAATCAAAATTCGCAATTCTTCTTCTGTGTAGCCGAAGGTACGCTGACGTCGATTGACTGAAGTTGCGGTATGTGCGATGTGCTCGCGCTCTGGTAGATCCGAAAGGTAAATGCGGTTATCTTCTAGCCAGTCACCCCACGGCTCAAGCGCGGCAATCTCTGCTTTGATCTCGTCGTCACCGATTAGGCGACCGTTAACAGTGTCGGCTAGGAACATCTTGCCCGGCTGAAGGCGACCCTTGCGAACAATCTTGCTCGGGTCGATGTTGGCCACACCGATTTCCGAGGCAAGCACTACTAGCCCATCATCAGTTACCAAGTAACGACCGGGGCGAAGTCCGTTTCGGTCTAGGGTTGCTCCAACTAGCGAACCGTCAGTGAATACCACGGCTGCTGGGCCGTCCCAAGGTTCCATGAGCATGCTGTGGTACTCGTAGAAGTTTTTGCGAATCGGATCGATGTCGCTTTGTTTCTCCCACGCCTCAGGGATCATCATCATCATGGCGTGTGGCAGTGAGCGACCAGACATGTATAGCAGTTCAACAACTTCGTCGAACGAAGCCGAGTCAGAACCGTCAGGGGTGATGATTGGTGTGAGTTGCTTCAAGTCACCAAGCTCGGCAGATGCCAAACGGGACTCACGCGCCCGCATCCAGTTGCGGTTGCCCTTTACTGTGTTGATTTCACCATTGTGCGCGATCATTCGAAACGGATGTGCCAGTGGCCATGAAGGGAAAGTGTTGGTTGAGAAACGAGAGTGTACAAGCGCAAGTGTCGACTCGAAATTCTCGTCCGAGAGATCTGGATAGAACGGCTCGAGTTGAAGCGTAGTGACCATACCCTTGTAGACAATGGTGCGGGAAGAAAGCGATGGGTGGTAAATCCCGATGCTTCGCTCACTGCGCTTGCGCAAGCGGAACAGTTTGCGTTCAAGATCCATTCCTTGGGATCCATCTACAGCAGAGACAAATACCTGACGAACGACTGGCATAGCTGCACGTGCCAAATCACCCAGGACTTCAGGTCGAACGGGAACTTCACGCCAACCGATGACGCGAATGCCTTCCTCGGTTGCAATGTTTTCGAAGCTCGCCTCGGCCGAAGAAATTTCATCCTCGTTTACAAAAACTAGTCCTGCACCATAACTCCCCTTGGCAGGAAGTTCGAAGTCAACTACATTCCGGAAAAACTTATCGGGAATCTGAGAGAGGATTCCAGCGCCATCTCCAGTGCCCGCATCCGATCCGACAGCACCGCGGTGTTCAAGATTGCGCAGTGCATTTAGTGCTGTCTCGACGATGTCGTGACCGGCAGTTCCGCGAAGCGTGGCAACCATTGCAAGACCACAGGCATCGCGATCGCGTGCTGGGTCATAAAGTCCATTAGCTGCAGGTGCAGTAGCGAACTTGGCAAATGGCGATACTCCAGGCATGCCACACTCCAATCCAATTAATCAGAGGGACAACGCTGGCCCAGAAAGCTCTACGGGAGAGAAAAATGTAATGCGCTTTTGGCGCCGATTAGCAGTTTAAGGCAGGTTACGTCCTCTATTTACTGCTATTTGAGTCTAACTCATGGTCAGTATCTGGCTGGCTTGCAGCGTCGTAAACTTAAGGATCTCCTGCTTCACCAATTGGCTCGCGTCCAGTTAGGTAAACGCTCTCTTCAGAACCTGGATGGGTACGACGTGACCAGTAAATCAGGGCCGCGGCGACCAAAAGCCCGACAATTGCTGACCATTGGTTCGTGCGGATACCAAAAAATACCTCACTAGGGTCGATTCTCAGTCCTTCTACCCAGAATCGGCCTAACGAATAAAGTGCTAGGTAGAGCCCAAAAGTTTGACCCCAACGCAACTTTAGGCGACTTTCAAACAACAAAATCAAGCCAAATGCCAGCAGGTTCCAGATGATCTCGTACAGGAACGTTGGGTGAAAAAGCGTTCCCTCCGGCAGACCAATAGGAATTGCGTCATTTGGCGTCGCAATCTCTAGACCCCAAGGCAAGTCGGTTGGCAATCCGAATAGCTCCTGATTGAAATAGTTGCCTAGGCGGCCGAAAGCTTGCGCCAGTATGACGCCCGGAGCAATCGCATCAGCGAATGACAGGAAACGAATTCCGGCAAATCTTGACCCGATGTAGGCCCCTATAGTTCCAAGGATTAGTGCGCCATAGATAGCAAGGCCACCCTCCCAGATCGCAAACACCTTGGAAAAATCTTTTCCTTCTCCAAAATAAAAACTCCAGTGAGTGAGCACGTGGAAAATACGACCGCCAACAATTCCAAATGGAACAGCCCAAAGCGCAATGTCTAGGACTGCCCCCGATTTTCCTCCGCGAGCTAAAAGTCGACGATTACCAAGCCAAATTGCAATTGCTATGCCAAGCACTATGAAAAGTGCATAGAAATGAACACGAAATGGGCCTAAATCGAAACTGGAAATGGTCGGGCTAGGGATGCTTTGCAGAATGTTCATTGTTCTTCTTTGCTAATGATTCGGGTCTAGTTCTTTTACTTTTTCGATTAGTTGTGCGAGTCCACCGTCTTGATAGGCACGAACGAAGGCAGAACCAACAATTGCACCATCGGCATACTTGTTAACGTCGAGAACTTGTTCCGCTGTTGAAATACCGATTCCAACCGCAGTGTTCTGATTGGTGCCGGTCGCTCGAACCGCGGTTACAACCTGTTGCGCAAGGTCATCAACAGAATCGCGTGTGCCGGTAATCCCCATGGTTGAAACACTGTAAACAAAACCACGACTTAGCTCGCAGGCACGATGCATACGTGCGGGAGAAGAAGTTGGAGTCGCAAGGAAGACTCGGTCCAGCGATAACTCATCGGAAACCTTAAGCCAGTCATTCGCTTCGTCGGGAATTAAATCTGGAGTAATTAGTCCAGCGCCTCCTGCTTGTTGCAATGCTTGCGCGAAATCCTCGACGCCAAACTGGATGACCGGATTCCAATAGGTCATGACCAAAACGGGAGTATCCACGGCTTCAGTTACAGCTTTTACTGCCTCGAAAACTTGGGCCAGTTTGAACCCGTTGGCGAGCGCCTCGCCCGTGGCTTGCTGTATCACAAGACCATCCATCACCGGATCGCTGTAAGGCACGCCTAGTTCGAGGATATCGACGCCGTTTTTACACATGGCGATTGCTGCATCAACTGACTCGTTCAATGTTGGATACCCGATCGGAAAGTATCCCACCAGCGTCTTGCGGCCGGCTGCTTTGTTGCTCGCGAATCGCTCTGCAGTTTTACTCATTAGATAAGTCCAAAATACTTAGCCGCGGTTTCCATGTCCTTGTCGCCGCGACCACTGAGATTAACGAGGATTGATGACCCCGGCTCCAACGTTTTGCCGAGCTTAAGCGTGCCAGCCAAAGCGTGTGCAGATTCAATCGCCGGAATGATTCCTTCGGTTTGACTGAGCAAGCGAAGTGCATCCATGGCTTCGGCATCGCTAATCCCCTGATATTCGGCGCGACCCAAATCTTTCAACCATGAATGTTCGGGTCCAACACCCGGGTAGTCCAACCCAGCAGAGATGGAGTGACTCTCAATGGTTTGTCCGTCCTCATCCTGGAGCATGTAACTCTTGGCGCCATGCAAAACTCCAGGTCTTCCATAATTCAAAGTTGCTGCGTGTCTGTCGGTATCCATACCTTCACCTGCTGCTTCAAATCCAAAAATCTTCACGTCTGCATCATCTAGGAATGCGTGGAACAAACCAATCGCGTTTGATCCACCACCAACGCAGGCAGCCAAGGCGTCAGGTAGAAAACCAAATTCATCAAGCATCTGCTGACGTGCTTCGATTCCAATGACGCTGTGAAAGTCACGAACCATGGCCGGAAATGGATGCGGTCCAGCAACTGTGCCGAGTAGATAGTGTGTGTCGTCGACGTTTGCCACCCAGTCGCGGAGCGCTTCGTTGATTGCGTCTTTGAGTGTGCGGCTTCCAGTTTTCACCGGCACAACTTCTGCTCCGAGAAGTTTCATGCGTGCCACATTTAGTGCCTGTCGCTCTGTATCTACTTCACCCATGTAAACAACGCACTCGAGTCCGAACAAAGCAGCCGCGGTTGCACTAGCGACTCCGTGCTGTCCGGCACCGGTCTCGGCAATTATTCTGGTTTTACCCATTCGCTTGGTAAGCAGTGCTTGGCCGAGCACATTGTTGATTTTGTGAGATCCGGTGTGGTTAAGATCTTCGCGCTTTAGAAATATTCTCACTGGCCCAGCGTGTTCAGCGAAGCGCTTAACCTCGGTGATGATTGATGGACGTCCGGTATAAGTTCTGTGTAGCTCGGCGAGTTCCGATATGAAAGCTGGGTCTGACTTAGCCTTGGTATATGTGTCGGATAGTTGATCCAAGGCAGCGATTAGTGACTCAGGTACAAAACGACCGCCGTAGGCACCGAAGTATGGTCCAGATTCATTTCTAAGTGAAGTCACGGTAACAGTCTAAATTGATGTGAACTGCTTGAGTAGTTCTGCGGGATTACCGGTGACCAGCGCTTCACCGATGAGAGCGACATCAGCCCCGGCCTCACGATAGTGACGAACGTCATCAACTGTGCGTACGGCACTTTCGGCTACTTTTACTACACCAGAAGGAATTAAATGCGTCAAAGTACCGAAAAGATTTCGATCCGTCTCGAAAGTGCTCAAGTCTCGAGCATTGACGCCTAGGAGTTTGGTGTCGATATCGACCGCGTAACGAACTTCATCTGCCGAGTGAGTCTCTACGAATGCAGTCATTCCGAGTTCCTCGATCAGTAGCTTGAGGTTTTCGAGTCTTTTTGAAGCTAAACCGGCAACAATCAGCAGCACTAAATCCGCTCCAGCTGCGCGAGCTTCTAGCACTTGATACTCGTTGGCTATGAAGTCTTTTCGTAATACTGGCACAGCCACACGAGATCGAACAGCTCGCAAATCATCCAAACTGCCCTTGAATTTGTGGCCCTCGGTTAACACCGAAATAGTTGAGGCGCCAGACATTGCGTAACTTTGAGCCAACTCGGCCGGATCTGCGATCTCGGCTAGATGCCCCTTTGATGGGCTCGCTCGCTTTACCTCTGCCAAAACTTTGATGTGCTCGGCTGGAGCCAAAAAGTTGAGTGCGTTGAGAGGTGCGGGCGATTCGAGAGCTAGTTTTTCAACTACCGCGAGCGACTGATTAGATTCGCGAAGTTTTGCATCGGCTATTGCGCCAGCGTAGAGACCTTCAAGCACTAGGTTCTTAGGGACTAGTGCTTGGCGTTGTTACCGTAGCCGGCACGCTTTAGGACGAATCCTGCTGCGAGACCAGCAACTACCAATACTCCACCCGCAATAAGAAGAGCAGAGTTGCCCAACCATGCTCCTAGAGTTGCAACCGCGAATGCGAGCATGATTGCGGTAACTGTAGTCCAGGCAGCGATAGTGTCGCCGTGACCTGGGTCATTTGCATTTGCTGACATGTCAGCCTTTCTCTAAATCTGCGACAATTCTATCCGCGTTGGGAGTCCCAGAGGTCAATAGCTGAGCGTGGTTTATTCCCCACTCCTTTGACTGCCTGGCTTGGTCGTTGCCACCCCTTGGATCGACTTGCCAAATAGCCGCAGAGCACAATTGCCAGTAGCTGGGTAGCAAGCCACAACCAAGAGTTCAGCCCGCTTGCGACCTCAACTCCAGAGACTCCATGAGTCTTGGCAATCCCCGTCAATCGCTCTAGTTGCGGATCAAGTTCAGCAATGTTCGCCAGAGCAAGTTGAATGCCTAACCAAACCATTAGACCTGTCGTAACTAAAGTTTGAGTCGCGAGCACAATTCGCGATGCCGTACTGCCGGTCAATAGCGATACCAATGATGCTGCCAATAGAAAGAGGGTAACTGGCATAGCTATCGCGTAGGTCTGGCTGCCTTGGAAATCCCCAAGCACTGTCCGCTTTCCGGCAACCTGCATTGCGATGCTGTACCAAGTTTGAGTAAGCAAAAGCAAACCGAGCAGTTGAATTGCTAAGAGGATGACAACTACGCGCCGATTAGTCATTCGAAGCGCATGCCTCAATCGCGCGAATTGGTGCGCTTGCCTTTGAGATGGTTTCTTGAAACTCATTCTCGGTAACAGAATCAAGCACTATTCCCGCACCTGCTTGCACGTGAGCAACACCATCACGGACAAATGCGGTTCTAATTGCAATTGCTAGATCCGCATTGCCATAAAAATCGAAGTAGCCAACCACACCTGCATAAGCACCTCTGTTAGCTGATTCGAGTTCGTCGATGATCTCAAGTGCTCGAGGTTTTGGTGCTCCAGACAAAGTTCCTGCAGGAAAAGTTGCTCGAAAAACATCGACAGGCGACTTACCAAGGCTTACCTTGCCCTCTACCGTCGAGTTGAGGTGCATGATGTGACTGAATTTATGAATTTGCATGAATTCCGAAACGTGCACGGAATCTGGTTCGCAAACCTTTAGCAGATCGTTTCGCGCAAGATCAACCAGCATCAAGTGTTCGGCTCGCTCTTTGTGATCTGCAATCAACTCAGCGGCAAGCGAATCATCTTCGGCTTCATTATTCCCCCTGGGTCGAGAACCAGCAATCGGGTGCATTTCTGCGTGCCCGTCAGTGACGGTAACTAGCGCTTCTGGGGATGATCCGACCACCGCATAGCGACCTGATTCATCTTCAAAGTTCAAAAGGTACATATACGGACTTGGGTTTAGTTCGCGAAGATTTCGGTAAATCTCTAGTGGTTCAGCATCAGTCTCGATGTCGAATCTTTGGGAGAGCACAACCTGGAACACATCTCCGATGCGAACGTACTCTTTTGCTTTGGCAACAGAATGAAAGAATTCTTCTTTCGAGGTTCTGTGCGAAACCTTGCTGACACTGGCTTTTGCCATATTCGGCGGCACTTCAGCTGTATGGAGTTTCGACTCGATCGCATTGATCCGATTCAGTGCCTCAATGTAACTACCTGCGATGTCGCTGTCGCTAGACAAAAAAACGTTGCTGAGTAAATGAAGTACGCCCTCGTGGTGGTCAACGATAGCCATTTCTGAAGACATACTCAGGCTCATCAATGGCGATTTATAGTCTGCAGCTGGTGTATTCGGTAGGTTTTCAATCTCTCGAATTAGGTCCCAGGCAAGTAGGCCGACCAGACCTGAAGTGAGCGGTGGCAGGTTTTCTAGTCGTGGTGAATGCCAGGAAGAGCCAATTTGTTCGATGGCATCCAGTGCTGAGCTTCCGAGCTCACTTGCCTCGCGGTCAGGAAACGGTGATAGTCCGCTTGTAGATTTCCACGAAGCCTTACCGTTTGTGTACTTGATAAGCGATCCGCGATTTTGCACTCCGATAAATGAGTAACGCGACCAAATCCCCTGCTCAGCAGATTCAAGCAAAAATGATCCGGAAATGTCTGAGGCAAGTTTTTGAAACAGTGAGACTGGATTCTCTGTTGCAAGCGGAATCGTGCGATAAACCGGAATCAGGTTATAGTCGCGACTGAGTTCTGCAAATTCTTGGCCAGATAGATTGACGGTCAAAATCAAGGTTCCGTTTCATCGGTAGCTATGTAAAGAGTCTGAACGTCGAAGCAAGATTCGGTACCGGTGTGACAAGCTGGCCCATTCTCCATGACCCTAATCAACAAGGTGTCACCGTCGCAATCCGCTTCGATGGAAATGATTTGCTGCGTGTTACCCGAAGTGGCGCCTTTGTGCCAGATTTCATTTCGAGATCTTGACCAAAAAACGGTTTCACCGTTTTCAATGCTTTGAGAAAGACTTTCGCGATTCATCCAAGCGACCATTAGTACGCGAGAGCTGGCGGCCGACTGTACTACTGCCGTGATTAGGCCATCTCCGTCAAACTTCAAAGTTTCAAATGCACTCTTATCAAGCGGCATTATCGCACCTCGAATCCGGCTGTCTTGAGCTCATGTTTTGCTTCGGTAATGCTAACCGAACCCTCGTGGAAAATGCTGGCCGCCAGAATTGCGTCTGCTCCGGCTCTAGCCGCCGCCGGAAAATCAGTTGCTTTACCAGCACCGCCAGAGGCAATTACCGGCACTGTGCTGATCTCTCGAATCGCAGTGAGCATCTCGACATCAAAACCGGCGCGAGTGCCATCGGCGTCAATTGAGTTGACTAGTAACTCTCCAGCGCCGAGCTCCTGACAGTGGCTAACCCACTCAAGCGCGTCCAGATCGCTTTCCTGGCGTCCGCCGTGAGTCGTAACTATGTAGCCACTCGGTGTTCTAGGTGAACGCTTTAAATCCAGTGAAATCACCAAGACCTGATTGCCAAAGCGATTAGCGATCTGAGTTAGCAGGTTCGGGTTGCTGATGCCAGCCGAGCCAACCGAAACCTTGTCTGCGCCGGCTGTTAGCAGTTTGGCAACATCGTCAACTTCGCGAATTCCTCCCCCGACGGTCAACGGTATAAATAGTTGCTCGGCGGTTGCAGTAACCAAGTCATACATGGTGGATCGATTATCCACCGTAGCTTTTACGTCCAAGAAAGTTAGTTCATCAGCGCCGTCTTGGAAGTAGCGTGTTGCGAGTTCTATTGGGTCGCCGGCGTCTCGAAGATTCAGAAAATTGACACCCTTGACTACACGTCCCTCTGCCACATCAAGACACGGGATTACACGAACTGCCAGCGACACTAGATTCTCGCAGCGTGTAATGCGCTAACCAGAATCGCCCGAGCACCGAGCTGATATAGATCATCCATCACACGGTTAACTTCGGCTGATTTAACTAGCGCTCTTACTGCAACCCAATCCGAATCGCGAAGCGGCGAAATAGTCGGAGATTCGATACCAGGTGTGATTGCCGATGCAGCTTCGATAATCGCCACTGGACAGTCGTAGTCAACGATGACGTACTCTCTTGCAACGATAACTCCCTGAAGGCGACGTAGCAGTTGTTCGTAATCGACAGCGTGGCTAGGTGCAACGATAAGTTGTGCAGTGCTTTCCAGAATGGTTGGACCGAAAATTTCAAGTCCAGCCTGACGCAAAGTATTTCCGGTTGAAACTACGTCTGCAACGGCGTCGGCAACTCCGAGTCTTACAGATACTTCAACGGCTCCATCAAGCTGAACCAGTTCTGCCTTGATGCCTTGCTTTGAAAGAAAATCTTCAACTAAGTTCACATAGGCAGTAGCGATGCGCTTGCCAGCGAGTTGGTTGATGTCACTAAAAGCACCGACCGGACCAGCGAAGCGGAACGTCGAACCACCAAAGTCGAGGTTGGCGATTGGCTTGGCTTGACTTCGGCTATCGAGCAGTAGGTCCAGGCCGGTAAACCCAAGGTCTAGCGAACCGGCTCCAACATAGGTGGCGATGTCTCTAGGGCGAAGGTAGAAAAACTCAATTTGGTTCTGTGTATCTACGACGTGCAAGTCTTTTGGATCGCGGCGAATCGCGTAGCCGGCTTCCTTGAGCATAAGGATGGCTGTGTCTGACAAAATCCCCTTGTTTGGGACTGCAACTTTTAGCATTTGAATTCTTTTCTTGTCTTAGAAGTTTTTTTCGAGGTCGGCAATTTCAATACCCTTAGCGGTCATAAGAACCTGCAGATGGTAGATGAGCTGGGAAATTTCCTCAGCGGTGCGCTCGTTGCCTTCATGCTCGGCTGCCATCCAGACTTCGGCAGCTTCTTCGACGATCTTCTTACCAATGGTGTGAACGCCAGCATCCAGCCACTTTACGGTTTCAGAACCGTCAGGCCGTTGGGTTGACTTCTCTTTGATTTCGGCAAAGAGTTGTTCGAAGGTCTTCATCCGACTAGATTACCTTGATTTGTAGCCCTTCTAAAGGTGCAAGTGTTTGAAACCGGCTTCGGCTAAGCCACGCAGTCGATCTATCTGGGCGTTTCTGTCCGTTGCCTTGAACACCGCGCTACCTGCTACGAAAGTGTCTGCACCAAGTGCGGCAACTCTCTCGATATTCGATTCATCAATGCCGCCATCAACCTGAAGCCACACATCGAGTTTTTCAGTGTCAATGAGGCGCCTTGCCTTAGCGACCTTCTCCAGAGTGTGTTCGATTAGCGCCTGTCCTCCAAAGCCAGGTTCGACGGTCATTACCAGCAGCTGATCGAAGTGCGGAAGTAATTCGACAACTTCGTTGAGATTGGTGTTCGGTTTGATGGCCAAACCGGCACGTGCACCAGCGGCGCGGAGGTTCTTGGCGATGGAGGTGGCGCTATTTGCCGCTTCTAGGTGGAACGTTACAGAGAACACACCAGACTCGGCGTATTTGACTGCCTCAACATCCACGTTTTCAATCATCAAATGCACATCAAGTGGTTTCGCGGAAACCTCTTGCATGCGCTTAACCATTGGCAAGCCGAAAGTTAGGTTAGGCACAAAATGGTTATCCATGACATCGACATGCAGCGCATCTGCATGCCCGAGCGTTTCGAACTCACGCTGGAAATTTACAAAATCCGCAGAGAGGATGCTTGGATCGATGCGCACGCTCATGCGACTACTCTAGCCAGCACTCGGCTTGGACTTGGTTAGCAGAGACATAAACATGGCGTCTGTGTCATGTGCCTGAGGCCATAGTTGAACAGTCTTGCGTTTAGTATTCAACGCCAAATGGTCATTCACTGAATGTAAAACTGCTGCTGCATCAAGAAGTTGTGCTTCATCGCCGAATTTACGCATTAGCCAATCCACAACAGAGACAGTTTCGGCGCTGTGTGGTGAACAGGTGACGTAGGCCAAAAGCCCACCGGGTTTTAGAGCTAGCCAAGCGCTAGATAGCAGCTCCTGTTGCAGTTTGCTTAGTTCAGCCACGTCACTGGGTTGTTTTCGCCATCTGGCTTCCGGTCGCCTGCGCAGTGCCCCGAGACCGGTGCAAGGCGCGTCGACCATAATTCGATCAAATTTTCCAGCGAAGTCATTGCCGAAGCTTCGCCCATCGGCACAGGAGACTTCCACCTGGGGGTCTATCTTGCTCAGCGCCTGGGTGACCAATTTTGCGCGGTGAGGCGCAAGTTCGTTTGCGTAGAAATGAGCCCCGTTTTCCTTAGCTTCAGCTGCCAGCACGGCAGCTTTACCACCGGGACCGGCACAGAGATCTAGCCAGAGTTCCCCCGCCTCAACTTCTCTGGCTCTGCTCAATAGCAATGCCGAAAGTTGAGAACCTTGATCCTGTACTCTCATCATTCCGTCGCGAACCTGAGGTAACTTCCCTGGATCCCCTTCGCGCATGACATAACCGATTGGGCTAGCCTGACCAGCCACGAACTGTTCAAGGTCAGCTTTTTTACCGGGAAGCAGAACAAGATTCACTAAAGGTGGTTGATTGTCTGATTCGAGCAGTGCAATTATTTCGTTCTCTCGCCCATCAATCTTGAGTGCCTGCTGCAACGCTCGAATTATCCAAACCGGATGTGAATACTTCAGTGCAAGCTTCTCTGTCTCGTCGGAGCATGTCAGTAACAGCTGAGTTAGCCATTCGGCAGCATCTTTTTCGGCAACCCTTCGGAGAATTCCGTTTACAAAGCCGCTGGCTCCCTGATCGATAACCTTCTTAGCCAGATCAACAGCTTCATTGATGGCAGCATGTGCCGGGATTCGCATGTTTAGCAATTGATGCGTTGACATACGGAGAATCAGGAGTGAACTTCGGTCAATTGCGGTCACTTTACGATTAGCGCCGGCTTCGATCACACGATCGTAGAAGTACTGATTTCTGATTGTGCCAAACGCGATTTCCTGAGCTAGAGCAGCATCTCGACTATCAAGACCTGACTCTTCGATTAACTTCGGCATTTCCAAGTTGGCATAAGCATCATTCACTTCAACGGAACGTAAAAGTTCGAAGGCCACCCCGCGACTAGTTCTAGGTGTTTTAGCCACCGAGAACCACACTTACGCTTTGACCACGCAACCAGTCCGCTGCCGGCATAGAGTTCTTTCCGGCTGGTTGTACCTGCAGAAGTTGCAGCACACTGTTTGAACCGCAAGTTACGTATACCTGGTTACTGTCCATGAAAACTGTGCCGCATAGAAGTGGAGATGTTTGTCGGGAAGGTCTTGAACTCAAAACTCGCATCGTGCTTTCACCAATTGTGGTCCAGGCAATCGGTTCAGGATTCATTGCTCGAACCAGATTATTTATGGACTCCGCGTTGAGTGACCAATCGATCTTGGCGTCACCGCGCTGCAACTTACCGGCTAATGTGCCATCCCCCGATTGCGGTTCGAACACGGCAATGCCGGCATCTATTCGAGCCAATGATTCATCGAGAGCTGTAATGCCAATCTGGGTTAGTCGGTTCAGTAATTCACCGGCATTCTCATCCGGTTGTACCTCGGTCGGTACGCTAGCCAGCAACGGACCGGTGTCCATGCCTTCGTCAAGTCGGAAAATACTGACGCCCGTAATCGGGTCGCCAGCGAGTAAAGAATGTTGCACAGGTGCGGCTCCGCGCCAATTGGGCAACAAACTGAAATGCAGGTTAATCCATCCGTGGCGAGGAACAGCAAGGGCAGGCGCCTTCAAAAGTGAACCGTAGGCAATCACCACGCCAAGGTCAGGTTGATACTCATCTAGCCGCGAGACGACTGAATCGGTTATCCGATTGGCTTTGATGATTGGAATCCCTAGTTCTTGCGCTACCTGTGCCACTGCAGATGGAGTGACAATTGCCTTGCGCCCAACCGGTGCGTCTTCCCGGGTGAGTACCGCAACTACAGAGTGATGCGTTTTATGAAGATGTTTGAGTACTTCAGCAGCTTGAGCTGTTGTGCCGGCAAAAACAATCTTCACAAGGGTCCTCCGAAGACTAGATTACTTCGGGGTCGTCCATGCGGACGCGAATGGCACGACTGGTTCTGCCGTTGCTTGCAGTGCGTACCATGCCAGTGGTTTGCTTTGCGATTAGCGATTTGAGTTGCGTTGCCAGTGCTGAGCCGTTGGCGAAACTGTACTTGATGATGTATCGCTGATCTATGTCGGCGCGGTCGGATTTCAGACTTATCGGTCCGAGTACTTGAAACAAATCTTTATCGAGTTCGTTTGCAATGGCTGTAACTAATGATTTTTCCCCTTGAATACTGGCTAGACGCAATGCGGGTGGAAAATCGAGTTCCTTTCGATTGGCAAACTCATCAGCGGCTATTTCGGTTAGTTGCCAGAGCGCTAGTTGTTGTCCAAGTTTTTGAGGTAGACCGCTCACCACCACTTTGCCGCCGTCAGCCGTAAGTGCAATCGCATTGGTCCAGTTACGTATTGCCATGTCTTGAGCACGCAGTGAATCCTTTGCCAGCGCTGATGAAGCATCGAGAATAACCACGCATCCGTAACCGCCAGGGACTTTGGGCTCTGCGCCAGGCGTTGAAACAACGATTCTCTTGCCGTGCTTGATTTCCAAAATTGGGTTGTCACCAGTTGATTCAATGATCTGTGCACCAGGAAATGATTTTCCAATTTCAGACACGGTTCTTGTGGCACCGCCGCTACCCTGCTTAAGTTTTTTGCCCCCGCAACTGTGACACTCGAAATTGAGATTGTTGGCGGCGCACCAGCGACACTTAGGCGTATTGCTCGAGTCAATCCAGATTGGTCCGTTACAGGTGTTGCAGTTGGCTCGTTCGCCGCATTCGAAGCAATAAGTAGATCTAGCAATTCCCTTGCCGACAACTTGGATAAGTACAGGATTGCCATCATCAAGCGCTGATTTCCTGATTGCTTGCCAGGCCATCGTTGGCAATCTTGAATCATCGTCGCTAACTGCAATGCTCGGATGTGTAAAAGGTTCTGTTGAATCTTTTAGGTGACCAACTTCGACAAGACGTTGACACTCGGTACTTCGATAGTGGGCTTCGATTGCTAGGTCACAATTGGTCAAGCCCTGCCGCACGAGTGCGACGTCGCGAGTGTGCACATACGGCGAAGTTGGTTCGACCAAATTGTCATCACCGTCATCGAATAAGTAAATTCCACCCAGATTAACTAATGGCGCATAAACAGAGTTGCGTGCTCCGATTACGATGTGAGCACCTGGTCGAAGACATTGTAAGAAAGATGCATAACGTTCGGAAGGTTTGCGGCTTGCCGAGTAATCGATGAATTCGACTTGAGCGGATTCAAGTTCTTGTTTCAATAGCGCAAGGTCTCGGAAATCGGGCACGATAATGATGCTGCTGAATCCATCACCTCGTTGTCTAATGGCAAAAGCTATTGCTCTATCGGCCCAACGATTTTGTTTCGGTTCGACAATCGCTGTGGTGAGTGTGGCCTTTAGGCGCCTTTTTGATACCGCGTATCCCGAATTCTCTGCGACAAACTTCTTTTCGACCGCTACCGAGCGCGACACAATGGCGAGCTTTAGTAGATCTCCGAGAGTGCAAGCCTGACGGTCGGCTACAGCCTTCAGTAATTTATAGCTTTCCGTGGGTAATACCGGAACCGAAGACACGACTTCTCTGATTGCAGCTAACTTGCCATCGAATTCGGAGGCATCAGCAATTTCAAACACGAATCCGTCTTTTAGCGCTTTGGACCGACCGAATGGAACTTTGACGCGACAGCCAACGGCAATTGAATCGACGAATTCAGTTGGAATCGTGTAATCGAATAGCCGATCAAGATTCGGTAGAGGCGAATCAATCGCTATTCGAGCAATTTGAGAAGTACTTCTAGTTTCCTGTGGCACGGCGCAAATCGTCGGTACGGTTAGTCATTTCCCAAGTGAAATCAGGTAATTCGCGACCGAAGTGCCCGTAGCTTGCCGTCTGCGAGTAAATCGGACGCAACAGGTCTAACTGCTCGATGATTGCCTTCGGGCGCAAGTCAAAGACTTCTCGGATTGCAGACACGATAGCGGCGTTGCTTACCTTCTCGGTACCAAAGGTCTCTACGTAAAGACCGACGGGATGCGCCTTTCCAATCGCATAAGCGACCTGAACCTCGGCGCGATCAGCCAAACCGGCGGCAACAACATTTTTTGCCACCCAACGCATTGCGTATGCGGCGGATCGGTCTACCTTTGAAGGATCTTTGCCACTAAACGCTCCACCGCCGTGACGCGAGGCTCCACCGTAGGTATCAACGATAATTTTGCGCCCGGTTAGACCGGCATCTCCCATTGGACCACCTGTTACAAATACTCCGGTTGGGTTGATGAAGTACTCGCCGGCTAAATTCTCTAGACCTGTCGCTGATAGAACGGGATCTATGACGAATTCTGCGACTGCCGCGCGGATGTCAGTCTGAGAAACATTCGGGTTGTGTTGAGTTGAAACAACTACGGCTTCAATGGTCTTCGCAACAGCGCCGTCGTAACCAATGGTCACCTGAGTTTTTCCATCTGGACGCAGGAAGTCGACAATTCCAGACTTTCGAACCTCGGCCAATCTTGAGCTGAGTTGATGTGCAAGTGAGATGGCAGTCGGCATGTAGGTTGCAGTCTCGTTAGTCGCGTAACCAAACATAATGCCCTGGTCACCCGCGCCTTGTGCATCGTATGGATCCTGCGATGACTTTTCACGTTGCTCAAACCCACTGTCGACACCCTGTGCGATGTCTGGTGATTGCTGGCCGATTGAGACTGATACTCCACAACTGGATCCATCGAATCCGATATCCGAAGAGGTGTAACCAATTGCATTGATTTTTTTGCGGATAATTTCAGGGATTTCGACGTAAGCCTCAGTGGTCAATTCACCCGCAACATGAACCAATCCTGTGGTAACCATTGTTTCGATTGCGACGCGCGCGTTTGGGTCTTGTGTCAAAATCGCGTCCAGCAATGTATCGCTGATTTGGTCGCAGATTTTGTCCGGATGACCCTCGGTGACGGATTCAGAAGTAAAAAGTTTAAGTTCGCTCATTTTTGTCAATCTCTATTTCGCAAGTATATCTAGAATCGCGTTGGCGACTTCTGTTTTGTTACCGCTTACTTCGACACTGAATCCAGCTTTAGTAAGAATCAATACGTCATTGTCATCCGAGTCAAATACCCTACCCTCGGAAACATCGTTTGCCACGATTATGTCGCAGCCCTTAGACATCAACTTCGCCTGCGCTAGTTCACGTAGCTGTTGCTTGTTATCCGCTGTTTCGGCAGCAAAACCGATAACTTTGCAACTAATCCCTTCGTTGCGGATTCGGGAAACTGCTGCGGCCAAAATATCAGGGTTGGCGACTAATTCGAGTGCAACCTCATCGCCCAAGATGCTTCGCTTCAGCTTACTTTCGCTCGGATGTTTCACTCTGAAATCGCTCACCGCGGCGGCTTGAACCAGGATCTCAGCATTTGGTAACAATGCATTGACCTCGCGCTCAAGTTCGGCAGCAGTGCTAACAGAAACAAAGTGAACATTCGGAGTGTTAGTGCTTGGGATGTTGACCCCAATCAAGGTGACTCTCGCTCCGCGACTTGCGGCACACAATGCGATTGCTGTCCCCTGCTTTCCGCTGCTGCGATTTCCGATGAATCGAACCGGGTCAAGTGCTTCCCGTGTGCCTCCGGCAGTCACCACGATGTGCTTGCCGGCGAGATCCTTTGGGCTTAGAAGCGACAATGCTGCGGCAAAAATCTGATCTATCTCTGGGAGACGCCCGATACCGGCGTCACCGCCAGTTAGACGCCCCGATGCTGGCTCAATGATGTTGAAGCCACGGTTTCGCAATACCTTGACATTTTCTTTCGTGGCAGAGTTGAGCCACATCTCGCTGTGCATTGCTGGCGCCAGAAGAATCGGTGCGTCACTGGCCAGGATTGTGTTTCCCAATAGGTCGTCAGCAATTCCAGCTGCCGTTTTGGCTAGAAAATTTGCTGTGGCTGGAGCGACGACAATGAGGTCGGCCTCTTTACCAAGTTGAATGTGCTTAACATCGGCAACATCTGTGTAGAGATTAGGGTCAACGCTGTTGTGCGAAAGAGCTTCCAATGTAGTAGCCCCAATAAATTTGAGGGCATTTTCAGTTGGAATAACTTTGACACTGTGGCCGGCTTCAGTGAAAAGTCTGATTATCCCCGCTGCCTTGTAGGCCGCGATTCCGCCAGTGATACCGATGACAACATGCATTGGCCCACTCCTATCGGAATTGCCCTATTAAGCGGTCTTTTTAGCTAGCTTGTTCTGATCGATCTCTTTGAGAGCGATTGTAAGAGGCTTCTCATTGATTGTGGTGTCAACTAGTGGACCAACAACCTGGAATAGGTGACCATCCTGAAGTGCTGAGTAGTAGTCATTAATCTGACGTGCTCGCTTCGATGCAAAAATAACTAGCTCGTACTTTGAGCCGATGTAATCCTTCGACAATAGATTGTCGATAGACGGCGAAACAATACCTTCAAGTTTTTCTGACATTTGATTCTTCCTAAATGAGCGCTTGGCGCTAAGACTTCAACAATTCTACGACTTGGGTCGCGCATTTGGCTACCTCATCGTTCACCAAGATGTGGTCAAATTCGCCTTGTGCGGCTAGTTCTTCCCGTGCGGTCTCCAGCCTACGAGCCTGCTGTTCGGAATTTTCCGTTCCTCTATCCTCTAGTCTGCGCACTAATTCATCCCAACTTGGTGGGGCTAA
This sequence comes from Actinomycetota bacterium, assembly GCA_041179725.1. Lineage (GTDB taxonomy): Bacteria > Actinomycetota > Actinomycetes > Actinomycetales > Microbacteriaceae > Rhodoluna. Next base: position 4,289 of record JBEGSY010000041.1, on the reverse strand, counting down.
AAACACAGTGATGGCTTCGGGTAGGGCCTGTTTGACTTGGCGAGCACCCTGGATGTCAATCTCCAGGAGCACATTTTTGCCGTCAGCCAAAGCTGCCTCTACCGGCGCCTTTGGCGTCCCATAGCGGTGAGAACCGTGGACTACGGCGTACTCGAGCATCTGTCCGTCGGCAATGAGTGCGTCGAATTCCGGATCGGTCAAAAAGTAATAGTGGACGCCATCAACTTCGCCCGGCCTGGCACTTCGGGTTGTGGCCGACACGGACAGCTGCACATCCGGGTTGTGCTCAACAATGTATCGTGCAACAGTGCCCTTGCCAACCGCGGTCGGGCCGGCAAGTACTAAGAGTCGATTACCGACCATGGGATAAACCTACTTGGAGTTGCTGGTTTGCGCTGTCGATTGCCGATGCGATGCCGCTAGGCCCGGCCGCAAGTACCGATCTGGAAACCGAAGCTAGAACTCGTTTAGCTGCTGAGCCGAATAGTTGAGAACAATCGGATAGCTCCGCCCCCTGTGCCCCAAAGCCTGGAGCCAAAATGGGGGTCGTTGCAGAAGCATCTTCATAAATAGAACCGAGTCCAGCAGCTTGCAAATTTAGTGTTGCACCAACCACAGCGCCGAAGTTTCCAATCGCACTTGATGCATCAAGATTCACACGGTTAATTCGTTCTAATCTATCCATGATGTCGGCAGCCAAAGTTCGCTCATTGAGCATTGCCTTTTGCACAGTCTTACCTTCTGGGTTTGAAGTTGCTGCTAAGACGAATAGGCCTTTGCCATTTTCTAGTGCTGCAGAGAAAACATTGTTTAGCGAATCGAAACCTAGATACGGGCTCACAGTTAGCGCATCACAGACGAATGGCGCGCTGCGCGACAGCCATGCATCGAAATAGCCGTCCATGGTTGAACCAATGTCTCCACGCTTCGCATCCATGATTACTTGCAAATCTGTTTCAGCTGCTGCCGAAGCCAAGTCTTCAAGCACTGCGAATCCTTTGGCTCCGAAACGCTCGAAGAAACTGACCTGGGGTTTAATGACTCCAACGCGACCAACCGCAGCCTCAAGTACCGTGAATGCAAATGTTCTAAGACCATCGACCGAATCGCTGAGATTCCAGTCTTCAAGCAAACTAGCGTGCGGATCTATTCCGACGCAAAGTTGACCATACAGATCAAAATTACGACGGAGTCGACTGCTGAAACTAGTTGGCAAGGGCTACCCTTCTGTCTTCGGCATGCTGCTGCAGCGATCGAACCTCAAAAGGCTCAGCAATTACTGACTCGAATGATCCAATCGCTGCTGAAAGCTGCGCGATAGTAGTGAAGATTGCCTTATCCGCCGCAGTGGTCGCTGCTCGAATTTCATAGCCATCTTTGCGAGCGTGCGATCCGCTTGGCGTGTTTACTACAACGTCGACAAGTCCATCGGTAATTAGGTCAACGATCGAAGGCTCGCCGTTTACAGAAGGTTCACTGTGCTTGCGAACTACCTGCACGTCGATACCATGTCGTTCGAGAATTGCTGCTGTTCCGCTGGTGGCTAGCACCTTGTAACCTAGCTGTTGCAATCGGCGAACTGGCAAGACCAGGTGTGGCTTATCGCGATCGGCAACTGAAACAAAGACGCTGCCGCTCTTCGGCAGTGCACTTCCGGCAGCAGCCTGGCTCTTCGCGAATGCCTTTGGGAAATCAACGTCCATACCCATTACTTCACCGGTTGAGCGCATTTCCGGACCTAGCAGCGAGTCAACGAAACGACCATCCTTGGTGGCAAAACGCTTGAACGGTAATACGGCCTCTTTGACCGCAATGCTCGATCCAGCTGGGATGTAGGTTCCATCCTTGGCTGGTAGTGCTCCTTGTGCGATTAGCTCAGCGATGGATTCACCAACCATTACGCGTGACGCTGCCTTGGCCAGTGTGATCCCAAGTGCTTTCGAGACGAAAGGAACTGTGCGTGACGCGCGAGGGTTAGCTTCAAGCACGTAAAGAACATCGCTAGCAAGGGCAAACTGCACGTTTAGCAATCCGCGCACTCCGACTCCCTTCGCGATTGCGAGAGTTGCTTCACGCACACGTGAGATTTGAGTTGTGCTCATGGTCACCGGAGGCAATGTACAGCTCGAGTCACCAGAGTGAATTCCTGCCTCTTCAATGTGTTCCATAACGCCACCGACGTAAAGTTGCTCGCCATCGTAAAGGGCATCGATGTCAATTTCTATTGCATCATCGAGGAAACGATCAACTAATAGTGGGAAGCCTTCTCCAACAATTCCCTGATCTTTGATGCGATCGAAGTAGTCGACTAGAGATTCCTGGTCGTAAACAATTTCCATGCCGCGTCCACCAAGCACGTATGAAGGTCGCACTAGCACCGGATATCCTATCCGTGCCGCGATTACTTCAGCTTCGGCGAGAGTGATTGCAGTGCCATTCGCAGGTGCTAGTAACTTTGCGTCGTCAAGAATCTTCGAGAAGTAGCCGCGCTCTTCTGCCAGATCGATTGCTTCAGGTGTTGTACCCAAAATTGGGACTCCCGCTGCTTTTAGACCCTTGGCAAGACCAAGAGCGGTCTGACCACCAAGTTGAACGATTACCCCAACTAATTCGCCAGACTGCTGCTCGGCGTGAATAACTTCGAGAACATCCTCGAGAGTAAGCGGTTCGAAGTAGAGACGATCGCTAGTGTCGTAGTCCGTAGAAACTGTCTCGGGGTTGCAGTTGATCATGATGGTTTCGTAGCCAGCATCGCTCAAGGCGAACGACGCGTGTACACATGAATAGTCAAACTCAACGCCCTGACCGATTCGGTTTGGACCAGAACCGAGGATGACTACTTTCTTGCGACCAGATGGAGAAACTTCGGTCTCTTGCTCATAGGTGCTGTAGTAGTAAGGCGTTTCAGCAGGGAACTCCCCTGCACAGGTGTCTACTGTCTTATAGACCGGGCGCAGTCCAAGACTGTGACGCATGGCGCGCACCTCTGCCTCGCTAATGCCACGCAATTGAGCAATCTGTGCGTCGCTAAAACCGTGATCCTTGCCGTGTCGGATGATGTCTCCATCCAGATGTCCAGCATCAGCGATAGTTGCTGCAACTTCATTGATCAAGACAATCTGATCGATGAACCATGGGTCGATCTTGGTTGCCTCAAAAACTTCGTCAGCGGTTGCTCCTGCACGTAGTGCCTGTTGAACCGAGACGATACGTCCATCTGTAGGCACCTTGATCAGTTCAAGCAATGCGCTCTTTGACGCAGGGATTTCGCCCCAGTGGAATGAAGAACCTCGACGTTCAAGTGAACGAAGTGCCTTTTGCAAAGCCTGGCTGTAGTTACGACCAAGTGCCATGGCTTCGCCAACCGACTTCATGGTTGTGGTTAGCGTGGCATCCGCTGCGGGGAATTTTTCAAATGCGAAGCGCGGAACTTTCACCACGATGTAATCGAGGGTCGGTTCAAAGCTTGCCGGGGTGACCTTGGTGATGTCGTTTGGAATCTCATCAAGGGTGTAACCGACGGCGAGCTTCGCAGCAATCTTGGCAATCGGGAACCCGGTTGCTTTTGAAGCCAAAGCAGAAGAACGTGAAACACGAGGATTCATCTCGATAACAATGACACGACCACTAACCGGATCGACCGCAAACTGAATGTTGCATCCACCGGTATCAACACCTACGTCACGAATGATTTGTATGCCGATGTCGCGTAAATTCTGGAACTCGCGGTCGGTCAGCGTTAATGCAGGCGCAACGGTAATTGAGTCACCGGTGTGTACACCAACCGGGTCAACGTTTTCGATCGAGCAGACCACAACACAGTTGTCGTTCTTGTCGCGCATTAGCTCAAGCTCATACTCTTTCCAACCGAGAATTGATTCTTCAAGAAGAACTTCGGTGGTTGGGCTTGCTTGCAACCCTGCGCCTGCGATTCGTCTCAAGTCATCTTCGTTATATGCAAAACCTGAGCCGAGTCCACCCATAGTGAAAGACGGCCGAACCACCATTGGATAACCGAGCACCTCAGCCGCAGCGAGGCAGGCCTCCATCGTGTGAGCAATCACCGAGCGAGCGACATCCGCTCCTGCATCAAGCACTAACTGCTTGAAGATCTGGCGGTCTTCGCCTTTCTTGATGGCATCAACCTTGGCTCCAATTAGCTCGACGTTGTACTTGTCTAGAATTCCAAGCTCGTGCAGCGACATAGCCGCATTTAAGGCAGTCTGACCGCCAAGAGTTGGCAGAATCGCATCCGGCTTTTCCTTGACGATGATCGACTCGATAACTTC